>NZ_CP186485.1:1595615-1914738 GCF_049348705.1 Candidiatus Paracoxiella cheracis | reverse complement strand
CTTTGCTCAATCAAGCTGCTGCAAGCAATACCGCGCTCGCCAATAACTGGCAAGTAAAATTGCATCAATTGCTCGCCGATACTTATCAAGCACAAGGCAATTATCTAGCGAGCATTACACAAGAAGGTGAAGCACTCGCGTTATTGCCTTCCAATGCACGCGAAGCGAATTTACTTCAAACGTGGGAAAGCTTGCAATCGTTGAGCCCAGAAACCCTACAAAACTTGCAACAGCAAGCAACAACACCTTATCAACACGGCTGGCTTTCATTGGTATTAATTTCAAACCAAACACAGAATTCACAATCTTTGTTGCAAGCATTAAAAAATTGGCAGCAACAATATCCTAATCACCCCGCACGCGTATTGTTAGCAAACATCCAATCCAGCAATATAGCCTTACACACAATGCCAAAACGCATCGCATTATTGTTGCCAACAACAGGCCCGTTAGCAAAACAAGGTAATGCTATCCGCAATGGTTTCTTTGCAGCATATTACAGCGCTAAAAAACAAGGTTATACACCGACGATTACCGTTTTTAACACGAATTCTGGAGACATTAACACAATATATCAAAAAGCTGTTCAACAAGGCGCCGACTTCGTCGTAGGCCCATTGACGAAAGCCAACCTCACTAAACTCGTCAACACAAGCAAAATTCAAGTGCCAACATTAGCGCTGAATACATTATCTGCAAACGACGACAAAATTCTAAATTTATATCAGTTTGGACTATCACCCATCGATGAAGCGCGACAAGCTGCTGTAAAAGCCTACAATGATCATCATACGCGCGCACTTATTATTGCACCTACCGGCCCCTGGGGCGCGTCAATCGCAAAAGTCTTTCAACAAACGTGGGAATCTTTAGGTGGACGTACCATCACGCAGTTGAATTACAGCCACCGTGATGATTTCAATAAAGACATTAGTCAGCTTTTAAATATCGACCAATCAAAATCACGCGAGCGAAATCTACATTATGTATTGCGTGAAAAAATACGAACAGTTCCGCGACGCCGTAAAGATTTTGACACTATTTTCTTAGTTGCAGGCCCGGCACAAGCCCGTGAAATTTTGCCGCTCTTAAAATTTTATTACGCTGGTAACGTTCCAGTTTATGCCACTTCGCTAATCTATCCTGGCATTCCGCAACCTAACATCGACCACGATCTTAATGGTGTCGTGTTTGATGATATGCCTTGGGTTTTAAAATCACCGTCACAATTGCCTACAAATTTAGCGCAAACTCGACATCGCATTAAAATTTTGTGGCCGCGCTCTTATGCACAAAATACACGACTGTATGGATTAGGTGTTGATGCTTACGATATCATTCCAAGACTCGGTAAGTTGGCGATCCTGCCACAATTTGGTGTCTATAGTGCAACCGGCATGCTATATCTTTCTCCGAACCAACATATTTATCGAAAGTTAGTTTGGGCACAAATGATCGATGGTAAACCGGAGTTGTTGCAAGGCACCTAAACAAATTGCTAACTCAAGGTGTTGAATGACAACAAACTATGAAATCGGCCAAATTGCAGAAACAGCCGCAAGCAACTACTTACAAAAAAAAGGCCTGCAACTCATCGAAAAAAATTTTCGATGCCCTCAAGGTGAAATTGACTTAATCATGGAGGATAAGGACTATTTGGTGTTTGTTGAAGTACGTTTTCGCCAACGACAGCACTATGGCAACAGCATCGAAACGATTTCACCGAGTAAAAAATACCGCATAATCAAGGCGGCAATGCATTATCTACAACAACACAACTTAGTGGACAAAGTGAACTGCCGATTCGATGTGCTCGGCTTGAATCCAGAAGAAAAAATAACCTGGATCAGAAACGCTTTTGAGGTAGAATACTAAAACACTTTATCTGGTACAGGGCTATAATGGATCTCTTTCAACGCATAAAACACAACTTCAACGATAGTATCCAAACAAAAATAACGGCAGCGGATACACTGGTCGATCCTATTGCACAAGCGGGCGAACTTATGGTCCAGTGCCTACTCAATAATCATAAAATCCTGAGCTGTGGTAACGGAGGCTCAGCCGCCGATGCACAACATTTCTCAGCAGAAATGCTAAATCGATTTGAAGCCGAACGACCAGGCTTGCCTGCCATAGCATTGACAACAGATGCGTCTACTGTGACATCCATCGCAAATGACTACAGCTTCGACGAGATTTTTGCTAAACAAATTAAAGCCTTAGGTCAACCCGGCGATATTCTCTTGGCTATCTCAACGAGTGGTCACTCAAAAAATATTCTAAACGCGATCGAAGCTGCTCATCTGCGTGACGTGCGCACCATTGCTTTAACGGGTCGCGATGGTGGAGAGTTAGCAAATTTACTCAATGCACAAGATATAGAAATTCGCGTTCCCGCAGATTCAACCGCACGAATCCAAGAAACACACCTACTGATTATTCATTGCTTATGCGACATCATTGATCGCCAATTATTTGAGACCGAGGATTAACCGCCATGAAAAAATTAATCATCTTATTAATTATGACGATTCCATTGATCGGTTGCGTGGCAGCCGTGCCCATTGCTCTTGTTGCTGGTGCTACAGCAGGGGGTGCCGTCATTTATGATAAACGTAGCTTTAATACGATGTCAGAAGATCAAAATGCGCGGAGTTATGCGCAGCGTTGGCTCAACAGCGACCCTGTGTTAAAAGGCCATTCACATATTTCGGTTGCCGTATTCAACAATATCGCATTATTGGTAGGACAAGCACAAACACCTGAAATTCGCGCTCGCGCCTATCAAATAATTTCCCGCGTGAAAAATATTAAACGCATATACAATGAGATCACCATCGAAGGCCCCACATCTACATTGCAACGCACAAGCGACTCATGGATTACTACCAAAGTCAGAACAGCGATGCTAACGAAATCGGGATTACGCTCTACTAATCTCAAAGTGATAACCGAAAACGGTGTTGTTTATTTAATGGGGGCTGTTACTCGCAAGCAAGCCGCTCTAGCCACCGACGTAGCACGACGCGTCTCAGGAGTCACTAAGGTGGTAAGAGTGTTTGAATATGATCAATAACTAGAGCCCAAACAGTGAGCGAATGAATTGCGATAAGTGTACAACGGGCGTGTAAAGCACTCGCCCTAAAATGCCAAATACTAATAACGCTAATAAAATCCAAATTCCGTAGGGTTCAATTTTTTCATACTGGTGCGCGATTCGAGGTGGCAATAGGCTTTGTTGCCTAACTAAAACATGAACAATCTATGTAATTTTTGCTGTCTATATTATAATCAGCACCCCAGGGTTTTCAAGCAGAAGGCGGTTCATATGCCAAATAAATATCCAAACAAAAAAGGCTGGACGATTCCCAAGCAGAAATACAAGGTGAGCAATTGGCGTGAATATAATAATGCATTACGCAATCGTGCCAATATTGAAATCTGGATATCCGATGATATTATTCATTCGTGGTATGAAAAAGATCGTGTGTATGATGGCAAAGGCGCACCCCAAAAGTTCACGGATCTTGCGATCATTACCTGCCATGAAATTCGGCAAGTTTTTCGTTTAGCGTTGAGGCAATGTCAAGGGTTTATGAATTCAATTTTCAAGATGAAAGCCCTTAATATAAAATCACCGGATTACAGTTGCTTGTCAAAACGGTTAGCGCTTTTAACTATTCAGTCGCCTCGTTACAGGAAAACGGAATCGGCAGATAAAAGCGTTGTGGCTATCGCCCTTGACTCCACTGGGTTAAAACGGTTTGGCAGAGGTGAATGGCATCAGGAAACATATACATTATCAGCCAAACGGAGTTGGCGTAAATTGCATATAGCCGTTGATAATAAACATATTATTCATGGTAATGATTTAACGGATCGCTTTACGGCGGATTGCCAAAGCGTTGCAACGTTATCAAAGCAACTTACTTGCAAAGTGGGCCATGTCAGCGCCGATGGTGCCTACGATAAGAATCCTGTTTATGAAATATTATCAAATTACTTTAAAGGAGCCGCTATAATAATTCCGCCTGATAGTGATGCTGTTTATGATAAAAATAATCATACACAACGTAATGGTAATGTTAAGCAACTAAAAGCATTGGGCCGAATGGCTTGGCAACGAATAAGACAATACGGTTATCGGAATTATTCAGAGTTGGCGATTCAACGCTACAAAAGAATATTGGGTAGTACGTTACATGCTCGAGATTTTGTACGGCAAAAAATCGAATCAATGATCGGTTGTGGTGTGTTAAATAAAATGACACGGCTAGGAATGCCGGCGAGTTATCGTTGCGCCTAAATTTTGCGACACAGACAAAGCCGTGAGGTTAGGCAACAAAGCCCCTACCTAGTTCCAAATAGAGTCTTATTAAAATCGATGGATATGCGTCATCATGAAAGAAGTTATTAAAATTGCAGATTATTGCATTGGGTCTGACCACAAACCATTTATTGTGGCTGATTTGTCTGCGACAATGTTTGGAGGAACAGCCCCTCTAATTATGGCGTTTTTGTCAAAATATAATATATATTATACTACAAAGCATATATTTAATATTCATTTCGCTAATTTCTCTAATATGTATAGTTTTACTCAAATCAAGTAAACTCTTGACTGAGAAAATAGATAATAAAGGTGTATTTGTATGAGGAATAAACATAACTGTTCAACATAGGGTTGGATAAACTATAAATAATTATGCTCATATACATAGACTTCAAAGTTAGTGAAAAAACTTAGCACCAGGAAAAATAGAGGATGAGTAAATTTGATAATAGTAAAAAGTCTATAAAGAAATTAGCATTGCCGCGTCTCTATATGCTCACGGGTTATAATCCAGCTAATTCAGATTTGTTTTTAACAAAATTAGAAAAGCACTTCATGAAAGGGATTAAGCTAGCTCAATTAAGAGCGAAAGCTCTATCAACTGAAGAGTATCGCAAACTTGCAACTTCTGCTATTTACCTTGCAGAAAAATATGACGCATATTTATTATTGAATACAGAAATACAAATAGCATCAGATCTGAATGCTAAAGGGATTCATTTAACGAGTGCAATGTTAAAACAGCTCACCAAAAGACCATTTTCTAAAAGCAAACTAATATCAGCATCGTGTCATAATAAAAAAGAATTCCTGAAAGCTGTCGCAATAGATGTTGATTTTGTTACGTTGCGAGATTGCGAAGATCCATAACTGCACAGAACGAACAATTCTTTTTTATATCGAGAGCATGAAGAAAAAACTTTCATGTGACACGATCACTCAGCTTATTGAATGTGTCAAGGAGACGAAGCTGTTGGAAGAAATTCATTTCACATAATTGTCGTGATTAGCCGACGACTCCAAATAACGGGTGCGGCATAAACCAGTTCGACATCGTAAATAAAGGGTTTTGTTGCAGTCGTTTTTAAATTTAAACAAGCCAATGTGTAACGACCGGGAATATCACTCTTACGCACTTCGCGTAAAATCATTTGTCCATCTTTCGTTAATACAATGCAAGCTTTTCCGATTGCTTTAGAAAGTTCTGTAGCTTGATGTCGAACACCTGCTACCCATTCGCCCTTTATAAAGCGTGGTTCCATGCTGTCATCGGGAACCACAAATTCTATCGCATTTGGAAAATGTTGATGAAATAACGATAATTCTTCTTCGATACGCGTTTTATCTTGCTTGTACCACGCATCATTGGGTAGGGATTCTTCGACTTGGTATTGCTTTTCAGATACTTGAGGCCCTGAACCAATGCCGTACATTAACCAATCAACACTACAGTAAATTCCAGCTTCTTTGAGAAGTTGCACAATATTTCTTGCACCTTTTTCTGAGAGTCCATTGCCTTTAGCATCTTCCCAGTTTTGTAAAGTAGGTGCTGGAATACCATAACGCTCAGCAAAGGCGCGTCTTGAAAGCTGAGTTAATTGTCGCAAACTTTTCACGCGTTTTGCTCTGGCTTCCTTGTGACTAGGGTCTAATGTTTGAATAGATTTTTCAGTCCTATCGGGCATGTTGCATCCTGTAGTTTATGTCTCACACCAGGTAGTGCCTCATTTTTGTTGATGTGATATATTTTGCTATTTCAGAAAATCATTAGGATAAGGATTGCATGAATGGCAAGAATCAATGTTGCTTGCCCCTGCTGCTGTTTACATGAGGTTGTAAAATTTGGCGTCAGCAGTACAGGAAAGCAAAGGTTTCAATGTAAAAATAATGCTTGTGAGAAAAATACATTTCTTCTAGATTACACACATAATGCTCGTGCCCCTGGTGTTAAAGATAAAATAGTTGATATGGCAATGAATGGTAGTGGCGTCAGAGATACTGCACGCGTTTTACGTATTAGCATTAACACTGTTATTGGTGAATTAAAAAAAAGGGTGAAGGTTTGGAGAGCGTCAATACACGACTTTTAAAGGAAAAAGAATCACTTGGTGCGTCTGTTACTGTTAATGTTGTACAAGTTGAAGAAGCGGAGCTGGATGAAATGTGGAGTTTTGTTCGAAATAAACAGAATCAACGTTGGCTTTGGCATGCGATTGATCACCATACACATGAGGTGTTAGCTTATCATTTTGGTCCAAGAAAAGATTCAGCATTTAAAGCACTGAAAGAAAAACTGAGCTCATTTGATATCAACTTTTACTATACAGATGATTGGGGTGCTTATGAAAGACACCTGCCTCAATCAAAACATTTGGTGGGAAAGCAAAATACCCAAGCGATTGAACGAAAGCATCTCACGTTGCGCACACGAATAAAGCGATTAGCGAGAAAGACGATTTGCTTTTCTAAACTGGATAAATTGCACGACATTGTCATCGGATTATTTATCAATAGGCACGAGTTTGGGAGGGTTATTTAGATGCCATCAACAAAAATGAGGCACCAGCCTCACACCATATATGGGAGAAGTATTATTACTCATTTAATTAAATTATGATTAAATATTAATCATAAAGGTCTGGGGTAATGGTGCTAACCGATCCTCCTCCTATTCCCATGAATTCTAAGCTAAATAGTATCACAACTTAGGATCATATTATAAGAAAGCCACTTCTGTATAGGCCATACACCGGGAGCAATACAAACAATGGGTGAGAAGAAAATCAATAAGACTGTATTTTCTGTGGCGTCTTTAGATCATCTCCAGGATGTCAGCATTCATTTGATGGCTCTTTTTTTAGGGCATTGGCGTCGGATTTTCGGGTACTGGCATCCTCATTCTACGGAGCGGGATGATGTTGAACCTTTTGAAGATGAGATAACAGAAATATCTGAGGACTCATATTTTTGGCGAACGATCATTACAGAAATATTGGAATTAGAAGGTGTGACGATCGAAGCATTAGTTGAAGTAACACAGATTGAAGAAGGTTTTTGGCGATCATGTTTATCAAAACATTATGACATTGTGATGCCATTAAAAGCAGGGGAGCAATTATTACTTTTACATGAACGATTGCGACCCGATTTACAAACTCCTGAGGCATTATCATGATTATTCCAAAAACCACAAAAGAAATTGTTAACGCAATTTTGTTACAGCGGGCCTTCACAGTTTCATCGCTAGCTCGAAAAGTCGGCGTCAATCGGTCAACGATCTACAGCATCTTACAAGGGGCAATACCATCAGCAACTGCGGGTATTCGATTATTACGCTTATATGTTAGATTGAATGAGAAGAAGTTTATAAATGACTAATCATTGGTTAAAAGAAATAGAATCTCAGCAACAAAATCCTGATGTTTCTGAGAATAAAAAAAATCATAAACGGTACTATTTCCAAGTTGACTCAAACAGCATGTATTTGACTCAACGCCAGATGGATATTTCTTTACTTTTGTTAAAAAATTTAACGTATAGAAGAATCGGTGAGCAGTTAGGCATTGGTGCTCGCACCGTCGAATGTCATGTGAATCTTTTGCGAATGAAGCTAAATTGCTCGAATAAAAAGGTGCTGATTAATAAACTTAAACAGCTTCTTCGGCCAGAGAATAATTAAATACTCAATGAAAGGCGCGGATTTATTTTCTAACCCTAGAAAAGATGTGAAACCCAGCGAGTTGCCAGTTTTTATAAGGCGAATTGGCAACTAAGCCGACAATGCTGTAAACACATTTTTGGTCGTTACAGCCGGGGAAGTAGTGGACCACTGCCACATAAACTTGGCTTTCGTTATGGGGTGCCATTATTTTTAAATAATCAGAATATTGGCCTTGATTCATCAAGCTGAGCTTTGCAGCATTCGGGCCAAACGATGCAATAATGCGGCGAGCGGCTATCCATTCTTGTGAGTTTATAATAAAAGACTCGCTGTATTTTGTAGCCGTGTTAGCCATAATATATTGATTCGTAAATTCACCATTCCCAATGGTATTTAACACCTCTTGCGCTTTCGCCCAGGCAAGGTCTCTTTGTTGGTAAGCTAAATAAGCACTGTTTGAGCCCGGGTATTTATTGCGATTGTTTTTGATGTCTTCATCCAGTGTCGGTGTCATCATCGCACTGTTCGAAGGAAAAGCCACAATCGTTGTGCCTAAGTCAGCCTGCGCAAGAGCAAATGCGCTTGGAAGGCTAACCGAGGCGAGTGCTATCAATGTTGATATGAGTGTCGCAAATTTTTTCATAGTGTTTTATTCGCGTGCACTACTTTTCTTCGGATTCCAGGAAGCTATGCAATTTTTCTGCACGGCTAGGATGGCGAAGTTTTCGTAGTGCTTTTGCTTCAATTTGTCGAATACGTTCACGTGTGACATCAAACTGTTTGCCCACTTCTTCCAGTGTGTGGTCGGTGTTCATATCGATACCAAAACGCATACGTAAAACTTTTGCTTCGCGTGGTGTCAGACTCGATAAAATTTCTTGAGTAGCTTCGCCTAGTCCAGAAGACGTTGCAAAATCAACCGGTGAGTCAACATTCACATCTTCGATGAAATCACCCAAATTAGAATCTTCGTCCTCGCCGATCGGTGTTTCCATCGAAATGGGTTCTTTGGCAATTTTTAATACCTTGCGAACTTTTTCTTCCGGCATGTCCATGTGTTTACTCAAGACTTCCGGTGTTGGTTCTTGGCCAGTTTCTTGCAAGATTTGTCGCGTAATGCGATTGAGCTTGTTAATCGTTTCGATCATGTGCACAGGGATTCGAATGGTACGAGCCTGATCGGCAATCGATCGTGTGATTGCTTGTCGGATCCACCACGTTGCATACGTGGAGAACTTGTAACCACGACGATATTCGAATTTATCAACTGCTTTCATGAGGCCGATATTGCCTTCCTGGATGAGATCCAGAAATTGCAGGCCACGATTCGTGTATTTTTTCGCGATGGAAATGACCAACCGTAAGTTAGCTTCGATCATTTCTTTTTTAGCGCGACGCGACTTTGCTTCGCCAATCGCCACACGGCGATTGATTTCTTTGATGTCGTGAATGGTTAGATTACTTTCCTCTTCAATTTGTGCCAGTTTCTTTTGGGCTCGGAAAATTTCTTTGCTGTATAAATCTAATCGCTTAGCTTGCTCTTTATTATCTTTTTTATAGGTTTCCAACCATTTTAAGTTGGTTTCGTTGTGAGGGAACGAAGCAATGAATTTTTTGCGCGTCGTGCGTCCTTTGGCGACACAATAATGCATGATCGTGCGTTCATGCGTGCGCGTTAGATTTAATAATTTACGCAAACGATTTGTCAGCCGATTGAATTGTTTGATCGCTAGTTTAAACGTTGAGAAATGGTCCGAGAGTGCTTTCTGGTGTTTAAGCGTTGTGGGATGTTTTTTACCATAACGTTTGATGGATTTAACGTAGCGATTAAGCAGCTTCTGTAATTCTTTGATGTGTTTTTCGGTAATAACAGGCTCGGGTCCGCCTTCACCAAACTCATCGGATTCTTCAGTCGCTTCTGCTTCAACATCATGTTTAGCGGTTTCTTCTTCGACGGCTGGCGTCGGTGTGGTGGACTCTTCTTCATCAAAGAAGTCAATAATGAGATCACTTAAGCGACCTTCTGATTCTATGATGCTTTCATACTCAGTAATAAATTTTGCAATCAGCTCTGGATATTGAACAATCGCACCCATGACCTGACGAATACCTTCTTCAATTCGTTTTGCGATGACAATTTCGCCTTCTCGCGTTAATAGCTCCACGCTACCCATTTCACGCATGTACATGCGGACAGGATCTGTTGTGCGGGTTTCAATCGCTAATACTTCTGCGACATCGTCATTAATTTCTTCGTCTTGTGACTCTTCTTCAAGTAATAGAGAATCTTCATCGGGTGGCACTTCAAAGACTTTGATGCCCATTTCGTTCAGACGACTGATGATCCCTTCCATTTGAGCAGGGTCCACATAGTCGTTTGGCAAAAGGTTAATGAGATCTTCATGAGTGAGAAAGCCTTTGCGTTTGGCTTCGTCGAGCAATGCGCTGAATCCCATACGTGGGGCTTCGCCTTTGCTTACTTCTTTAGGTCGAGCTTGTGGTTTTGTCATTTGGGTTTTTGGCACTTCTTTTTCGATGGATTGTTTTTCGGGCTCAGCGGGTTTTTGCGCAGCAGGTTTCGATTTTGCTTTTACAGCTACAGCTTTTGGTTTTGCTGTTTTTTCCCGAGAGGGTACAGGTTTTTTAACGGCCTTTGCTTTAGCAGCCGAGCTTGTTTTCTTTATCGGCGCCTTGGCCTTTTTAGCCTTTGATTTAATGGTTTTTTTAACCGATCTCTTGGCCACAGTCGATTTTTTAGTGGATTTGGTGCTCTTAGCACGTTTAGGTGCTGATTTCTTTTTGGTTGCCATGTGATGCCATACCTCTTTTCGGGCTTTTGGGTCTAGCCCAAAAACCCTCTATTCTACCGTTAACGCCTTGTGCAATCTAGCCTAATTGAGATGTTTACAGTCTTATATAGGGTCTCTAGCGGCATTCGTCAAGAGCTGGTGCAATTTTTTCTTCTCTTCTGGGGTCAGGCCGCTGCTCTCGGCCTTTTGGATGAGCTGCTGGGCCAGACGGTCTTGATGCTGTTCGCGCAAGCGATCCAACGCGCCCCTCAGTTCTAAGGCAAGACCTTCGTCGGCAATCGGCAGTTTACGGGCTGCTAACTGAGCGATCCATTGCTGATCATCTGCGTTCTGGCAGATAGAGAGTAGGTGGCCTGTAGAGAGTTTAGGTTGTTTCTGTAGGATGTTGATGAGCTTTAGCAGAAGGGGGATGCCGGGGGCTTGAATATCATTCAGGTCAGTAGGGTCGTCAATACTGTGCGCGAGATTGGGTTGTTGTAGCAACAACGCGATGGCCAAATAGGCGGGAGGTAAGACTTGGTCGCCTCGGAGTGTATGTTGCGTTGGTGTTGTTGTTTTGGCGTTTGATAGTAAATCGGTGAGCTCATTCGCTTCAATATGCAACAATTTTCCCAGTTCCTCAAACAGGAGTTGACGGAATAGTCCTTCTGGCATCATGTTGAGGTAAGTCGATGCTTCTTTTGCAAAATGTGCTTTGCTGTCGAGTGAGTGGATCGGGATTTCATTTTTTAAGTGGTTGAAAAATACATCGCTGAGTGACTCGGCGTGATCTAATAAGTGTTCAAATTTTTCATGACCTATTTTTTGAATCAGTGAATCAGGGTCTTCACCTTGCGATAAAAATAAAAAACGAATGTGAATGCCATCGCGCATCATCGGCAAGCTCATCGTCAGTGCTTTCCAGGCGGCATTGCGTCCTGCGTTGTCGCCATCAAAACAAAAAATCACTTCGCTTGTGTAACGCAATAGTTTTTGGAGGTGTCGGGGGTTGGTGGCCGTGCCTAAGGTTGCAACGGCATAGGTAATGCCGTGTTGATGGAGCGACACAATATCCATATAACCTTCTACAATGACGATGCGTTTTAGGTCTTTGTTTTGTTGGCGTGCCTCGTATAAACCATAGAGTTCGCTGCTTTTATGAAAAATCGGTGTTTCTGGCGAGTTCATATATTTTGGTAAGTCATCGCCGATTGTTCGTCCGCCGAATGCAATAACGCGTCCGCGTACATCGCGGATTGGAAACATGATGCGATTGCGAAAACGATCGTAAGCGCGTTGGTTTTTTTTAATGAGCAAACCATTTGTTAGTAGATCTGCTTTTGTTTTTGCCTGACGACCTAAGTTTGGTAATAAGTTTTCCCATTGCGCGGGAGCAAATCCGATGGCGAATCGCTTTGCTGTATGGCCATCAAGCCCGCGTGATTTTAAATAATGGATCGCAAGCTGTGCGTTACGCAGTTGCTGTTGATAGTATTGTGAAACTTTTTCGAGCAGAGGGTAGAAGTCTTGTGTGCCATCAGCTTTGGATTTTTGTGTATCGGTTTGGGGCACTTCCATACCCAAATGACTCGCGAGATGTTTCAGCGCGTCCAAAAATTCCATGCGGTCAAACGCCATAAGAAAACCGATGGCATTGCCATGCGCCCCGCAGCCGAAGCAGTAGTAGAATTGTTTGTCTTGGCTGACGGTGAAGGAGGGTGTTTTTTCTTCATGAAAAGGACATCGCGCCTGATAGTTAGCACCGCGTTTGGTGAGTTGGACGCGCGCCTGAATGAGCTCGACAATGTCAGTGCGTTCGAGTACATCTTGGATAAAGTTTTGTGGTATGCGTCCCGTCATGATGGTATCTAAGCAGTAACGTTGGATATTTGTCAAATTAATGAGTTTTGAGTGGAGGTTGTTTGCTTGTCGTAATTGAAGCAGTTAAGCGTCTAAGTGTTGTTTGATTTTAGCGCTGACAGCACCCATATCGGCTCGGCCTTGGAGCTTATCTTTGAGAACGCCCATGACTTTACCCATGTCTTTCATGCTGGAAGCGCCTGTGCTTTGGATAGCCTCATCGATAGCGGCATTAATATCCGCATCGCTCATTTGTGCTGGCATGTAGACTTGAAGAATGTCGATTTCTTTACTTTCTTTCTCGGCAAGCTCAGGACGATTGCCGGTTTCATACTGTTTGATGGAATCACGGCGCTGCTTGATCATTTTTTCGATGACCTTGAGTACGCCATTATTATCTAATGTTATTTGATCGTCGATTTCACGTTGTTTGATCGCTGCCATTAACAAACGAATGGTGCCGAGACGCTCTTTTTCTTTAGCGCGCATCGCGGCAACCATATCGTTTTGGATTTTTTTCTTAAGATCTTCCGCTGTCATCTTGATCCTTTAATAGCGGCTGCGTTCTCGATCCAATGCTTCTTGCTCTTTTTGCAGCTTTTTCGCATAGCGTTTGACAGCAGCAGCACGTCTGCGTTTACGCTTGCTTGTGGGCTTCTCATAATACTCGATTTGTCTGAGTTTTGTGGGAATCCCGGCTTTTTCACATGCTCTTTTGAAGCGACGTAACGAGACGTCGAAAGCGTGATCATCTGGTATCTCTATGGTTGGCATAGAATACGCTCACCTACCTTAAATTAACTTGTTGATTTTAACTGCATTAGGCCGCCTATCGACCTAAGCAAAGATGGCCATCTTAATGGGTTTGAGCTCAAAATGCAAAGGGTTAATGCACCTTGTGCTACTGTTTTGATAAGTGTGCTAAAGGCTTGATGCTGAGGCCCTGTACGATAACGGCGAATGCGACAACCCCGTAAGTCATTGCCAAAATAAAATTGCGGTAGTCGCTTGGTGGCAGTGATAATGCCAGAGCAACGGCCAATCCTCCGCGTAATCCGCCCCATGTTAAAATAGCGATGGTGTAGGGGTTGTGTTGTCGCCGTAGCTGAATCAATTTCATGGGAATAGCGACTGTTAGTAGTCGCACAAATAACACTAATGGAATTGCGCCGAGAATCGCGATGATTTGAAGTCCGCTAGCTTGTATGTTTAATAACTCGAATCCGATTAATAAAAATAAAACAGCATTTAATATCTCATCGATAACTTCCCAAAAAATATCTAATGATTCACTCATTTTAGTTTGTTTTTTATGTATATTCTTGTTGCCAACTAATATGCCGGTCACAACCATGGCTAGGGGGCCAGAAATGCCAAGCCATAGTGCAAAGGCGTAGCCACCGGTCACAGCGCCTAGCGTCAATAAAATTGCGATGCGGTGATCGTTAATCGATTTGATGAGCCAATTCGTCACATAACCCAACAATAATCCGTAAGCAATGCCACCCACGGCTTGCTTTAAAAATAATAGACTGACTTGCTCAAACGTAATGGGAGTGCCATTAAAAGTCAGGGCATAAAGTGTTGCAAAGATCACAATACCAACACCGTCGTTGAAGAGCGATTCACCGGCTACACAGACTTTCAATGCCTTGGGGACGCCGATTTTTTTAAATGTGGCTAACACGGCGATGGGGTCCGTGGGAGAAATAAGTGCGCCGAACAATAGGCAATATAGCAGTGGTAAATGGATGCTGAGCAAAGGCAATAAATAATAAACCAATATGCCCACAATTAACGCTGAAACGATCGTGCTCAACGAGGAAAGAATACCAATTTCCCATTTTTGATCTTTGAGACTGCTAAAATCAATGGTCAGCGCGCCAGCGAATAATAAAAAACTCAGCATGCCTTTCAATAATAAGTCTGGAAAGTTGATATTGGCGACGATCGCTTCCGTTTTTATGGCAATGTTGGCAATTCCAAAGTGCTGCAAGATGAGTAGTATTGCAGAGAGTCCTAGTGCGGCTGTCATGATTGCGATGGTGCTTTGCATTTGGATAAAACGATGATTTAAATAGCCAATAATAACAGCGAGTGTGAGAATAATTGATGAGAGTGTGTATGTATCCATGATTCGTAGTCTACCCTTATTCTGGCATGAGGTAAAAAACGCGAGTATAATTCTGTTGTGCGTAATATTTAAGCAAAGGAGATTGTCATGGCTAATAATAATCGTACAAAATTACGTGTTTGGGCTTTCGGATTTGCTTTCGGCATCGTTTGGGCGATTGGCTTGCTTATTATGGGTTGGTTGGCTGCGTTGTCAGGATGGGGTATTTCGATGGTCAATGTTATCGGTTCTGTTTATTTAGGATATTCACCGACATTTTGGGGTGCTGTGCTTGGTGCTATTTGGGGATTTGTGGATCTCTTTATTGCTGGCGTTATTCTTGCAGCAATTTATAATGCTTGCGCTTGTTGCAAAGCGACGAGTGAGAGCAGTGGAGGTTCTGTCTAAATGCCATTTAGAACACTCCGAGAGTTCATACAACTCGAATCGAGCGCCGGTGTTATTTTATTTATTGCCGCTATTCTCGCATTAATTATTGATAACACCGGATGGCATCAATATTACGAAGCGTTTTTTGACCTCCATTTTACTGTTCAAATCGCTGATTATAAATTATCAAAACCCTTACAACTCTGGATCAACGATGGTTTGATGACTATCTTTTTTCTATTGGTGGGTTTAGAAATTAAGCGGGAGATGTTTGAAGGTGAGTTGAGTAGCATGTCGAAAGCAGTGCTGCCGGCAATAGCTGCTGTTGGTGGGATGTTAGTGCCAGGATTAATTTACTTTCTTCTAAATCGTGGCGATGCAGTCGCGTTGCGTGGCTGGGCTATTCCGACGGCAACGGATATTGCTTTTTCGCTGGGTATTTTGGCTTTATTAAGATCAAGGTTGCCGGTGTCGTTAAAAATATTTTTAACGGCACTCGCGATTTTTGATGATATCGGGGCCATTATTATTATCGCGATATTTTATACTGTTCATATTTCCGTGGTGATGTTATCGATAGCGACGGGTTGTGTGGTGCTGCTTGTCGTGTTGAACCGATTTCAAGTGATGGCGATTACACCCTATGTATTAGTAGGAATTGCGTTGTGGTTGTGCGTCTTAAATTCGGGTGTGCATGCCACATTGGCAGGAATTGTTTTAGCGTTTGCCATTCCTATCCGAGATAAACGCTACACCGATGTTTCACCCTTGCGTAGTTTGGAGCACAAGTTACATCCTTGGTTGGCTTTTGGCGTATTGCCAATTTTTGCGTTTGCCAATGCGGGTGTTTCTTTTGCGGGTATTTCGCTGTACGAACTTTTTAGCCCAATCACACTTGGTATCGGTGCGGGACTGTTTTTGGGTAAACAGATCGGGATTTTTGGGGCTTCTTGGCTAGGAGTTAAATTGGGGTTTGCCAAAAAGCCGCACGGCTCAACTTGGTTTGGAGTGTATGGAGTAGGGCTCATTGCTGGTGTTGGTTTTACCATGAGTTTATTTATTGGCACATTAGCGTTTCATGGTCACGACGGAAGCTATGATGCGATGGTGCGTGTCGGTGTTATCGGCGGTTCTTTTTTGTCGGGGTTGTTAGGATATTTAATTTTACGGTTTACACAACCGCGACATGAGCATCATTCGTTAGTGCCTTAGGGATTTTTAATCCCTGTATTGTCGACTCTATTTTTATTTTCTATTATTGTAAATACACAACTGATGCTTCACATTTAGAGTTAGAGTGCGCATAATTATTTGGAATTTATAATATGACCTACGGTATTGTATTTGACACATTGTCTTATGTTAAAATGTTAGAAAAAGGTGGTGTCACGCATGCTGAAGTGCATTCGGCATCACTGTCTAAGGTGTTGAGGCAGAGTATGTATACTAAAGTTGAAACTGATTCTATGTTTGAACGGGCTATGAGTCGTATGGAGGAAACTTTTAACCACTTCGATAAAAGGCTCGAAGAATTCAGGCGTGAATGCGCAGAGGATCGTGCGTTATATGATAAAAAATTTGCGGAAGATCGTGCGCTATACGATAAAAAATTTGCAGAGTCTCGTGCTTATTCCGATAAAAGATTTGCAGAAATTGAGCTGCGATTAGAAAGAACGATTAACCGTTGTACCATCACTACCGTCAGTGTTCTTGGTACGCTAATCGTTGTTATGAGTGCCATTTCAACGTTTGCTCATTATATTTTTCATTAATAAACTGAGCCAAGGATTTTTTGTAACTGCACACCTGACTGTATTTCGGAGCGCCATTTGTGCGGAAATTTACTGCTTTGAGCTGATCGAATAGCATTGGAAGTACTTAGCAGCCAAGGAGGGCGATTCCTGAAAAACAGTAACACCAATCGCGTAAGCCAAGCAATTGAAATTCAAAATATGGCGAGGCTCATTTTTCACAGTAAAGTGCCCACGAATGGCGCCTCACATCCAGGGGCACGTAGTTAGCGCGACTTTGCAAAATAATCCGCTGACTGCATCTCAATGAGGCGCGATTGCGCGCGGGCAAAAGCGAATCGCATTTGACCTTCTGGATAGAGTCCTTCCACGTGCGTTTCGGCAGAAATCACTAATTTGATGCGGGCATCGTATAGCACATCGATGAGATTGATAAACGACGTAATCAAGTTATTCTCGTTTTGGCTAATGACAGGGATGTTGCTGATTAAAACGGTTTGGTAATGCTTGGCCAAATAAAGAAAATCCTTTTGTGAGCGTGGAATGCCACAAATGTCGGTAAAATCAAACCAGATAGTGCTGCCTGCTTGTTTGCGAATTTTCACAGGCCTACCATAGATATCGATGGTACCCTCGGCACCCGGTTTGTGATTTGAAAAGTGCTGGAAACTTTTTTCCATATTTTGTTCAGCTTCACTACTTAAGGGAGTGAAATAAACCCCAGCTTGGGTAACGTGTTCCAGACGATAGTCGTGATGCGAGATCATGTGAAACACGGTGGTGTTATTTTTTATGAGTTCGATCGCGGGCAGAAAGTTTTCACGTTGTATGCCGTTTTTATAAAGGTCATCGGGTTGTACGTTTGAGCTTGCAATCAAACAAATACCATTTTCAAATAATGATTTCAAAAGTCCACTGAGGAGCATCGCATCGGCGATATTGGAGACAAAAAATTCATCGAAACAAAGCACGCTCGTTTCTTTAGCCAGTTTTTTTGCAAAAATATCGAGAGGATTTTTCTGCCCCTGTAATCGCGTTAATTCATCATGCGTACGCTGCATAAACTGATGAAAATGCAGTCGTAATTTGTTAATGGGTAAACAGTGAAAAAAGATCTCCATCATAAAGGTTTTTCCAACGCCCACGCTGCCCCATAAATACAGGCCTTTAATGGGTTTTGGGGTTTTTAGGGAGTGAACTAGCTGACCTAAAAAATTTTTGCGCTGACTCTCTTGCTTTAAGAGCTGCGTATAAATGTGTTGCAACTCTTGCATGGCCTCTAACTGTTGCGGGTCTTTTTCAATGAGCCCGGAGTCAAGTTGTTGTTGATAATATTGTAGTGGCGTCATGTATTTATGTTTTTAATTTGAGTGCAACTTTTGCGAGTCGTTTACCCAGCGCTTGGCATAACTTCTCTTCTTCTTTGCTAAGCGGGAATTTACTTTCTGGACCCGCGAGATGGCTGGGCCCGTAAGGAGTTCCACCGGTGGTTGTAGTAAATAATTCGGTTTCGGAGTAAGGAAGGCCGACAATAATGGCGCCATGATGAATTAAAGGGAGTATCATACTGATTAAAGTCGATTCTTGTCCGCCATGTAAGCTTGCCGTTGACGTGAAAAATCCCGCGGGTTTGCCGATTAATGCACCGGATTGCCAGGTAGCTCCAGTCCCATCTAAAAAATATTTTAGAGGTGCGGCCATGTTACCAAAACGTGTGGGACTACCTAAAGCTAAACCGGCACAATTTTTAAATTCCTCATCCGTTGCATAAGGAGGACCATCGGCAGGAATACTATTTTCAGTGGCCTCGGTGTTAGATGAAACAGCGGGCACTGCACGAACTCGTGCTTCCATCCCAGACACTTGCTCCACACCGCGTGCCACGTGTTGAGCCATTTTTGCAGTGGCGCCATAACGGCTGTAGTAAAGGACTAAAATATAGGGCATTAGAGTATCTCCAGCACTTTTTCAGGGGGGCGCCCAATGACAGCTTTATTGCCGTGAATAACGATAGGGCGTTCAATTAATATCGGATGCTTCACCATCATACCAATGAGTTGTTCCTCGCTCAAACTGTCACTGCCAATGTTATTTTCTCGATAAATGGCTTCTTTAGTCCGCATCAATTCTCTTGGTTTTAGGTGCAGTAATTTTAAAATGTGTTTCAGGGTATCGGCAGCGGGTGGTGTTTTGAGATAGTCTATGATTTCGGGTTCAATGTGTTGGTCACGCAACAACTGCAAAGCCTGCCGAGACTTGGAGCAGCGTGGGTTGTGGTAAATAGTAACATTTGGCATGATTAAAATTACTCCATAAAATAGAGACAATTATAACAGGAGTTTTGTAACGTGTGGACTGTCGTTAGAAAGATAACTTGTATTGTCGTGTATCTGTATCGGCGATTTGTAGACGATGGGTTGACTACACGTGCAGCGTCGTTGGCTTATACCACGTTGTTATCATTGGTGCCGTTGATGATCATCGGGTTTAGTGTGCTGTCGTTGTTTCCTCGCTTTCGAGGTCTTGGTGAGGAGATTCAGAAATTTATTATTGCAAATTTTGTCGCACAGTCGGCCGATGTCATTACGAAATATCTCGATGCATTTTTGTTAAATGTCACCCGCTTATCCATTATGAATCTTATTTTTTTGGCGATCGTGGCTGTGTTGATGATGTATAATATCAATCGCGCTTTTAATGCGGTTTGGCGCGCAGAGCACCGTTTTCGTTTTACCCTTTCATTTTTGGTTTATTTCATCGTGTTATTGGTTTCACCCATTGTGTTGGGAGGGTTGGTAGTGCTCGGTACATTTCTGGCGCACGTGCCATTTATTGGGGACGTTGTGAAGGCGCCTTACGTGCGAAAGCCACTTTTCTTTATCCTTCCCTATGTGTTAACCTTCATCACGTTTACAATATTTAACTGGGTACTTCCCTCTTGTAAAGTACGCTTACTGCATGCAGCAATAGGTGGGTTGCTTTCCATGCTATTGTTTCAGTTAGCAAAATATGGATTTACGGTATACTTAACCCACTTCCCAACTTACCGTCTGTTATATGGAGCATTGGCGACCATACCAATATTTTTGATATGGTTGTATGTTTCATGGACTATTATTTTGTTAGGGACTCTAGTAACGAATGTATTGGCATACGGCGTACCAAAAGAAGAGATGAGGTGATGGTTAGCAAGGTAGGGTTGGTATAAGATGTTGAAAAAAAATAATTTATGGGTTTTTCCCCTGTTTGCGGGATTGATCTTTTTTTGCTCACAATCCTTTGCGCTTAAGTTTCAACTCCCACCTAAAGGCGATGATTTGTTTGGTGAGGTGCAGTTTGGGCAAGTATTTGAGGGCGATGATTTTGCAAAGATTGCAAGGCGATACGACGTTGGTTTTTTTGAGTTGGTGGAGGCAAATCCCGAGGTTAATCCAGACCAACCCGTACCAGGCACTGTCGTCATCGTTCCGCGTGAATATCTGTTGCCGCATGTGCCTCGTAAGGGAATCATAATTAATTTAGCAACGATGCGGTTGTATTATTTTCCCAAAAATAAAAATTATTTTTATACATATCCCATTGGTATTGGTAGACGTAATTGGATGAGTCCTTTGGGTGCCTTGCATATTATCCAAAAAATAAAAAATCCGGTTTGGGTCGTCCCCGACAGCATCATGAAATATCGTCGAGAACACGGTGACCCGGTGCCAAAAGTCGCGCAGTCTGGCCCCATGAATCCGTTAGGTTATTATGCACTGCGCTTATCGAAACCAACTTATTTAATTCACGGGACGAACGAACCGAGCAGTGTCGGGCGACGCAGTAGTGCTGGTTGCATTCACTTATATCCGGAAGATGTTAAACAATTGTTTGGCATGGTCTCGAAGGGCGAGCCAGTACTTGTTATTAATCAACCCTATGTTGCTGGTACTATGAATCACAAATTATATATCGAAGCGCATTTACCCTTAGTGGAGGAACGTGAGGCTTTGTCGAATACTTCGGTTGTGGTTGTGGCGTTGATAAATAGTCTTTTAGAGAGTGATCAGGGTTCACAAATTGATTGGCAAAAGGCCGATGAAATTGTGAGAGAGCATATGGGCATTCCAACACAAGTTGGTGAAGTCCAGCCGCCCTTACAGCAGGCTCAAAATCGTAAAAAGCCGGAAGCTTGAGTTATTTGTCGTTGGGGTCTTGAGTCATTAAACCGACACTCGCAGCGCCCGCGTGTTGCAGTAACACCATGGCTTGCACCACTTTACCGTAATCCACGTCACGATCGCCTTTAACATAAACGTCGCGTTGTTGATGCCGTTGTTTTGCAAGTTGCAACGTGGCCGCTACTTCGTTAATTAAGTTTTGTGGTGCAATGGGTTGCTCGGGGTGCTCTGAGGTATTTAAAAAATAATTGCCTTGGCGATCGACACTGACAACGATCGGCATGTTATCTGGAGCCAGTGATTTAGCGGCTGCCTGTGGCAATTGTACATTGACTCCCTGCATGAGTAGCGGCGCTGTAATCATAAAAATGACGAGCAACACCAGCATCACGTCGATGTAGGGTACCACGTTAATTTCAGCAAGGGGTTTTTTTCGTGTTCTTGCTATTCTCTTCACAATAACCTCTCAAACGATGATTTTTTCTGTAACTTCTCGGCTTGTAAATTGAAATACTACAATTAACCATACACCTCACGATTTAGTATATTTGAAAACTCTTCTTGGAACGTTTCGTAGTTTTGTGAAATGCGATCTAATTCATTGGAAAAACGATTATAAGCAACCACTGCGGGAATCGCAGCGAATAAGCCAATCGCGGTTGCAATCAATGCTTCGGAAATACCGGGGGCGACCATTGCAATTGTTGCTTGTTGGACAGTACCTAATGCACGAAAAGATGTCATGATGCCCCACACTGTGCCAAATAATCCGACGTACGGACTGGTCGATCCGACAGTTGCTAAGAACGCAAGGTTTCGTTCTAAGTTTTCCGTTTCACGAGACTGCGCAACGCGCATGGCACGTTGCGTGGCTTCAATGATTGCCTCGGGTTTCGTGCCGGGTTTTTCTTTTAGCCGCGTGTATTCGGCAAATCCCGCATGAAAAATAGTATTGAGTCCGGATAGTTTTTCCGGGTGTGCAGAGATTTCTTCAAACAGTGCTGTTAATTCAATGCCTGACCAAAAACGTTGTTCGAATTTTTTTGCGGCACGTCGAGTGCGCTTGAGTAAAAAAACGCGCTGAATGATGATGGTCCAAGAGGCAACGGATGCAAGTAGTAAAATCATAATGACGACTTTAACTACAAAGCCTGCGTTGATAATGAAGCTCCAAAGAGAAGGTGCGCTGGTCATATTATTAAAATCTCCATAGTAATAATTTCACAATTGCTTGCTAGTCGCGTTTGGGGTTACTGTTTTTCGGGAATCGCTATCCTTAGCTGTTTCTCCAGCAATTTTAACATGAATGAGAAAGGGATGTCGTCAGGATTCGGTCAGGTCCAAGTTACTTTGCGGGCTTTTTCCGGGTGGTGTTGAAAGACCAAAGTGTTTATAGGCATGATGCGTCGCAATGCGACCGCGTGGGGTGCGCATGATAAATCCCTCTTGAATCAGATAGGGCTCGATGACATCTTCGATAGTGCCGCGCTCTTCACTGATGGCGGCAGCCAAACTGTCGATACCGACTGGGCCGCCTTGAAATTTGTCGATTAACGTTTGTAGTAATTTTCGATCCATGACATCGAAACCGCGTTTATCGACTTTTAATAAATCGAGTGCGGCCTTTGCAATATCACCGTTAATTAAGCCGTCTCCTTTTACTTCCGCATAATCGCGTACTCGTCGTAGCAAACGGTTCGCGATGCGCGGTGTGCCGCGTGAGCGATTGGCGACTTCATGGGCTCCGTTATCATCAATTTGTGCACCCAAAATGCGAGCCGAACGATTAACAATTCGAATCAGATCATCGATGCCATAAAATTCTAAGCGCTGCACAATGCCGAAGCGATCGCGCAGTGGTGAGGTTAATAATCCGGCGCGTGTCGTTGCACCCACTAATGTAAATGGTGGAATATCCAATTTAATAGAGCGAGCGGCAGGGCCTTCGCCAATAATAATATCCAATTGAAAATCTTCCATGGCAGGATAGAGTATTTCTTCGATGACTGGGCTCAAGCGATGTATTTCATCGATGAATAAAACGTCTTTTGGTTCTAAATTTGTTAATAAAGCAGCTAAATCACCGGCTTTTTCAAGTGCAGGGCCCGAGGTTTGTTTGAGCCCGGCCTGCATTTCGTGCGCAATAATATGGGCTAACGTGGTTTTTCCGAGACCCGGTGGGCCGAAAATTAAAACATGATCGAGAGCTTCGTTGCGACTCAAGGCAGCACTAATAAAGATGTCCATTTGTTCGCGTACAGGCTGTTGGCCGACATAGTCTTTAAGACAGTGAGGTCGAATAGAAGATTCAACAGCTCTTTCATCTATGTCGCTATTGGCGTCTACCACGCGTTCCATTATTTATCCCCTGCAAGCATGTGTTTGAGTGCTAAACGGATTATATCTTCACTCGAATAATCTGCGTGATGAATTTGCATCACCGACCGTTTTGCTTCATTGGGTTTATAGCCTAACGCGATTAAAGCGCTAATGGCATCTTGAATGTTTTGATTCGCTTGTGAAGTTGCAGCGTGTCCGTCGATTTTTTCAGACGAAATGTCATTGTCCCAATCGGCCATCGCATCTTTGGTTTCCATGATTAAACGTTCAGCAGTTTTTTTGCCGATGCCAGGAATACCGGTGAGTGTGCTAGCATCGTTATTTAAAACGCATTGTACAAAATAATCGGGCTCAATTCCCGATAAGATTGTGAGTGCGAGTTTCGGGCCAACACCGTTTACTTTGATGAGAGAACGAAATAGTTTGCGGTCTCTTTCATTATAAAATCCAAATAGTTGATGTGCGTCTTCGCGAATAACGAGATGCGTGTATAGCGTGACTTCTTGTTGTAAGCCGGGAAGGTGGTAAAACGTTGTCATTGGTGCCGAGACTTCATACGCGAGTCCGCCAACTTCTAACAATAAATGCGGCGGTTGTTTTTCGATAATGAGTCCACGGATGCGTCCAATCATGTTTTTGCTCCCGCCATAATTTTCGCACGATTGATGTGTTGTTGATAGCGGCTGGTATTTGCATGACAAATTGCGATAGCAAGTGCATCGGCGGCATCGGCTTGAGGTGGAGTTTTCAGTTTTAATAACACGCTTACCATATGCTGCACTTGTGTTTTTGTGGCGGCACCATAGCCGACCACGGCGAGTTTTATTTTTCGTGCGCTGTATTCTGCCGTCGGGAGGTTTTGAGCGGCGGTTGCGGCAAGTGCTGCACCGCGCGCTTGCCCTAGCTTTAGGGCTGAGTTTGGGTTGCGTAGCGTGAATATTTGTTCGATCGCCGCTTCATTCGGGCAATGTGTCGTGATCACATCGAGAAGTCCTTGTTGAATTTGTTGTAGCCGTTGATTCACTTCGGTGCTTTTTGTGCGAATGTATCCGTGAGTAATGCAGCCATAGTTTGAACCTTCAGTCCAAATGATACCATAGCCGGTGCAACGCGATCCTGGGTCGATGCCGAGAATGATTTGTTTTGGATGCTTCATGGGATATCCTTGTTAATGAAATTCCGTTATCCCAGTACCTCTTCTGGATAATTTGCATTCGAATAAACGTTTTGCACATCGTCTAAATCTTCTAACATGTCCGTTAAGCGAATCATTTGTTCGGCGGTGTCTTTATCCAATGAAATTTCATTGGAGGCAAGCAGCGTGACTTCGGCATGTTCGGGTTTGAGACCTGCAGCAGCCATTGCATCGCGAGCTGTTTCAAAGTTTTCAGCCGATGTTGTGACATCGATAGTGCCATCGTCGTTAGTTGTGACGTCATCGGCACCTGATTCTAGTGCGATTTCCATTATTTTTTCTTCGTTGCTCCCGGCTGTAAATGTGATTAACCCTGTTTTTGTAAAGAGATACGCAACGGAACCATCTGTGCCGAGGTTGCCACCACATTTTGTAAAGGCATGGCGCACTTCAGCGACGGTGCGATTTTTGTTATCGGTTAAACATTCGACCATGACGGCAACACCACTCGGCCCATAACCTTCGTAGCGTACTTCATCTAAATTGCCCTCATCGCCGCCACCGGCGCCGCGTTTGATGGCGCGCTGAATAGTGTCCTTTGGCATGTTATTGCCGAGCGCCTTGTCGACTGCCGTGCGCAAGCGTGGATTAGCATCCGGGTCGCCGCCGCCAATGCGGGCAGAAACGGTAATTTCGCGAATCAGTTTAGTGAAGATTTTGCCACGTTTGGCATCCACTCGAGCCTTAGAGTGTTTAATATTTGCCCATTTACTATGTCCAGCCATGTTAATGCTCTTTTGAGTTTAGTTAATACGCCGATATCATAACATAGGTTTTGGATTTTAGAGCTTATATACCATTCACGAAAGTTTATTATGAACATCTAAATACTAAACGCTTTGGGTATAGTGTTGCCCACGCTAAAATTCAAATTGACAAGTATTCCGGCATTTATTATGATAAATGCCGGTGGAGTTGGCATTATGCGATATATTTCAAGAAGGCTTGATATCCTCAAGGTATTAAAACAAAAGTCCTGTTTCCTGTTTGGGCCTCGCCAAACAGGAAAATCCTCATTAGTTGAGCACCTTTTAGGTAAATATCGAACTTATAATCTTCTTGAGACAGATACCTTTTTAAAATTGAGTCGTGCACCCGAGCGGCTTCGAGAAGAATATACAGCAAAAGACAAAATCATCATTATTGACGAAATACAGCGGTTACCTATTTTATTGAATGAAGTGCATGCACTGATTGAATCAAAGGGGGTGCATTTTTTGCTGACTGGCTCTAGTGCTAGAAAGCTTCGACGCACTGGTGTCAATTTGCTTGGTGGACGTGCACGGGTTAGGCATCTTCATCCATTAAGTTTTTGTGAGCTAGGCAAACAGTTTAATTTGGAACGTGCAATCAACTATGGGCTTCTACCCTCTATTTATTTTTCTGATGCACCGGAAGAAGATTTGGCATCTTACATTGGCCTTTATTTGAAAGAAGAAATTGCTGCTGAGGGGTTAGTTCGTAATATTCCTGCCTTTAGTCGTTTTTTAGAGGTGGCTGCTTGGTGCAATGCTCGGTTAATGAATTACACTAAAATAGCAAATGATGCACAAGTGGCAAGAAGTACGATCCAAGAATATGTTGAAATTTTAAAAGATACTTTAATTGCAGAAGAGTTACCGGCATGGGGTAAGTCAAAACGACGAAAACCGATTACAACATCCAAATATTATCTGTTTGATATGGGTGTTACACGTATGTTGCAAAATCGTTCTCTTATTCGTGTTAAATCGCCAGAATTTGGTGAGGCACTGGAAAGTTATATTTTTCATGAATTGAAGTGCTACGTTGATTATTGTCAAGCTGGCCCATTAAACTATTGGCGATCAACGTCAGGGTATGAGGTAGATTTTATTTTAGCAGATGAGATAGCTATTGAAGTAAAGGGAAGTGAAAAAATAAGCTATCAAGATTTAAAAAACTTAAAAGCGTTACAAGAAGAAAAAAAATTGAAACATTATTTTTTAGTTTGTCTTGAAAAAACGGCTCGAACTGTCAGTGGCATCCAAGTTATGCCTTGGAAGCAATTTTTAGAATTATTATGGGAAGGAAGTTTGTAGATTTTGGACAATTTACTTCCGATGCTTGCTCACTTTCAAGCCCAGCGTATCCAACTGTTTGGTGTCGACACTTGAAGGCGCATTGGTAAGCGGACATTGTGCCGTTTGTGTTTTGGGGAACGCGATGACATCGCGAATAGATGTTGAGTGCGTCATGATCGCAGCGAGGCGATCGATACCAAAGGCAATGCCTCCGAGCGGTGGACAGCCGAATTGAAGTGCTTTTAGTAGATGGCCGAATTGCTCGTCAGCATCTTCAGGCGACATGCCTAAAATGCCGAGCACGGCTTTTTGCATATCGAGCTTGTTGATACGAATCGAGCCGCCGCCGATTTCACTGCCATTCAGAACCATGTCGTAGGCACGTGAAAGTGATTCACCCGGATTTGCAATGAGCTTTTCGGGATCCGGATCTTTGGGTGAAGTAAAAGGATGATGTAAGGCTTGCGAATCGCCAGAGCCTTCGCGCTCAAACATGGGGAAGTCGACAACCCATAAGGGCTCCCATGTGCTTGTATATAAACGTTTGTCGGCGCATAGGCGGTCACGCAAGGCGCTTAGTGCCTCATTTACCACGCGAGCTTTATCGGCACCAAAGAAAATGATATCGCAATTTTCTGCATGAGTGCGTTTTAGAATATCGGTAACGACCGGGTCAGGCAAAAATTTTAAAATCGGTGATTGTAAACCTTCAATACCTTGAGCAAGGTCGTTCACCTTGATATATGCAAGACCTTTTGCGCCGTAAATACCGACAAATTTCGTGTAATCATCGATTTCTTTACGGCTGAGTTTGCCGCCTTGCGGCAGTCGTAGTGCCGCCACGCGACCGTGGAGATCGTTGGCGGGGTCACGAAAGACTTTAAATTTCACGTCTTTCATTAAATCGGTGATGTCGATTAATTCTAATGGGTTTCGTAAGTCGGGCCGATCTGTACCAAAACGTTGTATAACTTCTTGATAAGTCATGCGTGGAAATGGATTTGGTAATTTTACATCGAGAAAAGCCGCGAATAATTCGCGAATCATTTCTTCCATTAAATCTTGGATATCTTTTTCTTCGACAAACGCCATCTCTAAGTCGAGCTGTGTAAATTCGGGTTGGCGATCGGCGCGTAAATCTTCATCGCGAAAACAGCGAACGATTTGATAGTAGCGATCAAAACCCGCGACCATTAATAATTCTTTAAAAATCTGTGGTGATTGCGGCAATGCAAAAAAGGTACCCGGATGTGTGCGGCTCGGGACTAAATAATCGCGTGCACCCTCGGGGGTGGATTTTGTGAGCACCGGCGTTTCGATATCGAGAAAGCCATACTTATCTAAAAAGTGGCGAATAGCGCGAACGATGTAAGCGCGCATGATGAGCCGTTTTGCCATTTCCGGACGTCGTAAGTCGAGATAACGATATTTAAGGCGAACTTCTTCGCCAACTTCTTGATATTCATCAATGTTAAAAGGCAATGATGCTGATTTGTTAAAGAGTTCGATGTGCGTTGCAGCGACTTCCACTTCACCGGATTCGAGGTTAGCGTTGACTGTTCCTTCCGGGCGGTGGCGAACTTTGCCTGTGATTTTTACGACGTATTCATTGCGCAGGCCTTCGGCCGTATCAAATAAGGTTTTGTTTTCAGGGTCACAAACTACTTGCACGAGCCCACCGCGATCACGTAAGTCGATAAAAATAAGACCCCCGTGATCGCGACGTCGGTGCACCCATCCACAAAGAGAGATTTCTTTGTCGATCAGTGACTTATTAATTTGATTAGCATAGTGACTGCGCATGGTAGACGAATGTTAACTGGAGTGCGCTGAGTTAGCAAGTTGAAATGCGTTTCAGTAGCCCACAAATGGTGTTGGGTATTCAGGGGGCGCGTAGACACCATCTAGTCCACTAACTTATGATAAAGCACGCCTTGGATGCAAAATAATAGAGGTATTAGCCAAATAAGTGCAGCGATTAAAATAACGATGCCTAATATGCGTGCATAGGGGTGGATTAATGATCCCACGAAAAATGGGATCATGGCGATGAGGAAAAACAAATAAATGATGATCAGCAAGATGAGCACTTTAAACCAGCAATGCTTGATGATGGTAAACGACATTTTTAGTGCTGTGAGAGGCGCTAAATTTTTGTCGACGACGAGTGGGACAGCTAACAATAAAAATACGTAAACTAAAACTGAAATAGCACCGGCAATGAAATTTAACCAATTTGAGTATGCGCCCACAGCAGTGACGATTGAGTCTAAATGCACGATATAGGTGATGATGTTTCCGAGTAGTGCGATGATAAACAGAGTGATCATCACGGGAATTGTTTTTCGAAAATATTGGTAGCCTGTGCGTGCGGTGACACTTTCACTGCGTGCGCGGTGTATGCCGACCATCACCGCTCCTGCGAAGAAGGGGGCAATGATGATGTTATTAATGCAGGGCATGATTAAATAGCGATAAAGGGCGGGTGGATCTTGGGGGTCTATTTGGAAGATATAACTGATTAAAATTTGAACAATAAAAGAGACGACAGCGATGAGAATTGCGATCGCCCAAATGGGCCATTTACTGCCGCTGACTAAATCCCAGGCTTGGCCAATAGTTTCCCAAATAGCAAAGGTCCGCTTTTGCGGTTGAAATGTGCGCTCCATTTACGTTCCCTGGTACTAGGCGACACTATAATTATATCACATTGCGTTTGAATTATTCTCTTCTTGGCATATCGGGAGGTTTTATATCGTGTTTCGGCATCATCACGCCGAGTGAGATAATGACCTTGAACGCTTCTTCAACTGTCATGGAGAGCACGATGGTGTCCTCTTTAGGCGCCAAGATCAGAAAGCCGGACGTAGGGTTCGGGGTAGTGGGTATAAATACCGCGAGCATTTCATGCTCCAAGGGTATGCCTTTAAATTGGCTCGCGGTTTGAAAGCCAATGCTCCATAATCCTTTGCGAGGGTATTCGACGAGCAATACTTTGCGGAACGATTCACCTTTGGGTTGAACAAATGCATGTGTGACTTGTTTTACAGCCATATAAATGCTGCGAATCAGTGGAATTTTTGCGAGTAATTTTTCCCAGCCTTCGACCAGTCGATTCCCGATAAAATTCGCGATTAATAATCCCGTCAAGAAGATAACAATGATGGTAAACAAAAATCCTATGCCAGGAATGTCGTGTCCGAATAGCTGTTGGGGTTGAAACCGATGGGGTAATAACGACAACGTGCCGTCGAATAAATTAATGATGAATTTAATAATGACATAAGTGACTAAGATCGGCAGCCAAACAAGTAAGCCGGCAATAAAACTTCGACGTATGATGTGTTTTCCTTTCACGTTTATTCCTTGGTTTCTTTTTTAGTGGCCTCAGTTTTTTTATCCGATGTTTTGGTTTCCTTAGCTTCTTTTTGTTTGGGCTTATTCTTGTCACGGAAATCGGTGACGTACCAGCCGCTGCCTTTGAGTTGAAAACTCGTCGCTGAGACCAAACGTTTAAGTGTATTTTCTTTGCAGTGTGGGCATTCTGTTGCTAGTGGATCGCTGATTTTTTGCAGGATTTCACAGTGCTCGCCGCAAGCATTGCATTCGTATTCGTAGAGTGGCATAAATTTTTTAAGTCTCCTCGTTTAAGTCTTTTTGCATTATACAGTAGGTAACAAAAAAAGGCAGGGCACCCCTTTCAATTGCTTGCGGATCGCGGTTGGGGTTACTGTTTTTCGGGAATCGCCATGGTACTTACGCCCGCAAAACAGTAACTCCAACCCCTCTGCCGCAATTGAACACTATTTAATTAGCTAAAAATAGATTTCAAGAGGTGTCCTTAAGGTGCTGTTTAATCGTCCCATTGCAATGCACCGCCCGCCTGGTATTCAATGACGCGCGTTTCAAAGAAGTTCTTTTCTTTCTTGAGATCCATCATTTCACTCATCCAGGGGAATGGATTTTGCACACCTGCATATTGCTCAGGTAATCCAATTTGCGCACAACGTCGATTGGCGATGTATTGCAAATAATCTTTGAACATCTCTGCGTTCAGACCCAAGATGCCGCGTGGCATCGTGTCTTTCGCATATTGATATTCTAAGTCGACACCCTCGCGGATCATGTGGATGGCTTCTTGCTTGAAGTCTTCCGTCCAAAGGTGAGGGTTTTCAATTTTGATTTGATTGATGACGTCGATACCAAAGTTTGCGTGCATGGATTCGTCGCGCAAGATATATTGGAATTGTTCGGAAGTTCCCGTCATTTTGCCGCGGCGACCCATTGCAAGAATTTGCGTAAAGCCGACGTAAAAGAAAATGGCTTCAAATACAACGTAAAATGCAATTAAATCACGCAGCAACCGTTGATCATTTTCGGTAGTTCCTGTGTGGAAGTTGGGGTCACCTAAACTTTTTGTATAGGGGAGCGCCCAGGATGCTTTGGTAGCGACCGAAGGTACTTCGCGATACATGTTAAATACTTCAGCTTCATCTAATCCTAAACTTTCAATGATGTGCTGATAGGCGTGTGTGTGCAGAGCTTCTTCGAAAGCTTGTCGCAATAAATATTGGCGGCATTCTGGATTGGTAATGTGGCGATAGACCGCTAATACGAGATTATTCGCGACTAAGGAATCAGCCGTTGAGAAAAATCCTAGGCTGCGTTTAATAATGGTGCGCTCATCTTCTGTTAAGCCGGTAGGATCTTTCCACAGCGCGATATCGGCAGCCATATTAATTTCATTAGGCATCCAGTGATTTGCACAGCCAGCTAAATATTTTTGCCATGCCCAGGTATATTTAAAAGGGACAAGCTGATTTAGATCTGCGCGGCAGTTGATGATTTGTTTATCGTCCACTTGAATGCGTGCTGCACCCATTTCTAATGCTTCTAATCCAGTGGCGCCGATTGTTTGTGAAGTGCCGCCGCCTTCATCGCCGTCATCGTCTTCATTATTTTTTAATGCCGTCATCGTTTCAGGACTGTGATAATCATCCCAATCTAATAGGCTGCTCATTTCATTGTGTTGTTCTGTCATGTTAAATTCTCCTTTTTTATAATTTATTGGCATGCTTCGCATTCTGGATTATCAATATTACAGGCTTTTGGCTCACTACTTTGACTGACTGCGTTTAACGCTCCGTCATTAATCGTTGCTTTTTCGGTGTTTGTGGCGCCTAAGCTGCGTAAGTAATAAGTGGTTTTTAATCCACGTAACCAGGCCATGCGATAAAGCACGTCGAGTTTTTTACCTGAAGGTTCGGCCATGTAAAGATTGAGTGATTGTGCTTGGTCGATCCATTTTTGGCGACGCGAAGCAGCATCGACCAACCAGCGTGGCTCGATTTCAAAGGCAGTGGCATATAATTTTTTAAGGTTATCGGGAATGCGATCGATTTTTTGCAGACTGCCGTTATAGTATTTCAAGTCATGCACCATAACGTTGTCCCACAGATTGAGTTTTTTCAGATCGTGCACTAAATAGGGGTTGATAACCGTAAATTCACCGGAAAGATTCGACTTCACAAATAAGTTTTGGTAGGTCGGCTCAATCGATTGCGACACACCGCAAATATTTGAGATGGTCGCCGTTGGTGCAATAGCCATGACGTTAGAATTACGCATGCCGTGTTGTTTGATGCGTTGTCGTAAGCCGTCCCAATCTAAAGTTTGATCGGTATTTTGCTCCAAATATTTTCCGCGAATTTCTTTTACGAATTTAATAGAGTCGATGGGTAAAATCCCCTGGCTCCATAGCGAGCCTTCATAAGTTTCATACGTGCCGCGCTCGATAGCTAAATCAACGGATGCAGCAATCGTGTAATAACTGATGTATTCCATGCTGCGATCGGCAAATTCGACTGCAGCATCAGAAGCATACGGAATTTTTTGTGCGTAAAGTGCATCTTGAAAGCCCATTAAACCCAACCCAACAGGGCGATGTTTGAAGTTGGAGTTTTTCGCTTGCGGGACCGAATAATAATTAATGTCGATCACGTTATCCAACATGCGAACCGCAGTTTTAACGGTGCGTGCTAATTTTTCGGTATCTAACTTGCCGTCTTTTATGTGACGAACGAGATTAATACTACCCAAGTTGCACACGGCGATTTCATCTTTGGAAGTATTGAGCGTTATTTCCGTGCACAGATTGGAGCTATGAATAACGCCAACGTGTTGTTGGGGTGATCGTAGATTGCAAACGTCTTTAAACGTGACCCAAGGGTGACCCGTTTCAAACAACATGCTGAGGATTTTTCGCCACAGTGACAATGCTGATAGTGTTTTTGTGCGAACTTCGCCGCGGCGTCCTTTTTCTTCGTAAGCGAGATACGCTTTTTCGAAAGTTGCACCGCAGAGATCGTGCAAGTCGGGTACTTCATCAGGAGAAAAAAGCGTCCACTCACCGTTTTCAAACACGCGTTTCATGAAAAGATCGGGGATCCAATTCGCAGTATTCATATCGTGAGTCCGACGACGATCATCGCCGGTATTTTTACGCAGATCCAAAAATTCTTCGATATCCATGTGCCATGTTTCTAAATAAGCACACACCGCGCCTTTGCGTTTACCGCCTTGATTAACGGCGATGGCTGTGGCATCGGCGACATTTAAGAAGGGCACAACGCCTAATGATCTGCCGTTAGTTCCTTTGATGTGAGCACCCATGCCGCGAACGGGTGTCCAGTCGTTTCCTAAACCACCAGCATATTTGGAGAGTAGTGCGTTGTCTTTGAGGGCACCATAGATGCCGTCTAAGCTATCAGGGACTGTGGTTAAGAAACAACTGGACAGTTGTGGAAAGTTTGTGCCAGCGTTAAATAGTGTGGGTGTTGAACTCATGAAATCAAATTGTGATAACAAATTGTAAAATTCAATGGCACGTTCGTTGCGTTGATCACCCTCGCTTTGTGCAAGACCCATCGCAACTCGCATAAAGAATACTTGCGGCAGCTCGATGCGCACGCCTTTGTGATGGATAAAATAGCGGTCATACAAGGTTTGCAGACTTAAATAAGTAAATTGATGGTCGCGTTCGGGCTTGAGTGCAGCAGCCAGTTTATCGAGATCGAACGTCATCAAGTTTTCATGTACATGTTCGGTTTTGATGCCTTGTCGCACCAGTTCTTTAAATGCTTTTGTATAACATTGCTTGATGTCATTTTCGTTGATGTCTTGAATGTTTAATCCATTCAGCGTTTCACGATATAAATCGTGTAGCAATAATCGTGCGGTGACGTAGGTATAGTTGGGCTCACTTTCGATTAATGTGCGTGCTGCCATCACGAGTGCTTTATAAACGTCTTTCAGTGCAACGCCATCAAATAAATTATTTTGAGTGTCTTCTAAAATTTTTGTGGGGCTAACATCAGTCAAATCATTGCAGGCACTTTGTACGATTTGAGAAAGCCAATTTAAGTTAAGCGGTACTTTACGGCCGTCATCCATCGTAACCTTAATGCCATCACCTTGGGCTTGAGCTTCTTCGGTTGTTGTTTGTTGACGTTGTTTGCGGCGCTCTTCGCGATAGAGTACGTACGAGCGCGCGACCTGGTGTTCACCAGCATACATCAGCGCGAGTTCGACTTTATCCTGGATGGCTTCAATATGAATGGTGCCACCGGATGGCCAGCGTTTATTGAATAAGTCGGTAATTTGGGTAGTCAGGCGAGTGACAATTTCCTGAATTCGGGTTGAATTGGCAGCATTGTCGCCTTCGACTGCAAGAAATGCTTTCTTCATTGCAGCGGCGATGAGAGCATCATCGTATTTTGTGAGTCGACCATCGCGTTTGATGACTCGCAGTTGGCCCGGCTCGGTTGTTTGTAAGAGACTCGGATCATTAATTTCAATCGTTTCGTTGCTGGTTTGCTTGGACTGTTGAGTTTCCATGTTTGCTCCTGCTTGTAGTGGTTGTGAAATTAAGGCCGCCCGACCAGGTTTTTCTCAAATGGTCGATTGTTCAGTTATATTTGGGAATGAACTTTGGCGCGTTGGCCTGGCAGTCATAGCGATTCGGTTCATTCCCTTGAACCCCAATATATGGGTGTTTCGATGACTGATAAACACAAGATAATGTGTTTATAGCTAAATTGCAAGGGGATATCATGGGGGAAATATGTGGATAAGTTGTGTATTGATAGAGAGCAGCGTCACTAGGAAATTTTACCAAAAGAGTTTTCAAAGGGTTAGATGACTTTCCAAGAATCTGCTTTGTTTCTTAACCCCGTGAAAAAAATTTGCATGTAAGGTCATTTGAGTGGAACAATGAGAAAGTGTTCCTAGAAACCGTTTTTTTTGCGACATGACTGTGTTGTAGAGTTGCTTATGAGGTGATTTGATGAGTTCGGGTGTGATCGACGAGCAAGGCTACCGATTAAATGTGGGTATCGTGGTAGTCAATCAACACGGTGAATTGCTTTGGGGTCGTCGAGTGGGTAATCCTAATGCTTGGCAATTTCCTCAAGGCGGTATTTCGTCTGATGAAACACCTCGTGAGGCCATGTATCGCGAACTTACTGAAGAGTTAGGATTGAATCCTGAAGACGTTGAATATTTAGGTGAAACGAAAAAATGGTTAAGCTATCGATTGCCAAAACAATTTCGACGCTATAACAGTAAACCACTTTGTGTGGGGCAAAAACAAAAATGGTTTTTATTGCGTTTATTAGTCAGTGATAGTCATATTAATCTAGATAAGTCCGGTACTCCGGAATTTGATCATTGGCGATGGGTAGATTATTGGTACCCGTTAAATCATGTGATTGATTTTAAGCAAACGGTTTATCAAAAGATGTTGAAGGAGTTTGAAAAGCTGGTTAGGAATTAGAGAGTAGGTTCTGAAAGATTTTTAAAAAAGGATGAATAATAAATAATGATGCTAAAGACTCTTCGTCAAATTACACAAGAAGTTAACGCGGCTCCAAGTTTGGAGATTGCGTTAGAGCTCGTGGTGAAGCGTCTTTGCGAAGCGTTGCAAGCAGATGCCTGTAGTATTTTATTGTGTGATAACGTGCACGGTGAATATGTGTTAATGGCAACGCAGGGGTTAAATACAAAACTAATTGGCAAAGCGCGTTTGAAATTTGGTGAAGGTTTGGTGGGTTTAGTCGGGGAGCGTGAGGAACCGATTAATCTCGATAATGCGCCCGCACATCCACAATATTTTAAATATCCCTCACTCGGTGAAGAAGAATATCACGGATTTTTAGGTATTCCCATTATCGAGCAAGGTGAATTGTTAGGCGTGTTGGTCGTCGAGCAACGTCAAGAGCGTTTTTTTGCAGAAGAAGAAGAGGCTTTTTGTGTTACGCTAGCAATTCAGCTAGCCACAGAAATTGCTCATGCACGCGCAAAGGGTGCGTTAGCGGATATTGGCAAAAAGAAACGCCGTAAAAAAATGACTGAAACGGTCTTAAATGGCGTTTCGGGTTCATCTGGCGTCACCATTGGTAATGCTGTCGTGGTGTTTCCGCCGGCAGATTTAAACGCTGTATCGGATAAACAAGCAACCGACACCGATGCAGAAATCGCAGACTATGAGGCTGCGCTCGCTGCGGCGCGTGATGAAATTCATACCTTGCAAATCCGTGCTAAAACCTCTTTATCTGTTGCAGAAAACGCCTTATTCGATGCATATTTACGCATCTTGGATAGCCGAACATTAAGCAACGAAATTATCGATGAAATAAAACAAGGGCAATGGGCGCAAGGAGCATTAAAACGCGTCATTAAACGACATATTTTGCAGTTTGAATCTTTGGATGATCCTTATTTGCGAGAGCGCGCATCTGATTTCCGTGATTTAGGACGCCGTATTTTGGCGCATTTGCAATCGAAAGAACAAGAAGAGCAGCAATTTCCAGAAAATACGATTTTAGTCAGCGATGAGGTGACAGCAACTGCCTTGATGGAAGTGCCAGAGGGGCGTTTGGTTGGTGTTATTTCAGGAACAGGTTCGAGCAACTCCCACGTCGCTATTTTAGCACGAGCACTTGGATTGCCTGCTGTAATGGGTGTGACAGGAACGCCGTTAGCTCAACTTTCCAATAAAGAGCTGGTGGTTGACGGTTACAACGGCCAAATTTATTTATCACCCTCAGCTACCGTCAAAAAAGAATTCCAAGCGTTAGCGGCTGAAGAACAACAACTCGAAAAAGAATTGGAAGAATTGCGTGACATTCCTGCGGAAACAAAAGACGGCCATGGTTTAGCGCTTTACGTTAATACAGGATTAGCGGTTGAAGGGGGTTATTCCTTAAGTGTGGGTGCTGAAGGCGTTGGACTTTATCGCACAGAAATGCCATTTATGATTCGCGATCGCTTTCCGAGTGAGGAAGAACAACGGATTATGTATCGCCAACTTTTAAATACATTTGCACCTCGACCCGTCATCATGCGCACATTGGATATCGGCGGTGATAAGTCACTGCCTTATTTCTTTTTCGATGAAGCAAATCCATTCTTAGGGTGGCGCGGGATACGCGTGACGCTCGATCATCCAGAAATCTTTTTACAACAAGTGCGCGCAATGCTGCATGCTAGCGTTGATCTCAATAATTTATCGTTATTGCTACCGATGATTACCTCTGTCAATGAAATTGAATCGTCAATTCGGCTGATCACTCAGGCGCATGATGAGTTGATGGAAGAAGGTATTTCAGTTGAAATGCCCTCGATTGGTTGTATGATCGAAGTCCCGGCTGCTGTTTATCAGGCAAATGAAATTGCAAAGCGAGTCGATTTTTTATCCGTAGGTAGCAACGATTTAATTCAATATTTATTGGCGGTGGATCGTAACAATCCTCGTGTTGCAAATCTTTATGATGGCTTGCATCCTGCCGTTTTGCGCGCATTAAAACACATTGTTAAAGCAGGGCATAAAGCCGGCAAGCCTGTTAGTATTTGCGGTGAGATGGCTGGTGATCCGAGCGCAGTCGTTTTATTATTGGCGATGGGGTTTGACACATTAAGTATGAATGCACGAACCCTCCCACGGGTAAAATGGGTGATTCGTCAATTTAAAATGAGTCAGGCGAAAACATTGCTCGACGAAGTGTTGAAAATGGATGATCCGAAGGAAGTGCGCTTGCATATGGAAAATGCATTAGAAGAGGCAGGATTGGGTGGCTTGATTCGTGCTGGACGGTAAATTAGGGATTGGGGTTAGGGTCTGTAAATAAGATTGTGTAAATGCGATAGTCAGGGAAAGGTCGTTAAAATTATACGGAGTCTTTGACTATGGCAATGAAAACCAATAAATTAGATCCACAGGTTGTGGAATATTTTCTCAAACATACCAAGACCGCATCTGATATTTTCGGTGATACTGGTTTGTTAAAGGAGTTAAAAAAGGCACTGACGGAGCGTATTCTGGAAGGGGAGCTGACGGACGCGCTGGGTTATGCAAAACACGAAGTGTCTGGCAACAATAGTGGTAATTCCCGCAATGGGCACAGCCAAAAAACGATCAAAACAACAGATGGCGAGATGACCATTGAGGTTCCTCGTGATCGTAACAATGAGTTTGTACCGCAATTGATTCCAAAACATCAAACCCGCTTTGATGATTTGGATGACAAAATTATGAGTCTTTATGCACGGGGTATGACTACCCGTGATATTCAAGATCAGTTGAAAGATTTGTATGGCACAACTATTTGTTCGAGTCTCATTTCTACAGTAACCAACGAAGTGATTGAAGAAGTGAAGGCTTGGCAAAGTCGTCCGTTGGACAAGGTGTATCCGATTGTGTATTTGGACGCTTTAGTGATTAAAGTGCAGCAAGATAAAAAGGTTATCAATAAGGCATTGTATTTGGCTTTAGGAATTAATATCGATGGGCAAAAAGAATTGCTAGGTATTTGGATTAGCCAAAATGAGGGCGCTAAATTCTGGTTGAATGTATTAACGGAGTTAAAAAATCGAGGCCTAGAAGATATCCTGATTTGTTGCGTTGACGGGCTAACGGGCTTTCCTGATGCGATTGGCGCTGTGTATCCTAACACTCAAGTACAGCTTTGCATTGTACACATGGTGCGGAATTCATTGCGCTATGTGGGTTGGAAAAAGAAAAAAGAAGTGGCCGCTGACTTAAAAGCTATTTATTCGGCCAGTACGGTTGAAGAAGCAGAATTGGCGCTGACGAGTTTCTCTGAGAAATGGGATGCTGAATTTCCCTCGATTGCCAAAAGTTGGTTGACTCATTGGGAGCGCATTGTGCCATTTTTTGCTTATCCGGCAGAAATTCGGAGGGTGATTTATACCACTAACGCTATTGAATCACTGAACATGAGTATCCGAAAAGTTATTAAAAATAAACGAGTTTTTCCGTCGGACGATGCCGCTTTAAAACAACTCTATTTAGGGTTAAAAAATATAGCCAAAAAATGGACCATGCCGATTCGAGACTGGGGTGCCGCCATGAATCGTTTTGCCCTTATGTTTGAAGATCGCCTGGCGGATTTTGTATAAAACTTAAAATTCATAAGAGAGGAAATTAATTTGAACGCAATGTAGTTTTTGATAAAATTAAAAAATCAGTTAACACAATCCGATGCGAGCCATGGAGAGGCGAAGCCGATGGCGAGTATTCCGCGGCAGCCGCCGATTTTTGACAGAGCGGAGTGCCGAAGGAACGGAGTTCCGTAGGCAGCGTAGCGAGTGGCAAAAATCTGTAGGCGGCGTCGAGTCATCTGGAGACAGTGCGCAGTCGGCCGCGAGGTCGCGGAGCGCTGTCGACGGGGACGTCCGCGGCTATTTAGGTTGTCGCGTATTGCGAGTCGATTATTGACAGGGATGCCAATAATCTATCACGAGCATCGCGACACACTTCGGCTGATTCATAATTCTGACTGACGCGATTTACACAAACTAATAAACAGTCCCCGATGACAATGTCGTGCAATTTATCCAGTTTAGAAAAGCAAATCGTCTTTCTCGCTAATCGCTTTATTCGTGTGCGCAACGTGAGATGCTTTCGTTCAATCGCTTGGGTATTTTGCTTTCCCACCAAATGTTTTGATTGAGGCAGGTGTCTTTCATAAGCACCCCAATCATCTGTATAGTAAAAGTTGATATCAAATGAGCTCAGTTTTTCTTTCAGTGCTTTAAATGCTGAATCTTTTCTTGGACCAAAATGATAAGCTAACACCTCATGTGTATGGTGATCAATCGCATGCCAAAGCCAACGTTGATTCTGTTTATTTCGAACAAAACTCCACATTTCATCCAGCTCCGCTTCTTCAACTTGTACAACATTAACAGTAACAGACGCACCAAGTGATTCTTTTTCCTTTAAAAGTCGTGTATTGACGCTCTCCAAACCTTCACCCTTTTTTTAATTCACCAATAACAGTGTTAATGCTAATACGTAAAACGCGTGCAGTATCTCTGACGCCACTACCATTCATTGCCATATCAACTATTTTATCTTTAACACCAGGGGCACGAGCATTATGTGTGTAATCTAGAAGAAATGTATTTTTCTCACAAGCATTATTTTTACATTGAAACCTTTGCTTTCCTGTACTGCTGACGCCAAATTTTACAACCTCATGTAAACAGCAGCAGGGGCAAGCAACATTGATTCTTGCCATTCATGCAATCCTTATCCTAATGATTTTCTGAAATAGCAAAATATATCACATCAACAAAAATGAGGCACTACCAACTAACCGAATCGATTTAAATTTCATATCGGCCATCCTTGTTGATCCTTCGTTTTCATCGTTTTTTAAGCGCAGTATCCACGCCGCATTAATTTGCATAATCGTTAACTAACCCCATGATTGAATTTGCAATTTCAGTAAGGTGGGCTACCATGCTGAAAGTACTCACTTTTGTCATCAGGCTAAACATCGGCTATAATGCAGTCTAACTGCAGATTAGACGATACAGTATGTATATTCAGAGAACATTAGAACCTGTTGTCCGTAAAGCCAGCAAGCAATTCCCAGTTATTCTGGTCACTGGGGCTAGGCAAGTGGGCAAGACGACCTTTTTACGCCATTTGGGTGGAAAAGACCGCAATTATGTGACTCTCGATGATCCAACGTTGTTGGCTTTGGCAAAACAAGAGCCGAAATTATTTTTACAGCGATTCAAGCCACCGGTTTTAATTGACGAAATTCAGTATGCGCCAGAGCTTTTGCCCTATATTAAAATGGATGTTGATGAAAACCATATTGCAGGACAGTATTGGCTGACAGGCTCTCAACAATTTCAATTAATGCAAGGTGTTTGCGAGTCGCTTGCAGGTCGAGTGGGCATCTTAAATTTATTAGGTTTATCACAGTGGGAAATACAAAAACTTTCAAGCTTTGATTTACCATTCCTGCCAGATAATGCGGTGTTGGATAAAAAATCAACTAAAATCAAGCCTACTTCATTGGAGGGCATCTATAAAAAAATTTGGTATGGATCATTTCCAGCGATTGCTACCAACTATCAGCATGACAAAGACTTATTTTTTAGTGGTTATATCCAAACTTATTTGCAGCGCGATGTTAGAGATTTGGCGCAAGTAGGAGATGAAAGTGCATTTTTGCGTTTTTTAAAAATTACTGCAGCAAGAACAGGGCAATTAATAAATCTGGCTGATATTGCACGGGATACAGATATTAGCCCCAATACAGCAAAACATTGGCTTTCAATATTGCAGACTTCGGGAATTATTTATTTACTAGAACCCTATCATAACAATGTGACAAAACGTCTCGTGAAGACACAAAAATTATACTATATAGATACCGGATTATGTAGTTATTTAACGCAATGGTCAGACCATAAAACGCTAGAAGCAGGGGCCATGTCTGGTGCTATTTTAGAAACATTTGTTGTAATAGAAATTCTTAAATCTTATTGGCATAATGGATTACAAGCTCCGTTATATTTTTATCGCGACAAAGATAAAAAAGAAATTGACTTGTTAATCGTTAAAGATCAAAAAATATATCCGATAGAAATAAAAAAAACAGCTTCGCCTACAAAAGACACTTTAAAAAACTTTAATGTACTTGGCAAATTCAGTCAGAAGGTTTCTAACGGTGCAGTTGTTTGTTTGGTTGACACACGCATACCGTTGACTTCTAATGTCGATGCTATTCCGATCAGTTTGGTGTAATGATCGGGGTGACTGGATTCGAACCAGCGACCCCCGCCTCCCGAAGACGGTGCTCTACCAAGCTGAGCTACACCCCGATAAATTATCAATTAATATTTTCGCCCTACCACAAATTCTGTCAGCATTTTTAAAGAGTCGCAGAATGGTGAAGCAGGTAAATGATTTAATAAAGCCAATGCAAGTTTTGCATGATGTTTTGCGCAATTTAGTGTGTAGTCGCGCGCATTGGTTTCATCAAGTGCTAATAAAATAGTGTCTAGATTTTTTAAATGATTGTCTGACTGAGGGTCAGCATTTTCGATGGCGTGCCGAATCAATTTTGCATGCTCGGGTTTTGCATGATGCATCGCGTAAATCAGTGGTAACGTCGCTTTGCCTTCTGCTAAATCATCACCGATATTTTTTCCCAATGCTTCGGCGCTTGCTGTGTAATCCAATAAGTCATCGACCATTTGATAGGCGAGACCTAAATGTAATCCAAATTCGGCCATGGTTTTATGTAATGCGGCGTCATCCGTGCTGATCAAGGCGCCAATTTCTGCTGCTGCCGAGAAGAGTTGCGCTGTTTTGCGGCGGATGACTTCTTCGTAATCGGATTCACTGATATCAGGATCCTGCTGATTCATTAGCTGCATCACTTCGCCTTCAGAAAGTTGATTGGTGGTATTCGCCAAAACCTTCATCACAGGGATGTTGTCGCGTCGCGCTAGAATTTGAAAGGCACGCGAATATAAGAAGTCCCCGACCAGCACACTTGCCTCATTGCCCCAGATGTCGTTGGCGGTCTGTTGTCCGCGGCGCAACTCAGACTTATCGACCACATCATCGTGTAATAAGGTGGCTGTATGAATGAATTCGATCACGGTGGCGAGCTCATGGTGCTCAGAGTCCTGCCGATAGTTTAGGGCTCTAGCGCTCAACAGCACGATCAGGGGGCGTATGCGCTTGCCACCGCTCCTTACGATATGTTGGGCAATGGTTTGAATGAGTGGCACTGTAGAGAAGAGTTCATCCACAATCAATTGATTGACGGCCTCGAAGTCCTCAAGAATAGGGTGGCGGATTTGCTCTAGAGCGTCTGAATTTTGCATGTTGCCATGCTATGAGGGCATTTGAATGCTGTCAAGGGCTTGCTAAGTGGCTCGACTTTCCTTAAAATGCATCCTCCTCAAAACTTGAACCCGAGGGCTTTAAGCATGTACGCAATCATCAAAAGCGGTGGCAAGCAATACCGCATTAAACACGGGCAGATCGTTAAGCTCGAAAAGCTTCCTATTGAAGCAGGTAAAACCGTTGATCTTGAAGAAGTGTTGATGGTTGCCAATGGGGATAACACGCATATCGGTGCTCCACTTGTTAAAGATGCCAAAGTGGTTGCGGAGGTGGTAACTCACGGCCGTGGCAAGAAAGTTGAGATCCTCAAATTTAAACGTCGCAAGCACCACATGAAGCGTCAAGGTCATCGTCAAGATTTTACTGAGGTCAAGATTACTGACATCATCGTCGGTGGTGTCAAACTAGATGCTCCAAAAGTAGAGAAAAAGGTTGCTAAAAAGCCTGCTTCGACGCAGAAGTCTGCGAAGAAAGCGGCAGCTAAAAAAGCAAAGCCAGCAGCAAAGAAAACAACGAAAAAAGCAGCTAAGAAAAAAACTGCTGCTAAAAAGAAAAAATAACGAGGTGAATCATGGCTCATAAGAAAGCCGGTGGTAGTACCAGAAACGGTCGAGATTCCAATCCCAAGATGTTGGGTGTTAAACGTTTTGGTGGAGAGCATGTGTTGGCAGGCGACATCATTATTCGTCAGCGTGGCACGAGCTGCCATGCAGGGGAAAATGTGGGCGTTGGTCGTGATCATACTCTGTATGCTTTAATTGATGGCCAAGTGAAATTCTCTAAAAGAGGGCCGAAGCAGCGTAAGTTCGTATCGATCGAACCGGCTGATGGGAAGGCACAAGAATAGAGAGCACTAAATTTGTTACAATAAACCCCGTCAGCGACGGGGTTTATTTTTCGCGAATTTCACTGTGAAGTTTTATTATGAAATTTGTTGATGAAGCAATTATTCGAGTCGAAGCAGGCAACGGTGGTCATGGTTGTCTGAGCTTCCGACGCGAAAAATATATTCCCCGCGGCGGTCCCGATGGCGGTGACGGCGGCGATGGGGGTAGCGTTTACTTTGTGGCGGACAACAGCGTGAACACACTCGTTGAATTTCGTTACAAACGCTTGCTTCGTGCGGATAACGGTCGTTCTGGTGAGGGTCGATTGCGAACGGGCAAAAGTGGGGAAGACTTGATCATTCCCGTGCCTGTTGGCACAACGGTTTATGATCATGAGACCGATGAACTCATCGGAGATTTAACGAAGCAAGGTGATCGCTTGTGTGTTGCCAAGGGTGGCGTGCATGGTTTAGGTAATACCCATTTTAAGAGTAGTACAAACAGAGCTCCCCGAAAAACCACTTCCGGTACTGAGGGTGAGCATCGTGAATTAAGACTGGAACTAAAATTATTAGCCGATGTGGGGCTCTTGGGGTTACCTAATGCAGGCAAGTCGACCTTTGTTAGTGTCGTTTCCAATGCTACCCCAAAAATCGCGGACTATCCTTTTACGACACTTTATCCTCATTTAGGAGTGGTGCGGATTGGCGAATTTCGCAGTTTTGTTGTTGCTGATATTCCAGGGTTAATTGAAGGAGCGGCTCAAGGTGCTGGGTTGGGCGTACAGTTTCTGAAGCATCTAAGTCGAACGCAATTACTACTCCATATGGTGGATATTGCACCGAGCGACGAAGCGGACATTGTCGAGTCTATCGATAAAATCATCGAAGAATTGCGACAATTTAGTCCTGAATTGGCTGAAAAAGAACGCTGGTTAGTCTTTAATAAAATTGATTTATTGCCTGCAGATGAAATGGAGAAGCGTTGCCAGGCTGTTGTTAAGAAAATGAATTGGCAGGGCCCGGTATTTAAAATTTCTGCGGTTAAAAAAGAAGGAACACAGCACCTATGCTACAAATTGATGGAGTTTTTGGAAGAAACGAAAAAATAAAATGAAACGGTATCTAGACCATCCTATTATTTCAACTAAAACCAGCTCATATTTAACGTTTTTAATCGTTATTGCACCCTTACTGAATTTTTTATCCGGCATTAATATTGATTTATATGCGCCGTCCATGCCGTCGATCACGCATTATTTTTCAACCACAGTCGCTGCGACCAAAAATACGATCACCATGGCTGTATTTGGTATGACGATTGGATGTCTTGTGTTTGGTAGCATCATTGACTCGATTGGTCGTAAACGAACGTTAGTTTTCGGTATTTTTTTATATGTCATCGCCAGTTTTCTGGCGCCGTTAAGTCATACAATTTTCGAGTTGATGATTTTCCGATTTATTCAGGGCGCGATGGTATCTTCGATCAGCGTTGGCTGTCGTGCGTTGATTATCGATAATTTTTCAGGCAAACAGTATGCGATAGCAATTCTTTACACCGCAATTACTTATGGTCTCGGTCCAATCATTGGTCCCTTTATCGGGGGATTAGTGCAGCATAATTTTGGGTGGAAGGCGAATTTTGTGCTGCTGGGTATCGTGGCCGGTGTGTTATTACTTTTATTGTTGTTGTTTATTAAAGAGAGTCTTATCGAGCGGCAATCGTTTGCGATGCGTGATGTTTTTAAACAATATTTAAAGGTGCTTCAACACAAACAGTTTATTGCAGGTGTTGTAGTCGGCGGTTTTCTTAATGTATTTATATTAATTTATCCAGTCATCGCGCCATTTGTGGTTGAAAATGTTTTGCATTATAGCGTCTTAGTTTATGGAAACACGGCTTTACTCGCGGGTGCCAGTTATCTGTCCGGCGCGTTGATTAACCGTTTTTTATTGCATTTCATGATGCCGAGGAAAGTGTGTGATATAGGCTACGTCGTGCTCGTTATCGGCATGTTATCGGCGTATGTTTTTGCTTTTTGGTGGCATCTTAACTTAGCGTCACTCATGATCCCAATTATTTTCTTGGGTGTGGGTTGTGGATTGGTCTATCCCAACGTTCTGGCAGCAAATCTAAGACAATTCCCCAAGAATGTCGGGGTGGCAATGGCTATTCAAGTTTCATTGATTACGTTAATTACCTCATTGAGCATTTTCCTCATCAGCCATGTGACTGTGAAGGGCTTACTGAGTCTAGCCGTTATCTACACGATTTTAGTCGTGTTGGTGGTCGTAATTTACGTCGGGCGGTATCAGAAACTGCTTGATTCTTAAGCTGATTCTTTGAGCTTTTTGTGTAATCGGCTTTTCAGGCGTGCAGCTTTATTGTGATGCATGATTCGACGTCCAGCAGCGCGATCGATTAATATCACAGCGCGTCGGAATGCAGTTTCAGCGGCACTCTTATCGTTGCTTTTGATTGATTTCAAAGTATTTTTAATAGCAGTACGCACCTCAGAACGCTGACTGGCGTTATGTAAGCTGCGGATTTGATTTTGTCTAGCTCGTTTTTTTGCTTGTGGCGAGTTAGCCATGCTGGAATTCCTCTTGTCAACAGACCCTAGTTTGTTAGGAAAAGCAATATGCCTGGTTGTTCGGGGTTTGTCAAGATGGATGTCGGCAGGGCTATACAGCTATTCCCTAATTCCTAATCCCTATGTATCCTAGTGGATCGAAAGATAAGGAAACATCGTTGCCATGTCTCAAAAATTATTAAGATCGATCACCATCGTTTCAGGCATGACGATGATCTCGCGTATCATGGGCTTTGTGCGCGACGTTGTGTTGGCAAGTATCTTTGGCGCGGGTCCTGCGTTCGATGCATTCGCTGTTGCCTTCAAAATCCCCAATTGTATGCGTCGCCTCTTTGGTGAGGGTGCTTTTTCACAAGCGTTTGTACCTGTTTTAGCGAATTATCGCACGAATCGATCTCATGATGAGGTTCAGCAATTCATCAATCATATCGCAGGCACGTTGGGATTTGCGTTATTGATTGTTGTTTTGCTTGCCGAGATAATCGCGCCGATGATCATCATGGTTTTCGCGCCAGGATTCATTCACGATCCGGTGCGTTTTACTTATGCCACCCATATGATCCGCATCACGTTCCCTTATTTATTATTAATTGCGTTGACTGCGTTTTCGGGTGCGACATTAAATACCTTTAATCGGTTTGGAATCCCCGCCTTTACACCAGTATTATTGAATGTGGCAATGATTGCAGTGGCGCTGTGGTGGGCACCGCATGCGCATGTGCCGATTTATGTTTTGGCATGGGGTGTTTTAATCGGTGGTGCTGCACAGTTATTGATGCAGTTGCCATTTTTCGCACGGATCAATGTATTTCCCGTCCCAAAATTGCAATGGCGTGATCCCGGCGTGATTCGCGTTTTAAAATTAATGGTTCCGGCGTTATTCGGTGTATCCGTGGCCCAAATTAGCTTGTTGATCGATAATTTTTTCGCTTCTTTTTTACCGGCGGGCAGTATTTCGTGGTTATATTATTCGGATCGTTTAACGTATTTGCCGCTGGGTGTTATTGGCGTGGCGCTAGCGACTGTGGTGCTGCCAAACTTATCACGCTTTCACAGCTCGAATTCGATAGAAAAATATTCTGATACGTTAGATTGGGCGTTGCGTCTTGTTGTGTTGGTGGGAGTTCCGGCAGCAGTAGGCTTATTTATTTTGTCGGGTCCGCTTATTACGACTTTATTTCTTCACGGTAAGTTCAATTCCTTTGATGTGGTCATGACGCGCAGAGCATTGTGGGCTTTTTCGGTGGGCTTGCCGGGGTTTATGCTAGTTAAAATTTTAGCATCAGCATTTTATTCGCGGCAAAATATAAAAACGCCGGTCAAGATTGCCGCAGTGGCGATGGTCGTTAATTTAATTTTAAATCTCACTTTAATAAAACCGTTAGCACACGCGGGATTGGCGTTGGCTACATCGTTGGCATCGTTGTTTAACGCATCCTTGTTAATTTTCTTTTTATTGCGACGCACCATTTTTAAACCGCGAGCCGGTTGGCTGCGCTTGCTATCGTCCATCTTATTCGCCAATATTGGCATGGGTGTTGTCATTGGATTTTTTGCGGGCCATCTTCACCGCTGGATGGATTGGTCGATTGGGCAGCGGTGTTGGCATTTAGTTGTGGCTGTTGTTCTAGGTGTTGCTGCCTATATAATTTTATTGTTTATTTGTGGGTTACGTTTTAAAGATTTACGCCCACCCGCTATTGATGATTAGGTCTTGTCCTATTATGAAGCTCATTCGTGGAAATCATAATTTATCACAACCATTGCAGGGTGCTGTAGTGACATTGGGTAATTTTGATGGTATGCATTTGGGTCATCAAGCGCTATTAAATAAATTAAATGCAATGCGTGAATCGTTGAATTTGCCGAGTATCGTTATCACCTTTGAGCCACAACCCAAAGAATTTTTTGCCAAGCGCGAAACGGTACCGAGGTTAATGCGTTTTTGTGAAAAATGGTTGGCATTAAAAGATTATAATATCGATTATGTTTTTTGTTTGCGTTTTAATCAAGCGTTGGCTAGTTTGTCGCCAGAAGCGTTCGTCAAAAAAATATTGATAGATCAATTAAACGCAAAAGTCGTTATCGTGGGTGATGATTTTCGTTTTGGTGCCAAGCGTGCCGGTGATTATGCACAGTTAAAACAACTGGGAGACAAATACGGTTTTCAAACGATCGAAATGCCAACTATCATGGTTGATAATGAGCGGGTGAGTAGCACGCGTGTGCGTGAGGCACTAGAGGCAGGCGATTTAAATGCAGCGGAAAAATTGTTGGGTCGGCCGTATCGACTTTATGGAAAAGTTGGTCATGGTGATCGGTTGGGTCGCGATCTAGGATATCCGACAGCCAATGTTAATTTGCACCGTGACTTGGTACCTTTGGGCGGGATATTCGTGATTCGTGTTTATGGGTTGGGTGATCATCCTTATGAGGGCGTTGCGAATGTCGGTACTCGTCCGATGGTGGGTGGCACACGAATTTTATTGGAGGCACATTTATTCGACTTTAACGCTGAAATTTATGGGCATAATATTGAGGTCGAATTTTTGCATAAACTGCGCGATGAAGAGCGATACGATACGTTAGAGGAATTAGTTGAACACATTCACCAAGATGTTATTGATGCGAAGAATTATTTTCGGCATCTGGCATAGAATCTTCATAATTTTGAAATCAAAACGAGGCTAAGCCGCCTCTTCAGCTTCGGTAATAAGTTCCTCAACCACCTCTGGATTAGCGAGAGTGGAGGTATCACCCAAATCTTTGATATCTCCTGCAGCAATTTGACGCAAGATGCGTCGCATGATTTTTCCCGATCGTGTTTTGGGTAATGAGGTAGCCCAGGTAATCACATCTGGTTTTGCAATCGGACCGATTACTTCGCGAACGGTTTTAATTAAGTCTTGTTTTAACTCATCGGATGGCCTGACGTTCGTTTTGGTAACAACAAAGGCATAAATGCCTTGACCTTTAATATCGTGAGGGTATCCCACAACGGCAGCTTCGGCTACATGGTGGTTATGCAATAAAGCGCTTTCCACTTCGGTTGTACCAAGCCGATGTCCCGAAACGTTAATGACGTCATCGGTGCGACCGATAATCCAATAGTCTCCGTCTTCATCGCAAAATGCAGCATCACTGGCAACGTATCTATCTGGAAACTCTTTAAAATACGTGTCAATAAATCGTTGATGATCACCGTAAATAGTTTGCATCATGCCGGGCCACGGTTTAGTAATGACTAATTTTCCGGATTTATTATGAGGGGTTTTGTAAAATCTCAGTCTATGCTGTATTTTGTTCGTCCATTTAATGAACGATTGAGTGAGACTACCGGTATGAATTGTCCGCATTGTGATTCAAGTGTTACAAAGGGTTTAAAAAAGCTGACGTCTTTAGGGTATAAACAGTTTGTTTGCAGTGATTGTGGTAAGCAATTTAATCAACGCAGTGGCACAGCGTTGAACTTTATCATGTATCCAACGGATGTGGTTAGGACGGTAGTTCAGTATTATTATCAGTTTAAAGTCAGTCTCCACGATGTAGTTGCGTTAATGGTGATGCGGGGTTTTCATGTAACGCATCAAACGGTTCATAATTGGGTGCATCGTTTTGGTCCGGCGCTTGGGATGAGATTACGGGCACGCCGGTATCAAAAATCCAATGACCGTTGGCACGTCGATTGTACTTATTTACGTATTGAAGGCCGTTGGTGTTATTTTTACAGGGCGATTGATGAAAAGGGCGATTTGATCGATGTCTATTTAAGTGATGTACGAGATCAGCAGGCCGCAGAAAACTTCTTCAAGCAGGCGGCTAAAACGAGTGGCATTTATCCTGAGCAAATCACGACTGATAAAGAGCCCGCCCTTTATCCTGCGATCCAAGCTGTCTTTGGTGAGTATACCGACCATCGGGATAATAACTATTTGAATAATCGTATTGAGCAATCCCATCGAGGCATCAAATCACATATGCGTGTGATGAAGGGATTCAAGAATATATTTTGCGCATTACGGTTTTGTACAGTCTTTGAAGAAATACAGCAGTTTTTTAGAGAAAAAAATAAAAATCTCAGGGTCTGTAAATAAGATTGTGTAAATGCGATAGTCAGGGAAAGGTCGTTAAAATTATACGGAGTCTTTGACTATGGCAATGAAAACCAATAAATTAGATCCACAGGTTGTGGAATATTTTCTCAAACATACCAAGACCGCATCTGATATTTTCGGTGATACTGGTTTGTTAAAGGAGTTAAAAAAGGCACTGACGGAGCGTATTCTGGAAGGGGAGCTGACGGACGCGCTGGGTTATGCAAAACACGAAGTGTCTGGCAACAATAGTGGTAATTCCCGCAATGGGCACAGCCAAAAAACGATCAAAACAACAGATGGCGAGATGACCATTGAGGTTCCTCGTGATCGTAACAATGAGTTTGTACCGCAATTGATTCCAAAACATCAAACCCGCTTTGATGATTTGGATGACAAAATTATGAGTCTTTATGCACGGGGTATGACTACCCGTGATATTCAAGATCAGTTGAAAGATTTGTATGGCACAACTATTTGTTCGAGTCTCATTTCTACAGTAACCAACGAAGTGATTGAAGAAGTGAAGGCTTGGCAAAGTCGTCCGTTGGACAAGGTGTATCCGATTGTGTATTTGGACGCTTTAGTGATTAAAGTGCAGCAAGATAAAAAGGTTATCAATAAGGCATTGTATTTGGCTTTAGGAATTAATATCGATGGGCAAAAAGAATTGCTAGGTATTTGGATTAGCCAAAATGAGGGCGCTAAATTCTGGTTGAATGTATTAACGGAGTTAAAAAATCGAGGCCTAGAAGATATCCTGATTTGTTGCGTTGACGGGCTAACGGGCTTTCCTGATGCGATTGGCGCTGTGTATCCTAACACTCAAGTACAGCTTTGCATTGTACACATGGTGCGGAATTCATTGCGCTATGTGGGTTGGAAAAAGAAAAAAGAAGTGGCCGCTGACTTAAAAGCTATTTATTCGGCCAGTACGGTTGAAGAAGCAGAATTGGCGCTGACGAGTTTCTCTGAGAAATGGGATGCTGAATTTCCCTCGATTGCCAAAAGTTGGTTGACTCATTGGGAGCGCATTGTGCCATTTTTTGCTTATCCGGCAGAAATTCGGAGGGTGATTTATACCACTAACGCTATTGAATCACTGAACATGAGTATCCGAAAAGTTATTAAAAATAAACGAGTTTTTCCGTCGGACGATGCCGCTTTAAAACAACTCTATTTAGGGTTAAAAAATATAGCCAAAAAATGGACCATGCCGATTCGAGACTGGGGTGCCGCCATGAATCGTTTTGCCCTTATGTTTGAAGATCGCCTGGCGGATTTTGTATAAAACTTAAAATTCATAAGAGAGGAAATTAATTTGAACGCAATGTAGTTTTTGATAAAATTAAAAAATCAGTTAACACAATGGCTGATTCATAATTCTGACTGACGCGATTTACACAAACTAATAAACAGTCCCAAATCTCAGGACAATTCTATCTAAATTTCAAACCTTCAATCAATTATTCCAACAAGCTTTCTGAATAACTCTATTATAGAAGCATATGAGTCAATAGTTGACTGAGTTTTTAAAGAACCGGTAATATCCTCTACTAGGCGAAACTACCTTCCTTTGTTTTTTGAGCCTACCAAGCGCAGTTAAACCTGAACTCCGATTAATCTCTAATGCACGGCAAAAATTCTCCAGAGTAAAGGAAATCTCACCATTAGCTGTTAAGCTATCGGGTGGTGCCTCATTTTTGTTGATGGCATCTAAATAACCCTCCCAAACTCGTGCCTATTGATAAATAATCCGATGACAATGTCGTGCAATTTATCCAGTTTAGAAAAGCAAATCGTCTTTCTCGCTAATCGCTTTATTCGTGTGCGCAACGTGAGATGCTTTCGTTCAATCGCTTGGGTATTTTGCTTTCCCACCAAATGTTTTGATTGAGGCAGGTGTCTTTCATAAGCACCCCAATCATCTGTATAGTAAAAGTTGATATCAAATGAGCTCAGTTTTTCTTTCAGTGCTTTAAATGCTGAATCTTTTCTTGGACCAAAATGATAAGCTAACACCTCATGTGTATGGTGATCAATCGCATGCCAAAGCCAACGTTGATTCTGTTTATTTCGAACAAAACTCCACATTTCATCCAGCTCCGCTTCTTCAACTTGTACAACATTAACAGTAACAGACGCACCAAGTGATTCTTTTTCCTTTAAAAGTCGTGTATTGACGCTCTCCAAACCTTCACCCTTTTTTTAATTCACCAATAACAGTGTTGAAGTGTGTCGCGATGCTCGTGATAGATTATTGGCATCCCTGTCAATAATCGACTCGCAATACGCGACAACCTAAATAGCCGCAGACGTCCCCGTCGACAGCGCTCCGCGACCTCGCGGCCGACTGCGCACTGTCTCCAGATGACTCGACGCCGCCTACAGATTTTTGCCACTCGCTACGCTGCCTACGGAACTCCGTTCCTTCGGCACTCCGCTCTGTCAAAAATCGGCGGCTGCCGCGGAATACTCGCCATCGGCTTCGCCTCTCCATGGCTCGCATCGAATGCTAATACGTAAAACGCGTGCAGTATCTCTGACGCCACTACCATTCATTGCCATATCAACTATTTTATCTTTAACACCAGGGGCACGAGCATTATGTGTGTAATCTAGAAGAAATGTATTTTTCTCACAAGCATTATTTTTACATTGAAACCTTTGCTTTCCTGTACTGCTGACGCCAAATTTTACAACCTCATGTAAACAGCAGCAGGGGCAAGCAACATTGATTCTTGCCATTCATGCAATCCTTATCCTAATGATTTTCTGAAATAGCAAAATATATCACATCAACAAAAATGAGGCACTACCAGCTATCGATATATCTATCTGTTTTTGCTGCCATATCAAGCCGACCAGGGTAACGTTCTTTAAAAAGCACGTTTTTCGTGCTTTAATGAGAATATAACACATGTTCATGGTGTTCTAGAAGCATAAATGAGGACCATATTCAGGCAATCACCAAGCAAACCAACACTACATTCAAAACCAATTTGTGGTAATTAAATAGCTTTCAATTGCGACAAAAAGAAGAGGTCCGCGACACTCTAATCTTGACCCATAAGCAATTTATTTGTAACTCGAATCACTCCTCTGCTATTATTTTCATCTAATTTAAAGGAGCGCCCGATGGAATTTATATCCAATTATGGTCTTTTTTTGGTCAAACTCGTTAGCGTTGTTATTGCTATTCTCGTTATCTTAATCGTTATGACTGGCTTGTTCGCCAGAGCGAAAGGCAAAATCAAAGGGAAACTCGAAATTCAAAAGCTCAACGATAAATACGAAGACTATAAACATATCATCGCGTGCGAATCCAAAACAAAGCAAGAATTGAAAGCGCTTAAAAAATTATTAAAACGAGAAAAAAAACAAGAAGGCAAAAAAAGAGAATCACCCAACAATATTTTTGTACTCACATTTAATGGTGATATTAAAGCTTCTGCCGTTACTGCTTTGCGTGAAGAAATTACTGCAATCCTCACCAATGCAAACCCTAAAGATGAAGTACTTGTTCGACTCGATAGCGGCGGCGGATTAGTCAATGCATATGGTCTTGCTGCATCACAACTGCAACGCATCAAAGATGCAAACATGAAGCTCGTCATTTCAATCGACAAAATTGCCGCCAGTGGTGGCTACATGATGGCTTGCGTTGCTGATCACATTATTGCTGCGCCCTTTGCTGTTGTCGGCTCTATTGGAGTCCTTTCGCAGTTACCTAATTTCCACCGTTACCTACAACAAAAATCTATCGATTTTGAACAAATCACTGCCGGCGAATACAAACGCACCTTAAATTTATTTGCAGAAAACACCCCAAAAGGTCGTGAAAAAATGCAGGAAGAAGTAGATGACACACATGCTTTATTTAAGTCGTTTATTAAAAATCATCGCAACCAGGTGGACATCGATCGTGTTGCAACCGGAGAGCATTGGTTTGCAACTCGCGCCATCGATTTGAAATTGGTCGATGAGTTAAAAACTAGCGACGATTATTTATTAGCCGCTAGCAAAAACTACAGTATTTACGAAGTTGAATACAAACTCAAAAAACGATTCGGCCAGCGCATGGCCTCTGGCGCTGCGAGTATCTACCATAAGTTACTCAGCCCTGGCGCCCAAACCGCCGGACAGGATTATCTTTAAACGGCATACATCTACCTACATACAAACGAGACACTTTCAATTGCGGCAGAGAGATTGGTGATACTGTTTTGCGGGCGTAAGTACCAGGAAAGTACTTAGTAGCCAAGGACGGCGATTCCCGAAAAACAGTAACCCCAATCGCGTAAGCCGGTTCTTTAAAAACTCAGTCAACTATTGACTCATATGCTTCTATAATAGAGTTATTCAGAAAGCTTGTTGGAATAATTGATTGAAGGTTTGAAATTTAGATAGAATTGTCCTGAGATTTTTATTTTTTTCTCTAAAAAACTGCTGTATTTCTTCAAAGACTGTACAAAACCGTAATGCGCAAAATATATTCTTGAATCCCTTCATCACACGCATACGTGATTTGATGCCTCGATGGGATTGCTCAATACGATTATTCAAATAGTTATTATCCCGATGGTCGGTATACTCACCAAAGACAGCTTGGATCGCAGGATAAAGGGCGGGCTCTTTATCAGTCGTGATTTGCTCAGGATAAATGCCACTCGTTTTAGCCGCCTGCTTGAAGAAGTTTTCTGCGGCCTGCTGATCTCGTACATCACTTAAATAGACATCGATCAAATCGCCCTTTTCATCAATCGCCCTGTAAAAATAACACCAACGGCCTTCAATACGTAAATAAGTACAATCGACGTGCCAACGGTCATTGGATTTTTGATACCGGCGTGCCCGTAATCTCATCCCAAGCGCCGGACCAAAACGATGCACCCAATTATGAACCGTTTGATGCGTTACATGAAAACCCCGCATCACCATTAACGCAACTACATCGTGGAGACTGACTTTAAACTGATAATAATACTGAACTACCGTTCTAACCACATCCGTTGGATACATGATAAAGTTCAACGCTGTGCCACTGCGTTGATTAAATTGCTTACCACAATCACTGCAAACAAACTGTTTATACCCTAAAGACGTCAGCTTTTTTAAACCCTTTGTAACACTTGAATCACAATGCGGACAATTCATACCGGTAGTCTCACTCAATCGTTCATTAAATGGACGAACAAAATACAGCATAGACTGAGATTTTACAAAACCGAAGTTTTTAAATACTATAATAATCAGCAAAAAATAAGCATAAGCCGTGCTGAGTATGAAAAAAATCTCATTGATAAGCAAGCTTCTCAAGATTTTTTAACGGATGCAAAACATGTTTTGCCAGCACGTATGCCGTGGGATCCAAATGTGGCTTTTCAAGTCGTTTCTGATAGATTGGTGAAGCGCTTGCCTAGTGAGGCTTGGAAGGGGGTTCTGCATCCAGGGGGTGCGTAGTCATCATAAAAAATTTTATTGATTTTAGTTACTGCAGATCAATCGTAACGCAAAAATCATATCCTTATACGCTTAGATACTTTTGTTTAATGTGCGCAATAAAATAATTTGGATCAAGCGATTCGCCTGTGGCCTCTCGCATCAACTGATCAAAGCTGATTGAGGATGCTTTGGAGTGGACATTTTCAATGAGCCATTTATAAAGGCTCGTGAAATTGCCATGATTTAACCCTTCGAGAATGTCAGGATAAGCGTTTTTTGCGCTTGCAAACATTTGCGCGGCGGTCAAACTACCGAGTGTATAGGAAGGGAAGTAACCAAACGCCCCCGATGGCCAATGGACATCTTGCATGACGCCATCTTTATAATCATCCTTTGTCGATAAGCCCAAATAATGTTTCATGGCAGCATCCCAGGCTTCTGGCAAATTGTAAACACTAATATCGCCAGCGATTAATTGCTTTTCAAGCTCGTAGCGTAAAATGACGTGCAAAGGATAAGTGACTTCGTCTGCATCAACGCGAATAAAATCTGGCTTTACCGTAGTGTAGGATGCGTATAAATTATCAGCGCTGAAAGCTTCGTCATCACCAAAGGTGCGGATGATCAATGGCGATAAAAAATTCATAAATTCACGAGAGCGGCAGGCTTGCATTTCAATTAATAAAGATTGGCTTTCGTGCATCGCCATACTGTGAATTCGGCCGACCGGTTGGCGCAACCAGTCATGCGGTAAATTTTGCTCGTAACAAGCGTGTCGCGATGCTCGTGATAGATTATTGCCATCCCTGTCAATAATCGACTCGCAATACGCGACAACTTAAATAGCCGCGGACGTCCTCGTCGCCCGCGCTCCGCGACCTCACGGCTCGACTACGCACGGGCTCTCAAATGACTTGACGGCTCGTAAAGATTTTTTGCAGTCGCTTACGCTCGGCAAAAAATCCGAGCCTACCGCGGAATACGCGCCTTCGCTTCGCTCTCCATGGCGCGCATCGAGTGCATGACCGGTTTCATGGCAAATAGCCATGGCAGACGTGATAAATTCATTTTCATTATAGCGAGTGGTAATGCGTACATCTTCAGGGTCGCCACCACAAAAAGGATGATGACTGACATCGAGTCGGCCATGATTAAAATCAAAGCCGATCGCTTGCATTAACTCCAAGCCAATTTGTTTTTGTTGTTCAGCAGGGAAACGACCTTTGATTGCAATGTGCGGACGATGTTTTTGTTTTGCGATGATTTGTTGGATTAAATCGGGTAACGATTTTTTTAATACCGAAAAAATAGGGTCGATGTTTTGTTGTTTGATGCCAGGAATGAAATCATCTAACAACACATCATAGGGTGATAGGTTTAAAATTTCGCTGCGTATCGGTGCGGACTCTTTGGTGAGCAACAAAATGTTTTCAAGCAGCGGCGCGAAATCATGCCAATTATTTTCAGCGCGCAAGGTGCGCCACGCTTGCTGAGACCGCATCATGGCGAGGGTGATTTGATTGACTAAGCTAGCAGGTAAACATGTTTCATGTCGATAAAATCGTTCCATCAAACCAAGATTGGCTTTTTGCCAACCGATGCGAGCCATGGAGAGGCGAAGCCGATGGCGAGTATTCCGCGGCAGCCGCCGATTTTTGACAGAGCGGAGTGCCGAAGGAACGGAGTTCCGTAGGCAGCGTAGCGAGTGGCAAAAATCTGTAGGCGGCGTCGAGTCATCTGGAGACAGTGCGCAGTCGGCCGCGAGGTCGCGGAGCGCTGTCGACGGGGACGTCCGCGGCTATTTAGGTTGTCGCGTATTGCGAGTCGATTATTGACAGGGATGCCAATAATCTATCACGAGCATCGCGACACACTTCGGACTACTCAGCGATTCATCTTTTGCTTTTTCGATTAACTCGCCCACTTCGGGGTTGGTTAATGTCTCGTGTGTTAAATTGCGCAAAGCAGCCAACGCCTTGGCGCGAATCGTGCCTCCGCCGCTTGGCATCATGACGGCTTCGTCCCAATTGGTAATAGCACCCAAATGCTCAAAATACGCGAGTTTTTCGAAGATCGATTCGAGTTTTTTGTAGGCTTTCATGCTGGGGATTTTAACACGTTTCAATCTGAGGTATCATCTTTTTATGATAGAAGAACAACATGTTGGCGGCATTCATTATTTTTTCAAAGGCGTGCAGATGCTCGGCCGGAAAGGGTTGCGGAAGTTTGTCATTATTCCATTCTTAGTTAACATCATTTTATTTGCTGGCCTACTTTATTTGGGCATTCATTATTTTTCATATGTGGTTAACTGGATAGAAACGCTATTACCAAGTTGGTTGCATTGGCTAAATTGGTTGCTGTGGATTTTATTTGTTGTCGGCGCAATTATTGTCATCACCTACACTTTTACGATCATTGCAAATGTCATTGCAGCACCGTTCAATGGTTTTTTATCGGAAAAAGTTGAGAAAATGGTAACGGGTGCTGAGCAGATTACCGAGGGTGGTTGGTCAATTCTCTATAAGGATATTCCTCGCTCCATCAAGCGTGCATTACAATTTCTCATTTATTATATTCCACGTGCAATCGCAGCATTAATTTTATTTTTTATTCCAGGCATACAATTTGCTGCGACACCCATTTGGTTTTTATTAAATGCTTGGATGATGACGGTGCAATATATGGATTATCCTATGGATAATCACCACATTTCGTTTGGTGATATGCGTAATTTATTGGGACAAAAGCGGGTTGTGAATCTAAGTTTTGGCAGTGTGGTCATGTTTGCCACGATGATACCGGTGGTGAATTTTATCGTGATGCCAGCGGCTGTCATCGGTGCTACGTTGTTGTGGGTTGATGAATATCTTCCTTTGTATGAGCCGAGGCGAGAGTGAGTCAACGCTTACGCTTATAGTGCCGAAAAGTTTTGTAGCGTGATAGTGCTAATCTTGCTGGAACGCACCCTTAAAAAATGTTTCATCCACGTAGGTTTTTACCATCGATTCTGCAAAACCTGCGGCCATTTTGGGTGAAAATACGGGTGGAATATATAATTCCTTGGGATTGACGAGCACATCGATGATAAAAGGGACTTTGGATTTAAATGCTGTTTTTAAAGCATCTTCTAATTCATCATACGCGGTTACTTTAATACCATCACCACCATAAGCTTTGGCTAAATCAGCATAATTCGGGTTTTTAAATTTTGTGCCAAACACCGGAAAACCCTGCGTTTCTTGTTCTAATTCAATAAACGCATATTCTGAATTGTTGTAAACGACATTAACGATCGGAAGATTGTATTTTACTTGTGTCGCAAAATCGCCGATTAACATGTCAAAACCACCGTCACCACTTAACACAATAACGCGCCGGTCGGGATAGGCAAATTGTGCGCCGATCGCCGAGGTTAATCCAAATCCGAGGGAGCCTAAATTTGTCGACCACATGAATCGCTGTTTGCCGTTGAGCGTTAAATGATTGTTTCCCCAAAAACTGACAGAACCAGCATCCACACAATAAATAGGGTTCTTTAAAAACTCAGTCAACTATTGACTCATATGCTTCTATAATAGAGTTATTCAGAAAGCTTGTTGGAATAATTGATTGAAGGTTTGAAATTTAGATAGAATTGTCCTGAGATTTTTATTTTTTTCTCTAAAAAACTGCTGTATTTCTTCAAAGACTGTACAAAACCGTAATGCGCAAAATATATTCTTGAATCCCTTCATCACACGCATACGTGATTTGATGCCTCGATGGGATTGCTCAATACGATTATTCAAATAGTTATTATCCCGATGGTCGGTATACTCACCAAAGACAGCTTGGATCGCAGGATAAAGGGCGGGCTCTTTATCAGTCGTGATTTGCTCAGGATAAATGCCACTCGTTTTAGCCGCCTGCTTGAAGAAGTTTTCTGCGGCCTGCTGATCTCGTACATCACTTAAATAGACATCGATCAAATCGCCCTTTTCATCAATCGCCCTGTAAAAATAACACCAACGGCCTTCCGATGCGAGCCATGGAGAGGCGAAGCCGATGGCGAGTATTCCGCGGCAGCCGCCGATTTTTGACAGAGCGGAGTGCCGAAGGAACGGAGTTCCGTAGGCAGCGTAGCGAGTGGCAAAAATCTGTAGGCGGCGTCGAGTCATCTGGAGACAGTGCGCAGTCGGCCGCGAGGTCGCGGAGCGCTGTCGACGGGGACGTCCGCGGCTATTTAGGTTGTCGCGTATTGCGAGTCGATTATTGACAGGGATGCCAATAATCTATCACGAGCATCGCGACACACTTCAATACGTAAATAAGTACAATCGACGTGCCAACGGTCATTGGATTTTTGATACCGGCGTGCCCGTAATCTCATCCCAAGCGCCGGACCAAAACGATGCACCCAATTATGAACCGTTTGATGCGTTACATGAAAACCCCGCATCACCATTAACGCAACTACATCGTGGAGACTGACTTTAAACTGATAATAATACTGAACTACCGTCCTAACCACATCCGTTGGATACATGATAAAGTTCAACGTTGTGCCACTGCGTTGATTAAATTGCTTACCACAATCACTGCAAACAAACTGTTTATACCCTAAAGACGTCAGCTTTTTTAAACCCTTTGTAACACTTGAATCACAATGCGGACAATTCATACCGGTAGTCTCACTCAATCGTTCATTAAATGGACGAACAAAATACAGCATAGACTGAGATTTTACAAAACCCCATTAATTGTTGGTAGTGGCACTTTTTTTCCTTGGCGATAAAAACACACGCAAAATCAGCAGAAACGCACCGACACAAATGGCACTATCTGCGATATTAAATGTCGCATAGTGCCAACTTTTGATATGGAAATCTAAAAAATCGATAACGTAAGTTAAGCGTATGCGGTCGATAAAATTACCAAGCGCACCACCTATAATTAAACTAACCCCCGCTGCCATCAATCCATCTGAACGTTTAATGCGACCTAACCATACAAGCAAAATTACCGCAACAATCAGCGAAATCGCCGCAAAAAAATAAACCTGCCAACCGCCTTGTGCGCCTAAAAAACTAAACGCTGCACCGGGATTATAATTTAAGGTGAAATTAAAAAACGGCAGTATTCTAACCGGCCGACCAAATTCCAAGTGATGCATAGCGAGGTATTTAGTAATTTGATCCAACGCAATGATTAATGCACTCAGCCACAACCAGGCCCATGCTTTCTTAGCCGCGGATTTTGTCATGCGAACTCTCGCTTTTCACCGTCGCTATAAACGTTTTCGACACAGCGTGAACAAAGCTCAGGATGTTCTGGATCGGTGCCTACATCGACTCGACATTGCCAACAGCGAACGCATTTTTTATTGCTAGAGACATTAATTTTAACGGTCAATTCTGGCAAAGCAGTTTTTTCTGCCGCAGGATCTTGTTTTGATTTTGGGAGCACGGTTGCATCGGAAGTAATTAATAAAAATCGTAGCTCACCACCGAGTGCCGAGAGTTTTTTATACGCATCATCATCGGCATATAAAACAACTTCTGCATCCAATGCCGATCCAATACGCCCTTCACTACGACAGGCCTCTAAGGCTTTATTCACTTCGTCTCGCACCTGCATGAGCCATTGCCATCGCTCAAGCTCACCTTCGGTTTCTTTTAATGCAGGAAAATCACGATACCACGACGACAAAAATACCGACGCTTCACGCTTCCCAGGCATAAACTGCCAAATTTCATCGGCAGTAAAGCTCGTGATGGGTGCTAACAACTGCACAAGCGCTTCGGTGATGTAATATAACGCCGTTTGTGCAGAACGCCGAGGCACGCCTGTTGCTTTGCTCGTATATAAACGATCTTTAATAATATCGAGATAAAAACTACCCATTTGTACTGTGCAGAAATTATGAATAAGCTGATAAATCTTTTGAAAATGATAGTGATCATAGGCAGCAATTATTTTTTCTTGCATCGCCATTGTCGTTGCAACGGCCCATTGATCAAGCGCCACCATATTTTCAGCGGGCACTAAATCTTTCTCGGGATCAAAGTCATATAAATTCGACAATAAAAATCGTGCCGTATTGCGAATACGACGATATGCATCTGAAGCACGTTTTAAAATCTCATCGGAAGCGTTGACTTCTACAGTGTGCTCAGATGATGCAACCCACAGTCGCAAAATATCTGCGCCCATATTTTTTACGACATCAGCTGGCAGAATCACATTGCCCAATGATTTCGACATTTTTCGACCCTTGCCATCTACAACGTAGCCGTGTGTCAAAACAGATTTAAACGGGGCCTCATTACGAATTGGAATCCCCGTCAACAATGACGACTGAAACCAACCGCGATGCTGGTCTGAACCTTCTAAATAAAGATCAGCGGGCACTCCGAGTTCGGGTCGCTGTGCTAACACACAAAAATGTGTGATGCCTGAATCAAACCACACGTCTAAAATGTCGGTCACTTTATCGTAGTTGTCTGCATCTGCACCCAATAATTCCTTCGGATCCAAATCAAACCATCCATCGACGCTGTGTTTTTCAATTAGCTGTGCAGCTTTTTCCATTAATGCGGGTGTGTCGGGGTGTAATTCACCCGTTTCTTTATGCGCGAAAATGGCAATTGGAATACCCCACACGCGTTGACGGGAAATGCACCAGTCCGGACGATCGGCCACCATTTTACTGATGCGGGCTTCACCCCACTTTGGCATCCATTTAGATTTTGCGATCGCAGCCAATGCTTTTTCACGCAGATTATTTTTTTCCATGCCGATGAACCACTGCGGAGTGGCTCTAAAAATCAGCGGCGTTTTGTGACGCCAGCAATGCGGATAACTGTGTTGAATACTTTCTTGATGCAGCAAATGACCGCTGTCGGCTAACGTGACGATAATCGGTTCGTTCGCTTTAAAAACGTGCAACCCTGCCACAATCGGCGTGCCTTGCACAAAACAACTGCGTGAATCGACGGGATTATCGATCGACAGTTTATATTTTTGAGCGACAAAATAATCATCTAAACCATGCGCCGGTGCGGTGTGCACATTACCCGTGCCGGCATCAGTCGTGACGTGCTCACCTAAAATAATCGGCACGGTGCGATCTAAAAAAGGATGCTGTAATTGCAGTCCCTCTAAAATTTTTCCTTCCACGTTGCCATGCACTTCGTAGTCGTCGATGCCGTATCGTTGCATGACGGAATCCACTAAATCTTTTGCTAATACGAAATATGTGGGCTTATTTTGAAAAGAACATTTTACTAACGCATAGTGTAAGTCTGGATGCAACGACACCGCCTGGTTAGCAGGCAGTGTCCACGGTGTGGTGGTCCAAATGGGGACGACAACGCGAACGTCTGCGTTTTTTACATTGAATTTTTGCATGATGGCTTGAGAATCGATAGCTTCAAAACCTACATCGATTGCCGAAGATGCTTTATCGCGATATTCCACCTCAGCCTCTGCCAACGCAGATCCACACGCCGTACACCAATGCACCGGTTTTTGACCGCGCACCAAGTAACCGTTTTGAATAATTTTCGATAACGCACGAACGGTGTTAGCTTCATAAACAAAATCCATCGTGAGATACGGATTTTTCCAATCGCCGAGCACACCTAAGCGTTGATAGTCTTCAGATTGCAATTGAACTTGAGATTCTGCGTACTCGCGGCACGCTTGGCGGAATTCTTTAGCTGACAATTTATCGCCTGCCTTGCCGACTTTTTTCTCCACGTTGATTTCAATCGGCAACCCATGACAATCCCAGCCCGGCACATAAGGCGCATCAATGCCCGATAACGATTTCGATTTTACAACGATATCCTTGAGCGTTTTATTGAGCGCTGTGCCCAAATGAGGACGCCCATTGGCATACGGAGGCCCATCGTGAAGAATAAATTTAGGTTGCCCAAGCCGCTTCTCACGAATTTTTTCATAAAGATTAAATTCTTGCCAACGTTTGAGCATTTCCGGCTCGCGCTGGGGTAAATTTGCTTTCATGGGAAAAGCAGTTTTGGGTAAATTAAGGGTATCTTTGTAATCTTTTGTCATCGTCAGTTGAGCCATCAATCATGGGGAACCCATGTTGATAAAGGATTTTGCGACAAAATGCAAGGGGGGAGGACGATAGCAGCTAACTAATCGCCCTTCTGTATCTTACCATCACCAAACACAGCTTGATTGATGATGGGCGGCTTACCGTAATAAGTGACCCGACCAGTGCCCGAAATTTTAACATTAAGCTTTTTCGATACACTCACCATGGCTTTACCCGAACCAGTGACATCTAAATTCACTTCTTTAGCCTCTAGCTTTCGTGCATCGACCTCTCCAGCCCCATCGATACCAATAGAAACTTTATCCACTTCACCCGCCAACATCGTCTGACTATAACCACTGCAATGAAGACCAAATGTTTTGTCATTGATGTTCGCGACACTGACTTTAACAGCACCGGCTGTCGCAATGCTTTTCAATTTGGGCGCCGAAACCACGACCTGAATTGGCCTGCTTGGAAGCAGTTGATAATCCCGCTTTGTGGAAATTTGGAGTGTACCGTTGTTGACCGTCAGCATGACATACGGCTGTATATTATTATCAGTCGTGACGGTAACGGATTGGGATTGATTGGCCGTGACTTGCAAATCTATCAGGCCGTTAGCACTGATATGATTAAATGATGTCAACACTCGACTTTGTGTCGTGATATGGCCACTGCCCTTCACTTTTTCCTTACCGCAAGCAACCACTAAAAATATTGAACAGAGAATAACCCCTATTTGGATTAATCGTTTCATCGCCAAACCTCCTTGTTTGTAATTAAATATCTGTATCTCAATATGATACTCGATTCTTGATGCGCTCGCCAATCAAACGGTATACTGATTAACCTCAACCTATTTCCAATAGAGGAAACTGCATGGAAGGCTATCTCAGTAAAACGAAATATGACGAACTATACGAACAATCCATTCACAATCCTGAAACATTCTGGGCCAATCAAGCAGATCGATTTGTTAGCTGTATAAAGCCCTGGTCGTCCGTTTTAACCGGAAGTTTTGCAACTCATGACACACGTTGGTATGAAGGCGGACAACTCAATGCTTGTTACAACTGCTTGGATCGCCATCTCGAAAAACGCGCCAACCAAACTGCCATTATTTGGCAAGGTGATGAACTCAGTCATTCAAAACATATCACGTATTCAGAATTACATCGTAGTGTTTGTCAATTTGCTAACGTTTTAAAAAAACGCGGCGTTAAAAAAGGCGATCGTGTTTGCATTTACATGCCAATGATTCCTGAAGCGGCTATTGCAATGCTTGCCTGCGGGTTCTTTAAAAACTCAGTCAACTATTGACTCATATGCTTCTATAATAGAGTTATTCAGAAAGCTTGTTGGAATAATTGATTGAAGGTTTGAAATTTAGATAGAATTGTCCTGAGATTTTTATTTTTTTCTCTAAAAAACTGCTGTATTTCTTCAAAGACTGTACAAAACCGTAATGCGCAAAATATATTCTTGAATCCCTTCATCACACGCATATGTGATTTGATGCCTCGATGGGATTGCTCAATACGATTATTCAAATAGTTATTATCCCGATGGTCGGTATACTCACCAAAGACAGCTTGGATCGCAGGATAAAGGGCGGGCTCTTTATCAGTCGTGATTTGCTCAGGATAAATGCCACTCGTTTTAGCCGCCTGCTTGAAGAAGTTTTCTGCGGCCTGCTGATCTCGTACATCACTTAAATAGACATCGATCAAATCGCCCTTTTCATCAATCGCCCTGTAAAAATAACACCAACGGCCTTCAATACGTAAATAAGTACAATCGACGTGCCAACGGTCATTGGATTTTTGATACCGGCGTGCCCGTAATCTCATCCCAAGCGCCGGACCAAAACGATGCACCCAATTATGAACCGTTTGATGCGTTACATGAAAACCCCGCATCACCATTAACGCAACTACATCGTGGAGACTGACTTTAAACTGATAATAATACTGAACTACCGTCCTAACCACATCCGTTGGATACATGATAAAGTTCAACGCTGTGCCACTGCGTTGATTAAATTGCTTACCACAATCACTGCAAACAAACTGTTTATACCCTAAAGACGTCAGCTTTTTTAAACCCTTTGTAACACTTGAATCACAATGCGGACAATTCATACCGGTAGTCTCACTCAATCGTTCATTAAATGGACGAACAAAATACAGCATAGACTGAGATTTTACAAAACCAGACAGCAAGCGTGTCGCGATGCTCGTGCAAGCGTGTCGCGATGCTCGTGATAGATTATTGCCATCCCTGTCAATAATCGACTCGCAATACGCGACAACTTAAATAGCCGCGGACGTCCTCGTCGCCCGCGCTCCGCGACCTCACGGCTCGACTACGCACGGGCTCTCAAATGACTTGACGGCTCGTAAAGATTTTTTGCAGTCGCTTACGCTCGGCAAAAAATCCGAGCCTACCGCGGAATACGCGCCTTCGCTTCGCTCTCCATGGCGCGCATCGGATGTTTGTTTGGTAGTATTTCCCCACGCAAATGACTTTATTGAAATAGCTAACAATATGTCTATTTACAATTATTCGCTTAACTATGTAAAAAAACTTGCTCAGAGTGACCATATCAGTTTTGTGAACTTAACAGCGGTATTTAAGAATCATCAGGAATATTTTGCTGACATGTCTCATCTGGATCCTGCAGGTGCAAAAGCACTGATGCCCATTTTAATTAAAAATTGCTTTGAAAAAAATAGCAACCCGACTACAGGGCCTTAAAAAAACACTGTGGACACTTCTAAAAAAGCCAATTTCGTAAACCAAGCAATTGAAATAAATAAAATGTTTTTTGGGTTTTAAAAACAATTTCTAGAGAGGTTTGCTAGGACTGATATAAATCAGGCTCAGTGTCTTTAACAGTAAAAACGTCAACTCGAGCAGGTGGTAAATTAAGCCAAACTCGGTGAGTAGCTGTTTTAATATAACGATCTTTTTTTTCAAAAATACTTTTTTGTAATCCATACGTGTACTGAATATAAATGCCATGTGGCTTAATAATTTGATCGATTTGTGTGACGATTTTCTCAGTGACAGTTTTGGGTAATGTTAACAAGGGCAAGCTTGAAACGATCGTCTCAACATCATGGCGTTGCTCACCGAGCAAGTTCACTAGGTGTGTGGCGCTGCCGTGAATTGATTTTACGTTGGGAAAGCGTTCTTTTAATTGATTGGTTAAATGTCTAGAATGCTCAATAAGAATAAGTCGTTTTGGATCGATGCCGCGTTTTAATAATTCTTTGGTCACAACGCCTGTGCCTGCGCCCAACTCTACAATGAGGCCTGTATGGTCTTTGGGTACATAAGAGGCAATCGCGCGAGCTAAAAAAGTGAACTAGGGAACACTGCGCCTACGGCTCTTGGACTTTTAAACAACGCTTTATAGAAGGACCACATCTGTATTGGATACCCCTTATCGTCACTATATAATAAATGTAGTTGAAATGCCGCTAACGTGCCCAAACATACTGAGAGTAGCGCAGATAACCGGAGACAGTACCTTATGCGAATGGACAAATTTACCACGATGTTTCAAACAGCTCTTGCCGACGCACAATCAATGGCTGTCGGCCGGGATCAACAATATATTGAGCCTGTCCATGTCATGAAGGTTTTGATGGAGCAGGAGCATGGCACGGTTGCGCCCTTGTTGCAGCAGTCCGGTGCCAACATGGCAATCCTTGTGGATGGGTTGGACAAGGCAATTGATGCGCTACCACAGGTTCAAGGTGCGGCCGGTGAAGTCCATGTTTCGCGCGAATTAGCGCCGATACTGACACTAATGGACAAGTATGCGCAGAAAAATGGCGATCAATATATTTCATCAGAATTATTTGTGCCGGCTGCGTTGGAAGCCAAAGGCCGATTAGGTGATATTTTGAAAAAAACGGGCGTTGATAAAAAGAAAGTTGAAGAAGGAATAAAAAATATGCGTGGAGGTGAGCGTGTCACTGAAGCAAGCGCAGAAGGTCAGCGGCAAGCCTTAGATAAATACACTATTGATTTAACGGAACGTGCTGAAGTCGGTAAATTAGATCCGATCATTGGTCGTGATGAAGAAATTCGTCGTACGATACAAGTCTTGCAACGTCGCACGAAAAATAACCCTGTGCTCATTGGTGAAGCGGGCGTGGGTAAAACGGCGATTGTTGAAGGGTTGGCACAACGTATTGTAAATGGTGAAGTGCCAGAAGGATTAAAAAACAAACGCTTGTTAGCTTTAGATATGGGAGCGCTCATCGCCGGTGCCAAATTCCGTGGTGAATTTGAGGAGCGCTTAAAATCGGTATTAAAAGAACTAGCAAAACAAGAAGGCCAAATTATTTTATTTATCGACGAGCTTCATACGATGGTGGGTGCAGGAAAAGCCGAAGGTGCGATGGATGCAGGGAACATGCTAAAACCCGCATTAGCGCGAGGTGGATTACATTGTGTTGGTGCAACGACGCTCGATGAATATCGGCAATATATTGAAAAGGATGCCGCATTAGAACGGCGTTTTCAAAAAGTATTAGTGAATGAGCCAACAGTAGAAGATACCATCGCCATTTTACGCGGATTAAAAGAACGTTATGAAGTGCATCACGGCGTTGAAATTACAGATCCGGCTATTGTTGCAGCGGCAACATTATCTCAACGTTACATTACTGACCGTAATTTACCGGATAAAGCTATCGATTTGATTGACGAGGCAGCGAGTCAAATTCGTATGGAAATGGATTCGAAACCCTTGGAATTAGATCGTTTGGAGCGTCGACTCATTCAGTTAAAAATCGAGCGAGAAGCGCTTAAAAAAGAAAAGGATGAGGCATCGAAAAAACGACTGATCGATCTCGAAGAGCAAATCAAAAAAGTCGAAAAAGACTATTCAGATTTAGAGGAAGTTTGGAAAGCCGAGAAAACATCGTTAAAAGGTTCGCAACAAATTAAAGAAGAATTGGAGCAGGCACGTATCGAACTAGAAGCAGCGCGACGCGCCACCGATTTAACGCGGATGTCCGAGCTGCAATACGGTGTGATTCCAGATTTAGAGAAAAAGCTTCAAGAAGCCTCCAAAAAAGAAGATAAACCCAAAGAACATAAATTGTTGCGAAATAGAGTCACCGATGAAGAAGTGGCTGAAGTTGTTTCGAAATGGACGCATATTCCAGTGTCGAAAATGTTGGAGAGTGAGCGTGAAAAATTATTACAAATGGAAGAAGAGTTACACAAGCGCGTTATTGGCCAAGATGAGGCAGTAAGTGCAGTAGCCAATGCGATTCGTCGTTCGCGTGCTGGATTGTCCGATCCCAAGCGCCCGATTGGATCTTTTTTGTTTTTGGGGCCGACGGGTGTCGGTAAAACGGAATTATGTAAGGCCTTGGCAGGGTTTTTGTTTGATACTGAAGATGCGATGGTGCGCATCGACATGTCTGAGTTTATGGAAAAACATTCTGTTGCGCGATTAATTGGCGCGCCGCCAGGGTATGTGGGTTACGAAGAAGGAGGTTATTTAACGGAAACTGTGCGTCGGCGACCGTATTGCGTAATATTGTTAGACGAAGTCGAAAAAGCACATAACGACGTATTTAATATTTTATTGCAAGTGTTGGATGACGGACGTTTGACCGATGGCCAAGGTCGCACGGTGGATTTTCGCAATGCCGTCATTGTAATGACGTCGAATTTAGGTTCTCAAATCATTCAGGAATTTGCGGGTGAGGCATACGATAAAATGAAAGCTGCAGTGATGGAAGTTGTGTCACAAAATTTCCGTCCAGAGTTCATTAACCGCATTGATGAAAGCGTGGTGTTCCATTCGCTGAAAGAAGATCAAATCCGTGATATTGCGCAAATACAAATTGAGCAAATTAAAAAACGTCTAAAAGAAAAAGACTATCAACTTGAAATTACTGATCAAGCTTTGGACTTTTTAGCGAAGCTAGGTTATGACCCTGTTTATGGGGCTCGACCATTAAAGCGAGCATTGCAACAATACCTTGAAAATCCTTTATCTGAAGCTATATTGCGCGGTAAATTTATTCCGGGTGATACTATAAAAGTTGAAAAGCAAGATGATAAATTGGCATTTAAGAAGGGATAAATTTAAGGGTTAGGAGTAACTTTGTCAATCGCTTGGATCATCGTTCAAATTGTTGTTGGTGTTGTGTTGCTTGCGTTAGGGGCAGATCGATTTATTGCTGCTTCGGCAGCACTGGCTAGAAACTTTAAATTGCCTACATTATTGGTGGGGATTTTGCTTGTGGGCTTTGGTACCTCATTTCCAGAGCTTGTTGTATCAGCAATCGCTGCTTTTCACAATAAATCACAAATTGCGATTGGTAATGTGATTGGTTCTAATATTGCTAATATTGGCTTGGTTTTGGGGTTGGCTACACTCATCCTGCCTATAAACGTACATTCCCGTTTAATCAAGCGTGAATTTCCGATTTTAATTATCATTTCTATATTGGCAGGAGTTTTATTATGGAACGGTTATCTCTCTAGGTTCGACGGCATTATTTTATTAGTAATATTAGCATTGCATATTTATTGGGTATCTGTTTCGATTCCAAAATCAGGGGATATTCTTTTCGAGGAAGTTAAAGAGCATGAAGCCGAGAAACCTGTAAAAATGAAAACGTCTATCGCTATTGTATGGTGGGTTATCGGTTTAGGTTTATTGTTTTTAAGTTCAGACTTATTAGTGAATGGTGCTGTGGGTGCTGCTAAATTGATAGGGATTAGTGACTTAGTGATTGGTCTAACCATCGTAACTATCGGTACATCGTTACCTGAATTTGCAGCAACCATTACAAGCGCTTTGAAAAAGGAACATGATATTGCGATTGGAGGTTCTTTAAAAACTCAGTCAACTATTGACTCATATGCTTCTATAATAGAGTTATTCAGAAAGCTTGTTGGAATAATTGATTGAAGGTTTGAAATTTAGATAGAATTGTCCTGAGATTTTTATTTTTTTCTCTAAAAAACTGCTGTATTTCTTCAAAGACTGTACAAAACCGTAATGCGCAAAATATATTCTTGAATCCCTTCATCACACGCATATGTGATTTGATGCCTCGATGGGATTGCTCAATACGATTATTCAAATAGTTATTATCCCGATGGTCGGTATACTCACCAAAGACAGCTTGGATCGCAGGATAAAGGGCGGGCTCTTTATCAGTCGTGATTTGCTCAGGATAAATGCCACTCGTTTTAGCCGCCTGCTTGAAGAAGTTTTCTGCGGCCTGCTGATCTCGTACATCACTTAAATAGACATCGATCAAATCGCCCTTTTCATCAATCGCCCTGTAAAAATAACACCAACGGCCTTCAATACGTAAATAAGTACAATCGACGTGCCAACGGTCATTGGATTTTTGATACCGGCGTGCCCGTAATCTCATCCCAAGCGCCGGACCAAAACGATGCACCCAATTATGAACCGTTTGATGCGTTACATGAAAACCCCGCATCACCATTAACGCAACTACATCGTGGAGACTGACTTTAAACTGATAATAATACTGAACTACCGTCCTAACCACATCCGTTGGATACATGATAAAGTTCAACGCTGTGCCACTGCGTTGATTAAATTGCTTACCACAATCACTGCAAACAAACTGTTTATACCCTAAAGACGTCAGCTTTTTTAAACCCTTTGTAACACTTGAATCACAATGCGGACAATTCATACCGGTAGTCTCACTCAATCGTTCATTAAATGGACGAACAAAATACAGCATAGACTGAGATTTTACAAAACCGGCTGACGCTCGATTTGCCGATAATGGTGAATAATACATTTAGCGATTCGCTAGCAGACGTCAGATGTAGTTTTTTCTGCTCACTGGGTTGTTCGCGATAAAAAATCAGCAATAAAACGATATTAATTAACGACAAAACAACACCGGCCCAATACGGCGTCATCACATTAAACCATCTAACAAGATGTGAATCGGATAAATAACCGCCACCTAAAGGGCCTAACACCATCGCGAGTGTCATCGCAAATCCGATCATGGCAAGGTAAAAAGCTTTTTGTTTGCCGGTGGTAAAATCCGCAATTGCCGCTTGAGCTACCGGTTGACTGCTTGATGATGCACCGGCGATGAAGCGCCCTAACAGCAATAAAGTTAAACTGCCCGTTAGAATGCCGATAATCGGCAAAATAAATCCTATGAAAGAGCCAACCAAACACCAAAACATCGTTTTTTTGCGCCCGTATCGATCAGAGACGTTACCAATAATAGGGGCACTCAATAAAAATGCTAATGGCGATAGCGTGACTGTGATGCCATAGAGCAAATTGCGAGTGGTTAAACTTGTGGATGGTGAGAGTAATCCATATTCGCCATGAATAAATAAACGCAACAACACGGGGATCACCAAAAAATATCCCAGTGAATCGATAAAAATAACGAGAAATAAAGGAATCAGTCGGCTAGCTTTGTTATTTAAACTGTTCATAATGCGCAGCTAAAACAGATGCAACACAACCCGTGATCTTTTTTGCCATAGGAATATGCAAAAATTCATTAGGACCATGTGCATTGGATTTTGGGCCTAATACTCCCGTAATTAAAAACTGTGCGCCGGGATACATTTTGCCAAGCATGCCCATGAATGGAATGCTGCCACCCTCACCAAAATAAGCAGCCGGTTTGTCATAAAATTGCATGGAGGCTTCATTGTTAGCTTTTTTCAGCCACTCCTCTAACTTAGGTGCTTCCCAGCCGGTCCCGGGTGTATCGGGTTCGAACGTTACTTTTGCATGGTAAGGTGGATCGCGTTCGAGCTCTTTTTTAAGGGCGGCGGTCGCTTTTTCGACATCACACGTAGGCGGTACACGAAAAGAGATGCCAACCGTTAAAGATGGCACAGTAACATTGCCGGCGTTAGCCGTGGTTGGTAACCCATCCATGCCGATCACCGACAACTGTGGTCGCCAGGTTTGATTCAGCAAAAGCTCGGCGATGTCGTCTGTTATTGGTTTTACACCAGGCAGAAATGGAAATGAGTTAAAAAAGATATCCCGAACGGTTTCTGCAGTTTGACGTGCTTGTTCAACGCGGTGTTTAGGTATATCGACCATTAAATCTTTTAAAATCACTCCGCCGGTATTCGGATCTTCGAGGCGATTTAACAATTGGCGCAACACCAAAAAAGTTGAAGGTACAACGCCGCTGCCAACGCCTGAATGAATACCATTCGTTAACATTTCGATGTTTAATTTACCGGCGACAATGCCGCGCAAGGAGGTGCTGCTCCACATCTGTTCGTAATTACCGCAGCCGGTGTCCAAACAAATCACTAAATTCGGATTACCAATACGATCTTTTAATTTGGTGAGATAAAAAGGTAAATCAGCACTGCCACTTTCTTCGCAGCCCTCGATAATCACAACACAACGTGCATGGGGAATATTGTGACGTTGTAACGTAGCAATAGCGGTTAAGGACGCAAAAGAGGAATAACCATCGTCCGCGCCACCGCGACCATAAAGCTTGTCGTCTTTTAAAACGGGTTTCCACGGACCAAGGTCTGGATCCCAACCTTTCATTTCGGGTTGCTTATCCATGTGACCGTACAGCAAAACGGTTTCATCGATTTCTCCGGGGATTTCGATAAATAAAAGTGGCGTGCGACCTTCCATTTCATGCAATTCTAACTTCATGCCTTTAATAGGTTGTTTTTCACACCACGTTTTGATGAGCGCCATCGCTTTATCCATGTAGCCATGCTTTTTCCAGTCAGGATCGAAATGAACGGATTTATTGGGAATTTTGATATATTCGACTAATTCGGGGATGATGCTGTCGTCCCAGGTTTTTGATATTTCTTCATAGATTTTTTTCGCGTTTTTTTCGATGTACTGTGTGCTCATTACTGTTTCCCGATAGAAGACTGATTACCAGATGGAACTTATAAAGATGATTATTATACCCGCTGGCGCTATATAGCGCACAAGGAAGTGCCAAACATGATAAATGATCGGCTTAGTCAATTGCAACTCATTTCGGGTTTCGCGGGTTTTCATGATCCATCCGGCAAAAATGGCAAATCCTAAACCGCCGAGAGGTAAAATAACGTCCATGGGTATTGCCGTTGCAGCATCGAATACGCTGAAAACATGAAAAAATTTCACGTGCTGCCAAACATTAAATGAAAGCAGTGAGCCGATGCCTAACAACCAAGCTAAAGCACCGATCATGAGTGCGGCGATGCTTCGTTTTACTTTCAGGCGCGCCATGGTGATAGTGATTAACGGTTCTGCCAAATTAATTGAAGAAGTCCACGCAGCAAAAATCAGCAAAATAAAAAATAATCCACCAATAATGGCACCCCCGCTAATTTTTGCAAAAGCAATGGGTAAGATTTCAAACATCAAGCCCGGGCCTGATTGTGGTGGCAAATGGTAAGCAAAAACCAAAGGGAAAATCGCTAATCCAGATAAAATCGCCACCAACACATCCAATCCAGCAACAATGATAACGGCATTAGTAATATTCACTTTTTTAGGGACATAAGCGCCATACATCAACATCGCACCCGCACCAAGGGCTAACGAAAAAAACGCATGCCCCATGGCAGAGATAACAACATTAGTTGTAATTTTATGAATATTAAAATCAAATAAAAAATGCGCCGCTTTTGCAAAATCCCCAATGATCGCTGCATAAATCACAAGGACAGCCAAAATAACATACAACAAGGGCATCATAATTTTGGTGGCGCGCTCCAAACCCTGTTGGACGCCGCAAACGATCACGCCCATCGTCATCACCATAAACAGCGTGTGCCATCCTAACAAATGCCAAGGGTTAGATAAAAAATCCTGCCAAATATGGCTAATTTGAGTGGGGTTTAAATGTGTGAATTCACCACTAAGGCTGCGAAATAAGTAGGCAATACACCAGCCAGACACAGCGCTATAGAAAGACAAGACGAGTAGCAATGCAAATGCGCCCCACAAACCCAAAATTCCCCAATGCCTAGAGTGGCCATTTTCCTCAGCCACAACAGCAAGTGAATCGATTGGATTTCGTCGTCCACGACGGCCGATAAGGATTTCAGCCGTCATGATGGTTAACCCAATTATAACTACGCAGATCAGATAAATGATAACAAAGGCGCTGCCGCCATTAACGCCGGCCATATAGGGAAAGCGCCAGATATTGCCTAATCCGACCGCCGCACCCGTTGCCGCAAGGATAAAGGCCCATTTAGACGACCATTGGTCTTGAAGTGGTTTGCTAATGGATTTGTCCATGTTGAATTGTACTGCCTTAGCGTTATGCGTGGGGCATCATTCTGGCACTAGGGTGTTTGAAGCGCAAGAGATTAGGGGCCGAGTGGTGGAGAATCGCTAGGGGTTTTGATCGGTTCTTCTGGAATTATAATCCACAGAATAATATAGGCAAAAAACGTACTGAACGCGACGATTAAAAGCACGACGAAGATAATGCGCATCCAGGTTGGATCGATGTTGAAGTAATCTGCGAGGCCCGAACAAACGCCGCCGATCATGCGTTCTTTACGAGAGCGGTATAAACGTTTTTTAGGTGTTTCAATATCCATATTCTTAGCATATACGTAGAATAGGGTTTTGTAAAATCTCAGTCTATGCTGTATTTTGTTCGTCCATTTAATGAACGATTGAGTGAGACTACCGGTATGAATTGTCCGCATGGCTTTGTTGCCTAACTAAAACATGAACAATCTATGTAATTTTTGCTGTCTATATTATAATCAGCACCCCAGGGTTTTCAAGCAGAAGGCGGTTCATATGCCAAATAAATATCCAAACAAAAAAGGCTGGACGATTCCCAAGCAGAAATACAAGGTGAGCAATTGGCGTGAATATAATAATGCATTACGCAATCGTGCCAATATTGAAATCTGGATATCCGATGATATTATTCATTCGTGGTATGAAAAAGATCGTGTGTATGATGGCAAAGGCGCACCCCAAAAGTTCACGGATCTTGCGATCATTACGTGCCATGAAATTCGGCAAGTTTTTCGTTTAGCGTTGAGGCAATGTCAAGGGTTTATGAATTCAATTTTCAAGATGAAAGCCCTTAATATAAAATCACCGGATTACAGTTGCTTGTCAAAACGGTTAGCGCTTTTAACTATTCAGTCGCCTCGTTACAGGAAAACGGAATCGGCAGATAAAAGCGTTGTGGCTATCGCCCTTGACTCCACTGGGTTAAAACGGTTTGGCAGAGGTGAATGGCATCAGGAAACATATACATTATCAGCCAAACGGAGTTGGCGTAAATTGCATATAGCCGTTGATAATAAACATATTATTCATGGTAATGATTTAACGGATCGCTTTACGGCGGATTGCCAAAGCGTTGCAACGTTATCAAAGCAACTTACTTGCAAAGTGGGCCATGTCAGCGCCGATGGTGCCTACGATAAGAATCCTGTTTATGAAATATTATCAAATTACTTTAAAGGAGCCGCTATAATAATGCCGCCTGATAGTGATGCTGTTTATGATAAAAATAATCATACACAACGTAATGGTAATGTTAAGCAACTAAAAGCATTGGGCCGAATGGCTTGGCAACGAATAAGACAATACGGTTATCGGAATTATTCAGAGTTGGCGATTCAACGCTACAAAAGAATATTGGGTAGTACGTTACATGCTCGAGATTTTGTACGGCAAAAAATCGAATCAATGATCGGTTGTGGTGTGTTAAATAAAATGACACGGCTAGGAATGCCGGCGAGTTATCGTTGCGCCCGATGCGCGCCATGGAGAGCGAAGCGAAGGCGCGTATTCCGCGGTAGGCTCGGATTTTTTGCCGAGCGTAAGCGACTGCAAAAAATCTTTACGAGCCGTCAAGTCATTTGAGAGCCCGTGCGTAGTCGAGCCGTGAGGTCGCGGAGCGCGGGCGACGAGGACGTCCGCGGCTATTTAAGTTGTCGCGTATTGCGAGTCGATTATTGACAGGGATGGCAATAATCTATCACGAGCATCGCGACACGCTTGTAAATTTTGCGACACAGACAAAGCCGTGAGGTTAGGCAACAAAGCCTCAACGCTAAACGAAAAACTTGCCGAATTTCATGGCACGTAATGATCGCAAGATCCGTGAACTTTTGGGGTGCGCCTTTGCCATCATACACACGATCTTTTTCATACCACGAATGAATAATATCATCGGATATCCAGATTTCAATATTGGCACGATTGCGTAATGCATTATTATATTCACGCCAATTGCTCACCTTGTATTTCTGCTTGGGAATCGTCCAGCCTTTTTTGTTTGGATATTTATTTGGCATATGAACCGCCTTCTGCTTGAAAATCCTGGGGTGCTGATTATAATATAGACAGCAAAAATTACATAGATTGTTCATGTTTTAGTTAGGCAACAAAGCCCGTTACATGCTCGAGATTTTGTACGGCAAAAAATCGAATCAATGATCGGTTGTGGTGTTTTAAATAACAAGCGTGTCGCGATGCTCGTGATAGATTATTGCCATCCCTGTCAATAATCGACTCGCAATACGCGACAACTTAAATAGCCGCGGACGTCCTCGTCGCCCGCGCTCCGCGACCTCACGGCTCGACTACGCACGGGCTCTCAAATGACTTGACGGCTCGTAAAGATTTTTTGCAGTCGCTTACGCTCGGCAAAAAATCCGAGCCTACCGCGGAATACGCGCCTTCGCTTCGCTCTCCATGGCGCGCATCGAATGACACGGCTAGGAATGCCGGCGAGTTATCGTTGCGCCTAAATTTTGCGACACAGACAAAGCCGTGAGGTTAGGCAACAAAGCCATTTAGTCATGTAAAATTAAACATAATTAGTTGGTTATAACACTTTCATTGTCTAACGATTTTGGCCAGAACCGCATTAAAGTGCATCATAAGTGATTGAATCTGAGATTTCAATTAGACAGAGCAGGGGCTCATAATATTTGCATTTAAAATTAGACCTTCTGTGAAAATCAAATTTTGAACAATTTTAGCGACGCAAGTAATTGCTTTTATTGGAAGCCAAAAGTTCAATTTTTAGTTTCGCAGGAGGTCTGGTAAATACCCTCGTTTTCATTGAAAAAAATAGAAAAATTAATTTTTCCTTAACTGGTTAAATAGTGAAATTTTTTGTACTTTATTTTCGTGAGCAATGATTAGGGCGCGTTGTTTTACACTTAAGCCCTAAATAAAGCGCCCCATTAAGAAAAAATTAAGTGAGGAAAATATGAATAGACAAAATACTGATGAGCACCCTGCATCTACTGTAAAGCATAGTGCATCAGGTTCAGAGCCTAACATCCTATCAGCTAAAAGAATAAAAAAGAAAATGCTATTCCTGCTGGATTGTCAGAGTTACGCTGAGGGTGTTCTTGCGCAATTACCCCTTGATTCTAGAACGTTAAAAAGTGATGCCTTTCGTGATCAGGGGGAGCTAATTAGTACAATACAACGCTCCATGATAGCATCCAAAAACAGTGCAAAGGAGTTGGCCGCTCTAGAGCAAGCTCGACGAGCGTTCATGGCCGCACACTTCGAAGCCTCAGCTTGTCGTGGTATACAGGAGAGTAGGGTTAAGGACGGCTTACCTTCCAATTCAAGAACGACGCAGAATAATTTGCGTAGACAGGGGGTTTATGAACCATGTGATTTGCGTAGACAGGGGGTTTATGCACCATTTGATTCTCCTTTATTTGCAGGGCATCTTGCTCATACTAAGAGTCGAAGACGAAACCCCCAACTGCAGGACTGTGCTTCCAGTCCACAACCCGAAGACAGTAGCAGTAGTGGCCTGTTGCCCCTACCTGCCGCCCCTAGTGTTAATACACTTATCACTTCGATGGGGGCTTGTTCTTTGGAAGAATTGGAAGAATCAAACTACACATCAGAAGCACATTCTACTTTATGCGCGGAACTGCAGAGTGCAAGGACCAAGTTAAAAAAGCGTGATAACCCGGCCCCTAAAAATGTCAGAACTGGTGTTCAAGGTTGCGTGAATCATATCGGAGCTATTTTAATGGACCAGGTTCAGTTTCGAGAAAGTACCCTTTATAGTCATCCCGATAGTCAGCGATCTTCGTTTTTCGAGGAGTGCGGCAACGAGTTCCATAGTAACACTACTCTACCCATACGCAGCCTTGCCAGTCCTTCTAACCTCCAAAGTACTAATCCCAATGGATTGTTTGCTAATAAGTCACATAGTGAAGGATTCAAGGTTGTAAACAAGCAGAAAATACATATACCTAGTGGTTCTGAAAATGATTTAAAGCGTTATCTTCAAAAGCAGAACGCCAAGCGGGGATGTTGCGAAACAATATTATTTGCGAATCCAAGTGAGGACACAGAGTATTGGGGTGAAGAAAAAGATCAGGGCGAAAGCGTAGTCTTTGGTGCACGTTAGATTAAGGGTTGACTACTACAAACTAGGCTGGTGTAGACTGCCTTAGTTTTTCGTAGTGTCCTCAGGATTTGGCAAAACAGGCAACTGAGATTTTCTGAACCCACCTACCACAGCCTGCACGGTGCCGCCGATGAAGTTCGGAATCGTTTTCCGACCGAAAACGGCGGCACAAATCATGGCTAAAATGTTTTCTTGAAACGGCGTTAGGCTGTGCCAAAGGCCCAACGCATACTGATGGAAATCAGGACCAAAGAATCCTGACCAAAAGGGTGAAGAGAATAAGACAAATGACAGAAAGCGTAACGGTTTGTCCTTATCGACTAACGGCTTTGTTGCCTAACCTCACGGCTTTGTCTGTGTCGCAAAATTTAGGCGCAACGATAACTCGCCGGCATTCCTAGCCGTGTCATTTTATTTAACACACCACAACCGATCATTGATTCGATTTTTTGCCGTACAAAATCTCGAGCATGTAACGTACTACCCAATATTCTTTTGTAGCGTTGAATCGCCAACTCTGAATAATTCCGATAACCGTATTGTCTTATTCGTTGCCAAGCCATTCGGCCCAATGCTTTTAGTTGCTTAACATTACCATTACGTTGTGTATGATTATTTTTATCATAAACAGCATCACTATCAGGCGGCATTATTATAGCGGCTCCTTTAAAGTAATTTGATAATATTTCATAAACAGGATTCTTATCGTAGGCACCATCGGCGCTGACATGGCCCACTTTGCAAGTAAGTTGCTTTGATAACGTTGCAACGCTTTGGCAATCCGCCGTAAAGCGATCCGTTAAATCATTACCATGAATAATATGTTTATTATCAACGGCTATATGCAATTTACGCCAACTCCGTTTGGCTGATAATGTATATGTTTCCTGATGCCATTCACCTCTGCCAAACCGTTTTAACCCAGTGGAGTCAAGGGCGATAGCCACAACGCTTTTATCTGCCGATTCCGTTTTCCTGTAACGAGGCGACTGAATAGTTAAAAGCGCTAACCGTTTTGACAAGCAACTGTAATCCGGTGATTTTATATTACAAGCGTGTCGCGATGCTCGTGATAGATTATTGCCATCCCTGTCAATAATCGACTCGCAATACGCGACAACTTAAATAGCCGCGGACGTCCTCGTCGCCCGCGCTCCGCGACCTCACGGCTCGACTACGCACGGGCTCTCAAATGACTTGACGGCTCGTAAAGATTTTTTGCAGTCGCTTACGCTCGGCAAAAAATCCGAGCCTACCGCGGAATACGCGCCTTCGCTTCGCTCTCCATGGCGCGCATCGAGGGCTTTCATCTTGAAAATTGAATTCATAAACCCTTGACATTGCCTCAACGCTAAACGAAAAACTTGCCGAATTTCATGGCACGTAATGATCGCAAGATCCGTGAACTTTTGGGGTGCGCCTTTGCCATCATACACACGATCTTTTTCATACCACGAATGAATAATATCATCGGATATCCAGATTTCAATATTGGCACGATTGCGTAATGCATTATTATATTCACGCCAATTGCTCACCTTGTATTTCTGCTTGGGAATCGTCCAGCCTTTTTTGTTTGGATATTTATTTGGCATATGAACCGCCTTCTGCTGGAAAACCCTGGGGTGCTGATTATAATATAGACAGCAAAAATTACATAGATTGTTCATGTTTTAGTTAGGCAACAAAGCCTTCAATTGCTTAGTGTATGGAGTTAACCCATACACTGATGCGCCAAATTCACTAAATCCGCTACCGACTTCGCAGCCATTTTCCGCATGATTTTAGATCGGTGAATTTCGACAGTATTGGGGCTTATACCTAAGTGCTTTGCAATTTCCTTCGTCGATTGGCCTGACACCACTAATTGCATCACTTCATTTTCTCGGGGTGTCAAACGCTTCACGCGGCTGAGAATCTCGCGTTGATGCTCGTGATGATCACGATCCAGCAAGTCTCGTTTGATGGCTTTGTGTATAGCCTCGATGAGCACTTCCGTATTAACAGGTTTTGTCAAAAAATCTATCGCCTGACCTTTCATCGCGCGCACCACACTTGGCACATCACCGTGGCTGCTGATGAATATAATCGGAATAGTCATCTGACGATTGGCCAGTTCCTCTTGCAGCTCAAGTCCGCTCATTTTTGGCATCCGGAGATCCAATACGAGACAGCCACTTTGTTTCGGAGAAAAAGTGTCTAAAAACTCGAGAGGATCAGAATAGGTGATGACTCGATATCCGATACCTTCCACTATATTCTTCATAGACTTGGTAATTATGGCGTCATCGTCAACGATATGAACAATTGATTCACGCATGTTCCTAACCTTCCTCAATGCTTCCACTGCACGGGTCCTATCTCTAATTATACTCCAACCAAGTTACACTTTCTAAAAGCCTGGCTAGTCCACGGAGTAAGGGTTCTTGAGCTTCTCGTAATAGGCTAATCGCTTGCGCACAACTTGCTCCCAGCTAAACTCAGCGGCAGAGTCTAATGCTTCTCGGCATAATCGTTGATATTCATCTGGAGACGCATCCAATACCCCTAAAATATTGGACTTTGGATAAATAAAATCCCTTGCCAGTTAGGACAATAATCAAAAAATGTGAGTTTCTAAATCTTAAGCTGTTTTTTGCAGCAATTCGTAGAATTTCTCAGGTGTAAAATTTATTTTATCCAACCATGATTTTACTATCCCAATCAAATCCTCTATTTTTTCAGGGTCTGAGTTTTGCGTCTTTTCTTCAGTCCTCTGAATCGTTTTAATTTTTGAGTTGCTATTTTTGAAAATAGCAGGATGTCGCGTGCGTTTCCGCTGCGTATCACCTTTGGTTCTGCCTTGCGGATTACCGCGTGGTTTGCAGAGATTAGCAGGCGTGCCAACGGTATCAAGCACCGTAGAAAAACCCCGTTGCGTTTGTGAAGGGGTCGCAGTTATTGATGGTTTTTCGTTATCCACTTGGAAGCTCGGCAAATACCGCTCCCATTTTTTCGGTAAAATCGGGGCAAGATTCCTCGCTAGATAAAGTTGCGTATACGCTAATGCTGTCATCCGCCACCAATCTTCTTCGTGCTTAACATCCGGTGTTTGGTATCGGTCAAATAACAGTTTGTCTTTATCAAAACGAAAGTAGTGTTCAATGTCATAGCGTCTATCGTAATAGTGATACGCTTCTAATGCTGTGATTTCATTACGTCGTTCACCAGCGAGTCCTAACCAGAGTGGATTTTTATATAAAGATTTACCGTTAGCATCAACCGCAACCAATTGCACAACAGTAACAGGATGCTCATATCCTTTAAATTGCTTTGAACCACGCAGTAATTGGTCACGCCATATTTTAATCTCCAATTGGTAAGTTTTGCCACTGCGGGTTGTAATGGGTTGCTGCACAATCTCATCGGATTCACGGTGAGTCGTGCTGTCGTTTAGTTTCATCGCATCACCATAGCGTTTTATACTTCCTGAGGTATTATCTTCTATTGATGCGGGCGCGAAAACATTACGGGTACTGTTAAAACGGAAAAGATGTACCCAATTGGGATTTTCGCTAACCAGTTTACGGCAAGCTTCTGTACCATATTTTGAATCAGCCACGCTAACCACCAATTTATGAGTAAGCGCTAAGTCTGCAATACAACGGTTAATTTGCTGCATCCCAACTACATTGCCTTTTTCATCGCTTTTAACGCGCCTCGTATCCAGTGGAACTAACCAATGCTTTTCTTGAGCTGCACCATCATTGGGCAATAGTGATACCGTTGAATATTCATGTCCAATGGTAATCGGTTTGTTACCCGGTGCTGGATTAGGGCTGTAAACCACATGGCGATCTTCAACACAGTGTGCACTTTGACGCGACTGTGGTGTCGTATCCGCAATAATGATCACACGGTCATCGCTATGACTCACATGTTCATATTGTATTTTCATCATGCTATCCCAACAATTTGCTACCGACAAACCATCGCTAATCGCATCGGTAATACTACTGTATTCACGTTCAAAGTATGGCGATTCACATAATTCTATAGGTGTTTTGCAGCGATGGCCATGGCTTGAAAGGGCATCGAGTAAATTCATATTGGCATCGCGTCGCGCGGGGAAGATGTTGTAGAGGAATGTACGGAATTGTTTTAGTTTTTCTGTCGCTCCGATGCGAGCCATGGAGAGGCGAAGCCGATGGCGAGTATTCCGCGGCAGCCGCCGATTTTTGACAGAGCGGAGTGCCGAAGGAACGGAGTTCCGTAGGCAGCGTAGCGAGTGGCAAAAATCTGTAGGCGGCGTCGAGTCATCTGGAGACAGTGCGCAGTCGGCCGCGAGGTCGCGGAGCGCTGTCGACGGGGACGTCCGCGGCTATTTAGGTTGTCGCGTATTGCGAGTCGATTATTGACAGGGATGCCAATAATCTATCACGAGCATCGCGACACACTTCAACATCGTTTGTTCCTTATTTTATTTTTTCGAACAAACGTTGTTTACAACGTAAAATTTTTTTTTCGGTTTCTATGTCAAGCAATTTTTAATTATTTTTATAAATTTATCCAAAGTCCAATAAAATAGCCTTTGCCAATTGCCTTGGATTTTCGGATGGAACTACCGCCGCCGTCGCATATCGAGCAACGTTTGCCGATTCGGTCATCACGATAGGCGTTCCACACGCAATGGTTTCTAAACCAGCGATGCAAAACCCTTCGGAGCGCGAAGGCACAACACCGAGGTCCGATATATTATTTATTTTCGCGACTTCTTCAGATGTTCGATGCCCTAATTGATGCACGTTATCAAAACAGTATTTCTTACGATCTTCACCAGATAAAATGTCATTAATATTCCCCGATCCCATAATTAAAACATGAACATCACGACGCTCCTGTATATAACGATTGGCTTGCAGTAAAATGTCAATCCCTTTGGTTCGCGATAATTTTCCCGAGAAACATAAAATTTTTGCCGCATTCGGTATCGACAAACCAAACTCTGACAACACCGCATTTCGAGCTAATTGTTAACACTTAAAAATACGTTGGTCATAGCCACAAGGGATAACAATAACTTTATCTTTGCTTACCCCATAAGTTTTAATCACGTTTTTTTTAACGGGCTCTGACACAGCAAATATAAACTGTGCATCACAGGCCGATTGCCTAGTAATCTCTCGCATCGTTGGATCAAATTCATACGCTAATTGATCACTATTATGCGCAACCACAATGTAAGGATAGTTAAGCTGATCAACCACATAATCCATCGCCCAAATATGCTGGCATTCAATCACGTCGGGTTGAAAATCGGAAATGACGTGATGAAGACGCTCTTGCAAACTCGAAAAATAGAGCTCCCACTCTGACTTTGTTAATTGATTAAATGTTTTGGCGTTTGGACTGCGTGGGTTAGGATCGGGAAGCATCAATGGAAATGTATTCAATCGCGCTGCACCATTTTCCAACGGATAATGCCAGATTTCGAATAAACTCGGATGGCTGTAATAGTAGTCTAAATCGCGGCTTGCCACGTGACTATCGGGGAAAAAGATTTTGACTTGATCGCCCTGTTCCAACAAGGCATTTGCAACACCCTTTGCAACTTGAAAACTACCTGTTCCCCAGGACCCTGTGCAAGCGTGTCGCGATGCTCGTGATAGATTATTGCCATCCCTGTCAATAATCGACTCGCAATACGCGACAACTTAAATAGCCGCGGACGTCCTCGTCGCCCGCGCTCCGCGACCTCACGGCTCGACTACGCACGGGCTCTCAAATGACTTGACGGCTCGTAAAGATTTTTTGCAGTCGCTTACGCTCGGCAAAAAATCCGAGCCTACCGCGGAATACGCGCCTTCGCTTCGCTCTCCATGGCGCGCATCGACCGTTAATAATATTTTCATGATTCTTCCTTGAACTATTCCATAGTATCGACTTATGTTATAGTCATCAACCCATTAGCTAACAACCTCAAACACGATGCTCCCTCATAGCAACTATGACGTTTTAATCATTGGTAGTGGCGCTGCAGGTTTGGCCCTGGCGCTCACCTTGAGTGACCACGCGCGTGTAGCCATTCTCAGCAAAGATGACTTGATGGCTGGCTCATCACAACGCGCACAAGGCGGAATAGCAGCCGTGATGAGCGCAGAAGATAGCATCGAGTCTCACGTCCAAGACACATTAAAAGCCGGTGCAGGACTCTGTGATCCTGAGGTCGTTCAATACACAGCAGCTCATGCAAAATCAGCCATCATGTGGCTTATCGATCACGGTGTACAGTTTACAGTTGCATCAGAACAAGGAGACTATCATCTCACACGAGAAGGCGGTCATAGTCATCGTCGAATTTTACACGCAGCCGATCGCACCGGTGCTGTTGTTGTAAAAACATTAGCGGAACAAGTGAGCGAGCATCCCAACATTGATTGTTTAACCCAACATACAGTGATCGATCTCATTGTGCAAAAACAGCAATGTTACGGCGCTTATATTTACGATGGAAGTAAACATCAAGAAAAAATAATACAAGCAAAACATATTATTTTAGCTACGGGTGGCGCTAGTTCGCTCTATTTACACACCAGCAACTCCAATCAAACAACCGGCGATGGCATAGCGATGGCATGGCGTGCTGGCTGTCGCGTTGCTAATTTAGAATTCAATCAATTTCATCCAACGTGTTTGTATCATCCTGAAGCTAACCGCTTCTTAATTACAGAAGTCGTTCGAGGCGAGGGAGGTTATTTAAAACTCCCCAACGGTAAACGCTTTATGCAGCAATACGATGAACGCGCTGAAATGGCCCCCCGCGATATTGTCACGAGAGCCATCGATGCAGAAATGAAAAAAAATAATATCGAGTGTGTTTATCTCGACATCAGTCATCGCTCCGCCGATTTTATTGAAAACACTTTCCCAACAATTTTTAAACAATGTAAAAAATTTGGCATTGATATCACCAAACAACCCATTCCCGTTGTACCTGCCGCGCATTATACCTGTGGCGGTGTCGTCACTAATTTGCATGGTGAGACAGACATAAAAAATCTTTATGCCATCGGCGAAGTCGCTTATACCGGATTGCATGGCGCCAATCGTATGGCCAGCAATTCATTATTAGAGTGCTTGGTGTTTGCTGCTAATGCAAGCTGCGCAATCAAGCAAAAATTAATGAATAAAAATAATATAGCGTTACCCATTATTCCAAAAATTTCACATCATGCATACGATCACTCATTAGATATCGAATCACTCGAATTACAAATTCGTAAAATATTATGGAATAATGTCGGCATCGTCCGAAGTAACGCTCTCTTACAAGAAGCTTCAGAAAAAATCGCCGCTATCTGTGCACAAATCAATTCCGCTTATCACCATACAGCACTTAGTAATCAGCTTATCGAGGTGCGCAACATGGCTATCGTCGCGCAATTAATCATAGGCTGCGCGCAAAGTCGGCATGAAAGCCGTGGCCTTCACTATAATATCGATTATCCTAACACCAACGAGAAAGCAGAAAATACTCTATTACATCCAACTGCATCATCGCTTGATTATGTTACTGCGCAATCGTTGCAAATCCTTTGAAGGAAAACTGTCTGGGAATAAACAGAGTGAGTATTTCTTATGAGTCTCTCGGCAGCGAAAATTCAAAATCATCAAATAACGCGTTACAAGGCTATTATCTTCAAGCACAGCTATTGTTGAAACACCATCCTTTAAAACCAGCCGCCATTGATGCGAGTTTTCTTGTGAAAATTCAGCAACAAGCGTGTCGCGATGCTCGTGATAGATTATTGCCATCCCTGTCAATAATCGACTCGCAATACGCGACAACTTAAATAGCCGCGGACGTCCTCGTCGCCCGCGCTCCGCGACCTCACGGCTCGACTACGCACGGGCTCTCAAATGACTTGACGGCTCGTAAAGATTTTTTGCAGTCGCTTACGCTCGGCAAAAAATCCGAGCCTACCGCGGAATACGCGCCTTCGCTTCGCTCTCCATGGCGCGCATCGTAGGATTTCGGGCGTGATAAAAACAATAAATGGCGACACTCACACTCAATAACAATTTAACCCACATCGGCATCGTGGTCAGCATTAAACAAACCACTGCGCCGCCATTCATGGCAATCAGTATACTTAAAAAATATTTTGAAAAACGAGATTGATAAATACTATTAATCCTCATCGGGCAGTAAATCAGGACGCAATATCCAATTCAATATCCAACGATGTTCGTATTGCTCAAGACAAACAATAGTCCCAGGCGGAAAACGAACAATATTATATCCATCGTCATTTAATATGAGTGCGCTTACCAATTGAGACATAAACGGCATGTGGCCCACTAACATGGTGTCATCGTGCCAATTTTGTAGTATTTCAACGAGTGGTGTAACGGCACGACTGGGCTCTAATAAATCTGTTGCCTCAACCGACTGCCCATTCATGACAGCATTCGCTAAAATCAGTGCAGTTTGTTCGGCGCGCAATTTACCGCTATGCATAATATGAGAGACATGAACACCGCGATGGGCCAAATATTCAGCCACCTTGGCTACCTCCTGCTTGCCCTGCTCATTGAGCGGGCGCTCGCCTTTGGTATCGGGTTCTGACTCAGCATGTCCGTGACGGACACAGTATAGTTTCATTCGTTCTCCAAGTTCGTTATCAGGAGCTAAATTCTATACCTACTAGAGGCTCAAAAGTACCTCTCGAAACCTACTTTTAGCATAACTTTCAATTGCGGCAAAGAAAGAAAGTTCGTGTTGGCAAGCAATTGAAATCGATCAAATGTTTTATGGTTTTTAAAAACAATTTCAAGAGGTGCCCTCAAGGAAATCTTAAAAAAGTTGATGCACCAATAATAAATGGCGTCCCCAACGGGATTCGAACCCGTGTTGCCGCCGTGAAAGGGCGGTGTCCTAGGCCTCTAGACGATGGGGACCCATAGTGTTGACTATGCTCAAAACGTTTTTAACGTCCAACTGGAGCTAAGCGGGGTCGAACCGCTGACCTCTTGAATGCCATCCAAGCGCTCTCCCAACTGAGCTATAGCCCCTAAGCAAAGAAGAGGCATTCTAGGGAGGATCCTACGACGTGTCAAGATGAGTAAATCAGCCGCATCGATAGATCAATGGCTTGCACATTCTTCGTTAGCGCGCCCACGGATATATAATCCACACCCGTCTCTGCAATCTGACGAAGGGTATCAAGATCAACCCCACCCGAAACTTCGAGCTTGGCTCGGCCACCATTTAACCGAACTGCTTCGTGCATTGAGGGCAGATCAAAATTATCGAGCATAATGATATGCGCATCCGCATCAATTGCTTGTTGTAATTCTTTTATATTTTCCACCTCAACTTCGATTGGCTTGTCAGGATGATTCATCCTAGCTTGATCGACAGCTTTTTGAATCGATCCACAACTGGCAATATGATTTTCTTTAATTAAATAAGCGTCATACAATCCCAGCCGATGGTTTTTTCCCCCTCCACATCGAACCGCATATTTTTGTGCATATCGCAACCCCGGAATGGTTTTACGCGTATCGAGCAATTGTGCATGAGTGCCTGCTAACTGTTTTACATACTGATTAACTTTTGTTGCTGTCCCCGATAAAGTTTGCAACCAATTTATCGCACAACGTTCGCCCGTTAGTAGCGAACGTGCTGAACCTGATAGAGTAACGAGCGATTGATTGGTTTTAACGTGATCGCCATCGTTTATTTTCCAATCAATTTTTACCGTTTCATCAACTTGGCGATAAACTTCTTCAACCCAGAGAGTGCCACAAATGACGGCCGACTCCCGAGTAATAATTTCTGCGCTCACAACAATGCCTTCGGGAATTAATTCAGCCGTAATATCGCCCGTGCCAATATCTTCAGCCAAGCTTGCTGCAACCGCTACGGCTATTTTTTCACTTTTTTGGCTTGGCGTCGTTTGCGTAGTGCCCATACGGTACCTATCGGTCCTGAAATTACATATAAAAATGTCAAAATTAATAAAATATCTGGTGGGTCAAATGAAATTAAGACAATAATCAACACCGTGATCAAAATAGCCATAAACGGAACTTTATTTCGAACGTCTAAATCTTTAAAGCTACGATACCGAATGGTGCTCACTTCTAATAAGCCCAACAGAATGGCTATCACAATCATCGTTATGGCAATAGCCTCTCCAGTGACGTTGTAAACGCTGCATGCCCAGATAATACTGGCAACAAAAGCAGCGGTGGGCGTTGTGGGTAATCCTTGAAAGTAACGCTTATCGATTTTTTTTGCTTGAATATTAAATCGTGCTAAGCGCAAAGCGGTACACACGGCAAAGATGAACGCAGCCAACCAGCCAGGCTTGCCCATGACCGCGAGTGCCCAGGTATACATGACCAAGGCTGGCGCAATCCCAAAGCTCACCATGTCGGAAAAACTATCTAGCTGAGCACCGAACTCACTCTCAGCATGCATGAGCCGGGCAATCCGCCCATCCAAACCATCCAAAATCACAGCAACCCAAATAGCAATCGCCGCATATTGATAGTGGCCTTTCATCGCAGCAACGATGGCATAGAACCCGGCAAACATGGCCGCCACTGTAAATAAGTTGGGCAAAAGATAGATACCACGCATCCGGCGAGCCCTAGGTGCTTTTTCTGTATTCATTTAGACCCCTATACCCCAATCTATTTCCTAGTGGCATTCCTCAAAAGTGCTATAATAGGCGCCAACTAGGAAGATGGACTAAATATACCACAGAAAGTACTTTGGCAGTTATTTGCAAGATGACAGACAAGAAAAAAATTATTATTGAAGGTGTCACCGAAAGCGGCGAAACGTTCCGTCCGAGCGATTGGGCTGAGCGGATGAGTGGCAAGTTATCAACGTTTCGCAAGCATCGCATACACTATTCACCGATGTTGCAACCTTCTATAAAAGACGGACATAAATGTGTCGTACTCGATCCCAATCTTAAACAATCAAACCCCGACCTTTATGAATCGATCATGAAATTTGCGAAAGCCAATAAATTAAAAATATGTGATGAAGATACCGAAACGGATTCTGATACGTAATATGCCTGACAATTTACTGACGTTCCATGAGCAAATTTTTTCTAATGGCAAAAATCATTTCGATGCTTTGCTAAATGATATTGCTCATGCTAAAAAAAGTATCGACCTAGAAACCTACGCATTTCACAATGATCATCTTGGACAACAAATTGCAACAGCTCTTGCTGCAGCAGCCAAGCGCGGCATTAAAGTACGCATCCTAGTGGATGGCTGTGGCAGCCCATTATGGAGCACCAGCTTTGCAAAAATGTTAGAGCAAACGGGTGCCGTCACTAAAGTATTCCACCCATTTCCTTGGCAATTGTGGAATTGGAGCCGCTCCGTCGTTAAATTACCGTTATTATTGAAATGGATTTATTTAATTCTCAAAATTAATTTTCGCAATCATCGTAAGGTTTGTGTGATTGACAAAAAAATTGCGTATATCGGCAGTTTCAATATTAGCAAACATCATTTAGAAACTTCCGAAGGTGGCGATAATTGGCGAGACCTTTCTGTCCGTTTGTCTGGGATCGACATCAGTGAATTAAATAAAGCGTTTAATGGAGCCTGGCACCATCGCACCGTGAGAGAACGTATCCGCGATATTTTCCGTCAAGTACGAAAAGACCCACCCATTCGATTAAATTACACTCGTCATCGACGACGGATTTTATATAAAAATTTATTACGAAAAATTGCACAATGTAAGCAACGGATTTGGATTACAAACGCTTATTTTGTACCTGATAATTTTTTATTGAAAAAATTAAAAGACGCTGCGCAATCCGGTATTGATGTTCGCATATTATTACCACGAAATTCTGATGTGATGATGATGCCATGGGCCTCTTCGACCTTTTATTACAGCTTATTAAAGGCGGGCGTTCGGATTTTTGAATATTTACCCAGCATGCTTCATGCAAAATCGCTAATCTTAGACAATTGGATGCTGATTGGCTCAAGCAACTTAAACCACCGTAGTCTATTACATGATTTAGAAGCGGACATTAATATCACTACTCCCGATGCAAAACAAACATTAGAGCAACAATTTTTAAGTGACATTAATCAGTCTCGCGAAATTTCACTAGATAGTTGGAACACCATGCGCCCACGCCGACAACGCATCATGGGCCGACTGGTGTTGTATATGAAATATTGGATTTGAGCAACAAACAGAACCTAATTACCCCCCTGCATCTCAGCTATGATTTCAAGGGATAAGCCGGTAGCCTGCGCTACCATAGAGGGATCGATTCCTTTAGCAAGAAAATTCTCCGCTATTTCTTTGGCCGCTTCGATTTTACCTTCCGCTTTACCTATAGTTCTACCTTCACGCCTTAAGCGTTCTGCTAGTGTCATTGCTTCATCTCCTATTTCCGGTGATAGTTCATGCGTGAGTCGGTTTTGTAAAATCTCAGTCTATGCTGTATTTTGTTCGTCCATTTAATGAACGATTGAGTGAGACTACCGGTATGAATTGTCCGCATTGTGATTCAAGTGTTACAAAGGGTTTAAAAAAGCTGACGTCTTTAGGGTATAAACAGTTTGTTTGCAGTGATTGTGGTAAGCAATTTAATCAACGCAGTGGCACAGCGTTGAACTTTATCATGTATCCAACGGATGTGGTTAGGACGGTAGTTCAGTATTATTATCAGTTTAAAGTCAGTCTCCACGATGTAGTTGCGTTAATGGTGATGCGGGGTTTTCATGTAACGCATCAAACGGTTCATAATTGGGTGCATCGTTTTGGTCCGGCGCTTGGGATGAGATTACGGGCACGCCGGTATCAAAAATCCAATGACCGTTGGCACGTCGATTGTACTTATTTACGTATTGAAGGCCGTTGGTGTTATTTTTACAGGGCGATTGATGAAAAGGGCGATTTGATCGATGTCTATTTAAGTGATGTACGAGATCAGCAGGCCGCAGAAAACTTCTTCAAGCAGGCGGCTAAAACGAGTGGCATTTATCCTGAGCAAATCACGACTGATAAAGAGCCCGCCCTTTATCCTGCGATCCAAGCTGTCTTTGGTGAGTATACCGACCATCGGGATAATAACTATTTGAATAATCGTATTGAGCAATCCCATCGAGGCATCAAATCACGTATGCGTGTCAAGCGTGTCGCGATGCTCGTGATAGATTATTGCCATCCCTGTCAATAATCGACTCGCAATACGCGACAACTTAAATAGCCGCGGACGTCCTCGTCGCCCGCGCTCCGCGACCTCACGGCTCGACTACGCACGGGCTCTCAAATGACTTGACGGCTCGTAAAGATTTTTTGCAGTCGCTTACGCTCGGCAAAAAATCCGAGCCTACCGCGGAATACGCGCCTTCGCTTCGCTCTCCATGGCGCGCATCGGATGAAGGGATTCAAGAATATATTTTGCGCATTACGGTTTTGTACAGTCTTTGAAGAAATACAGCAGTTTTTTAGAGAAACAAATAAAAATCTCAGGACAATTCTATCTAAATTTCAAACCTTCAATCGATGCGAGCCATGGAGAGGCGAAGCCGATGGCGAGTATTCCGCGGCAGCCGCCGATTTTTGACAGAGCGGAGTGCCGAAGGAACGGAGTTCCGTAGGCAGCGTAGCGAGTGGCAAAAATCTGTAGGCGGCGTCGAGTCATCTGGAGACAGTGCGCAGTCGGCCGCGAGGTCGCGGAGCGCTGTCGACGGGGACGTCCGCGGCTATTTAGGTTGTCGCGTATTGCGAGTCGATTATTGACAGGGATGCCAATAATCTATCACGAGCATCGCGACACACTTCCAATTATTCCAACAAGCTTTCTGAATAACTCTATTATATTGGACTTTGGATAAATTTATAAAAATAATTAAAAATTGCTTGACATAGAAACCGAAAAAAAATTTTACGTTGTAAACAACGTTTGTTCGAAAAAATAAAATAAGGAACAAACGATGTTAGCGACAGAAAAACTAAAACAATTCCGTACATTCCTCTACAACATCTTCCCCGCGCGACGCGATGCCAATATGAATTTACTCGATGCCCTTTCAAGCCATGGCCATCGCTGCAAAACACCTATAGAATTATGTGAATCGCCATACTTTGAACGTGAATACAGTAGTATTACCGATGCGATTAGCGATGGTTTGTCGGTAGCAAATTGTTGGGATAGCATGATGAAAATACAATATGAACATGTGAGTCATAGCGATGACCGTGTGATCATTATTGCGGATACGACACCACAGTCGCGTCAAAGTGCACACTGTGTTGAAGATCGCCATGTGGTTTACAGCCCTAATCCAGCACCGGGTAACAAACCGATTACCATTGGACATGAATATTCAACGGTATCACTATTGCCCAATGATGGTGCAGCTCAAGAAAAGCATTGGTTAGTTCCACTGGATACGAGGCGCGTTAAAAGCGATGAAAAAGGCAATGTAGTTGGGATGCAGCAAATTAACCGTTGTATTGCAGACTTAGCGCTTACTCATAAATTGGTGGTTAGCGTGGCTGATTCAAAATATGGTACAGAAGCTTGCCGTAAACTGGTTAGCGAAAATCCCAATTGGGTACATCTTTTCCGTTTTAACAGTACCCGTAATGTTTTCGCGCCCGCATCAATAGAAGATAATACCTCAGGAAGTATAAAACGCTATGGTGATGCGATGAAACTAAACGACAGCACGACTCACCGTGAATCCGATGAGATTGTGCAGCAACCCATTACAACCCGCAGTGGCAAAACTTACCAATTGGAGATTAAAATATGGCGTGACCAATTACTGCGTGGTTCAAAGCAATTTAAAGGATATGAGCATCCTGTTACTGTTGTGCAATTGGTTGCGGTTGATGCTAACGGTAAATCTTTATATAAAAATCCACTCTGGTTAGGACTCGCTGGTGAACGACGTAATGAAATCACAGCATTAGAAGCCTATCACTATTACGATAGACGCTATGACATTGAACACTACTTTCGTTTTGGTAAAGACAAACTGTTATTTGACCGATACCAAACACCGGATGTTAAGCACGAAGAAGATTGGTGGCGGATGACAGCATTAGCGTATACGCAACTTTATCTAGCGAGGAATCTTGCCCCGATTTTACCGAAAAAATGGGAGCGGTATTTGCCGAGCTTCCAAGTGGATAACGAAAAACCATCAATAACTGCGACCCCTTCACAAACGCAACGGGGTTTTTCTACGGTGCTTGATACCGTTGGCACGCCTGCTAATCTCTGCAAACCACGCGGTAATCCGCAAGGCAGAACCAAAGGTGATACGCAGGGGAAACGCACGCGACATCCTGCTATTTTCAAAAATAGCAACTCAAAAATTAAAACGATTCAGAGGACTGAAGAAAAGACGCAAAACTCAGACCCTGAAAAAATAGAGGATTTGATTGGGATAGTAAAATCATGGTTGGATAAAATAAATTTTACACCTGAGCAATTCTACGAATTGCTGCAAAAAACAGCTTAAGATTTAGAAACTCACATTTTTTGATTATTGTCCTAACTGGCAAGGGATTTTATTTATCCAAAGTCCAATATTATAGAAGCATATGAGTCAATAGTTGACTGAGTTTTTAAAGAACCGAAAAATTGAAGTAGACGCTGTGGAAAAGCAAATTGACGTTGTTGAGGAGTTAATAAGCAACATAAGACAGAGTAATATAGAAAATTTTAAGAAAAATTTTCACGAAAATGAAAAGCTTTTATCTAGTGATCCTATGGGAAAATCTTTTGTTGATCAAGTAAAGTCTGTTTTTTGTTATATGGTGACTAAGGTTTGTGGATTTTTTGGGAGAGCTGACAATCCTAGAGGAAAGTTCGCAAAAGAGGTAGAAAAGCAAATTCCGTCTCTTGCGCCTGCCGCTTAGGGGAGCCTATATATTGGACTTTGGATAAATAAAATCCCTTGCCAGTTAGGACAATAATCAAAAAATGTGAGTTTCTAAATCTTAAGCTGTTTTTTGCAGCAATTCGTAGAATTGCTCAGGTGTAAAATTTATTTTATCCAACCATGATTTTACTATCCCAATCAAATCCTCTATTTTTTCAGGGTCTGAGTTTTGCGTCTTTTCTTCAGTCCTCTGAATCGTTTTAATTTTTGAGTTGCTATTTTTGAAAATAGCAGGATGTCGCGTGCGTTTCCCCTGCGTATCACCTTTGGTTCTGCCTTGCGGATTACCGCGTGGTTTGCAGAGATTAGCAGGCGTGCCAACGGTATCAAGCACCGTAGAAAAACCCCGTTGCGTTTGTGAAGGGGTCGCAGTTATTGATGGTTTTTCGTTATCCACTTGGAAGCTCGGCAAATACCGCTCCCATTTTTTCGGTAAAATCGGGGCAAGATTCCTCGCTAGATAAAGTTGCGTATACGCTAATGCTGTCATCCGCCACCAATCTTCTTCGTGCTTAACATCCGGTGTTTGGTATCGGTCAAATAACAGTTTGTCTTTACCAAAACGAAAGTAGTGTTCAATGTCATAGCGTCTATCGTAATAGTGATAGGCTTCTAATGCTGTGATTTCATTACGTCGTTCACCAGCGAGTCCTAACCAGAGTGGATTTTTATATAAAGATTTACCGTTAGCATCAACCGCAACCAATTGCACAACAGTAACAGGATGCTCATATCCTTTAAATTGCTTTGAACCACGCAGTAATTGGTCACGCCATATTTTAATCTCCAATTGGTAAGTTTTGCCACTGCGGGTTGTAATGGGTTGCTGCACAATCTCATCGGATTCACGGTGAGTCGTGCTGTCGTTTAGTTTCATCGCATCACCATAGCGTTTTATACTTCCTGAGGTATTATCTTCTATTGATGCGGGCGCGAAAACATTACGGGTACTGTTAAAACGGAAAAGATGTACCCAATTGGGATTTTCGCTAACCAGTTTACGGCAAGCTTCTGTACCATATTTTGAATCAGCCACGCTAACCACCAATTTATGAGTAAGCGCTAAGTCTGCAATACAACGGTTAATTTGCTGCATCCCAACTACATTGCCTTTTTCATCGCTTTTAACGCGCCTCGTATCCAGTGGAACTAACCAATGCTTTTCTTGAGCTGCACCATCATTGGGCAATAGTGATACCGTTGAATATTCATGTCCAATGGTAATCGGTTTGTTACCCGGTGCTGGATTAGGGCTGTAAACCACATGGCGATCTTCAACACAGTGTGCACTTTGACGCGACTGTGGTGTCGTATCCGCAATAATGATCACACGGTCATCGCTATGACTCACATGTTCATATTGTATTTTCATCATGCTATCCCAACAATTTGCTACCGACAAACCATCGCTAATCGCATCGGTAATACTACTGTATTCACGTTCAAAGTATGGCGATTCACATAATTCTATGGGTGTTTTGCAGCGATGGCCATGGCTTGAAAGGGCATCGAGTAAATTCATATTGGCATCGCGTCGCGCGGGGAAGATGTTGTAGAGGAATGTACGGAATTGTTTTAGTTTTTCTGTCGCTAACATCGTTTGTTCCTTATTTTATTTTTTCGAACAAACGTTGTTTACAACGTAAAATTTTTTTTCGGTTTCTATGTCAAGCAATTTTTAATTATTTTTATAAATTTATCCAAAGTCCAATATATAGACTTAAAGATTGATTTCATTACGATTGAATCGACCCCTCCTCTGCTTCGCTGTGCTTTGTACAGCTACGCAGAGGAGAGATAGTTAAGTAGTTATTTCACCATTTCTTTCAGGCGTTTTAACGTGCGAACCTTAACGACATTGCGCGCAGGTTTTGCTTTGAACGTAATCATTTCACCTGTGAATGGATTAATGCCACGACGAGATTTCGTAGCAGGTTTGCGTTTTACAACGCATTTCATCAAGCCAGGTACAGTAAATTCACCAGCGCCACCTTTGCGAAGATGACGATGCATTAAATTGGCCAATTCTTCAAAAACAGCAGACACTTGCTTTTTGCTAAGTTCCGTAGAGTCAGCAATATGTGTCATTAACTGAGATTTGTTGAGTGCTGTGCGAATTGCAGTTGTAGCAGCAGCTTTTCTAGGTGCAGCTCGACGAGCTGATTTTTTTGTTCTACGAGCGGGAGATTTTCTTCTCACTGTAGATTTTCTTTTAGTAGATTTTCTCTTAGCCGTTTTTCTTTTTTTTCTAGCTGGCATAAAACTTCCTCTTTATTAGTCCATTAACGATTGATTTAATTGATTGCGGTAGCAATCACCACTGTTAGAAAATATCACATTTTTGACGAAAAGCACATGTTTTTTAGGGTTTTTTTGGTGTTTTTAACGAAAAAAATGCCAAAAATGCTATTTTTAGGGGGTTTTGTGTGTTTCGGAATGATTTTAGAATGAGTTTTAAACTGTTTTCTATCTAAGGGAGTTTCAAGGGCGGCACAGGGAATTACTGTTTTGTGGCGTAAGTACCGTAGATGTTAGAGAGAGCGACAACCGCACCACAATTTGAGTCTATATCTCGATAGGTGCCTAGCCCCTTGTATAATCCCCGATTGTGCTGTACCATTCTGTGCCTTTCCCAGATATATGATATACGAGGGTTTCTGATGACAACTTATATGGCGAATGAAGCCACAATTATGGCGAATGAAGCCACAATAGACCGAAAGTGGTATCTCGTCGATGCCAAGGGCAAAACCTTAGGCAGACTAGCTAGCGTGCTGGCATCGCGCCTGCGGGGCAAGCACAAGCCTGAATACACACCTCACGCGGACACCGGTGATTTCTTCGTGATAATCAACGCTGATAAGATCGCGGTTACGGGGAATAAGGTTGAAGACAAGCTCTATCACTGGCACACTGGTTATCCAGGTGGTATAAAGACTCAAACTTTTGCTGAAATGCAAGAGAAAAGCCCGGCTCGTGTGTTAGAATTAGCGGTCAAAGGCATGCTCCCGAGAGGCCCATTGGGTCGCGAAATGCTGGGGAAATTAAAGGTATTTGCCGGGGAGACCCATCCTCATGCAGCGCAAAAACCTGAGAAAATCGATTTATAAAGAGGCATCATGGCAGTAGCACAAGTAAAGCAAAATCTAGGCACAGGTCGACGAAAAACGGCTAGTGCACGAGTGTTTTTAAGATCTGGGAAAGGTGAAATCATCGTTAACGGCAAGCCGTTAGATGAGTTTTTTGGCCGCGAAACAGAGCGAATGGTCGTCCGGCAGCCACTGGTAGCCGTGGATGTTACAGATAAATTTGACGTTTTAGTTAGCGTCAATGGTGGTGGCAGCAGCGGCCAAGCAGGTGCGATTCGACACGGAATTACACGTGCATTGCTTGAACATGATGAAGAAGGGGGTGATGAAGGAGGCAGTGGTTGGCGCAAGATACTCCGCCAAGCTGGTTTTGTCACTCGCGACCCACGTATGGTGGAGCGCAAAAAAGTCGGTCGTCATAAGGCGAGAAAAGGCACACAATTCTCTAAACGTTAACAGAGTTATCGTTTTGCCAGAGATGACCCAGGGAGTTATTAATGACCATGTTGAAGCGTTCGATTATGACATTATATTCAGGACCACTAGATATCTACAGCCACCAAGTTCGCATCGTTTTAGCTGAAAAAGGTGTGAGCGTCGATGTGCTTAACGTCGATGAAAATCATCCCTGCGAAGATTTAATCGATCTTAATCCCTATAATTCTTTGCCCACATTAGTAGATCGCGAGCTCGTTTTATATAATTCCCGCGTCATTATGGAATATTTGGATGAGCGTTTTCCGCATCCGCCCTTGTTGCCAGTTTATCCCGTGTCACGCGCAAAAAGTCGTTTGATGATGTATCGTATCGAACGTAACTGGTACAAGCTGATCAAAGCGATTGAAATAGGTACACCGAAGCAGGCGGAAGCAGCACGTGAAGAGTTAAAAAATTCTTTAGTGACTGTGTTGCCTGTGTTTGCCAACTCACCTTATTTTTTAAGCGAAGAGTTTACATTAGTAGATTGTTGCATTGCGCCCTTGCTGTGGCGTCTACCGCATTTAGACGTCAAATTGCCTAAAAAGGCGAAGGCGATTTCAGAATATGAGGACCGAGTTTTTGCGCGGGAATCTTTTCAAGCCAGCTTGACGGAAGCTGAGCGGGAATTAAGAGAGTCGGATGAATTCTAGCCGGCCTTATTTATTGCGCGCCATTTACGAATGGTTGATCGATAATTCACTTACTCCTTACATCATGGTCGATGCAATGGCTTCGGGTGTCGAAGTCCCTGAACGCTTCGTGGAGGATGGTAAAATTGTTTTGAATATCGAATCACAAGCGGTTGGGAATTTACGTTTAGGCAACGATGCTGTTGAGTTTGATGCACGGTTTTCGGGTATTGCCCATCATATTTTCATCCCTGTCAGCGCGGTTAAAGCAATCTATGCTTTTGAAAATGGTCGTGGGATGGTATTCAGCGATGAGGATGGTGATGATGAGGGGGGCGGTGATCTACCTCCGTCTGGCACCACCAAACCACCCGTCAAAAAAGGCCGTCCGAATTTGAAGGTTGTGAAATAAGGATTAGGTGTTAGGTGTTAGGGATTAGGGTTCTTTAAAAACTCAGTCAACTATTGACTCATATGCTTCTATAATAGAGTTATTCAGAAAGCTTGTTGGAATAATTGATTGAAGGTTTGAAATTTAGATAGAATTGTCCTGAGATTTTTATTTTTTTCTCTAAAAAACTGCTGTATTTCTTCAAAGACTGTACAAAACCGTAATGCGCAAAATATATTCTTGAATCCCTTCATCACACGCATACGTGATTTGATGCCTCGATGGGATTGCTCAATACGATTATTCAAATAGTTATTATCCCGATGGTCGGTATACTCACCAAAGACAGCTTGGATCGCAGGATAAAGGGCGGGCTCTTTATCAGTCGTGATTTGCTCAGGATAAATGCCACTCGTTTTAGCCGCCTGCTTGAAGAAGTTTTCTGCGGCCTGCTGATCTCGTACATCACTTAAATAGACATCGATCAAATCGCCCTTTTCATCAATCGCCCTGTAAAAATAACACCAACGGCCTTCAATACGTAAATAAGTACAATCGACGTGCCAACGGTCGGCTTTGTTGCCTAACCTCACGGCTTTGTCTGTGTCGCAAAATTTAGGCGCAACGATAACTCGCCGGCATTCCTAGCCGTGTCATTTTATTTAACACACCACAACCGATCATTGATTCGATTTTTTGCCGTACAAAATCTCGAGCATGTAACGTACTACCCAATATTCTTTTGTAGCGTTGAATCGCCAACTCTGAATAATTCCGATAACCGTATTGTCTTATTCGTTGCCAAGCGATTCGGCCCAATGCTTTTAGTTGCTTAACATTACCATTACGTTGTGTATGATTATTTTTATCATAAACAGCATCACTATCAGGCGGCATTATTATAGCGGCTCCTTTAAAGTAATTTGATAATATTTCATAAACAGGATTCTTATCGTAGGCACCATCGGCGCTGACATGGCCCACTTTGCAAGTAAGTTGCTTTGATAACGTTGCAACGCTTTGGCAAGGCTTTGTTGCCTAACTAAAACATGAACAATCTATGTAATTTTTGCTGTCTATATTATAATCAGCACCCCACGATTTTTAAGCAGAGGGCGCCTCATATGCCAAATAAATATCCAAACAAAAAAGGCTGGACGATTCCCAAGCAGAAATACAAGGTGAGCAATTGGCGTGAATATAATAATGCATTACGCAATCGTGCCAATATTGAAATCTGGATATCCGATGATATTATTCATTCGTGGTATGAAAAAGATCGTGTGTATGATGGCAAAGGCGCACCCCAAAAGTTCACGGATCTTGCGATCATTACGTGCCATGAAATTCGGCAAGTTTTTCGTTTAGCGTTGAGGCAATGTCAAGGGTTTATGAATTCAATTTTCAAGATGAAAGCCCTTAATATAAAATCACCGGATTACAGTTGCTTGTCAAAACGGTTAGCGCTTTTAACTATTCAGTCGCCTCGTTACAGGAAAACGGAATCGGCAGATAAAAGCGTTGTGGCTATCGCCCTTGACTCCACTGGGTTAAAACGGTTTGGCAGAGGTGAATGGCATCAGGAAACATATACATTATCAGCCAAACGGAGTTGGCGTAAATTGCATATAGCCGTTGATAATAAACATATTATTCATGGTAATGATTTAACGGATCGCTTTACGGCGGATTGCCAAAGCGTTGCAACGTTATCAAAGCAACTTACTTGCAAAGTGGGCCATGTCAGCGCCGATGGTGCCTACGATAAGAATCCTGTTTATGAAATATTATCAAATTACTTTAAAGGAGCCGCTATAATAATGCCGCCTGATAGTGATGCTGTTTATGATAAAAATAATCATACACAACGTAATGGTAATGTTAAGCAACTAAAAGCATTGGGCCGAATGGCTTGGCAACGAATAAGACAATACGGTTATCGGAATTATTCAGAGTTGGCGATTCAACGCTACAAAAGAATATTGGGTAGTACGTTACATGCTCGAGATTTTGTACGGCAAAAAATCGAATCAATGATCGGTTGTGGTGTGTTAAATAAAATGACACGGCTAGGAATGCCGGCGAGTTATCGTTGCGCCTAAATTTTGCGACACAGACAAAGCCGTGAGGTTAGGCAACAAAGCCACTCGAAAATACGCAACCCTAACTAAGGTGAGCCGAGCAACAGCCTATCGAGAGTTAGCCGATTTAGTTCAGAAAAAGTGTTTGATTCCGGTTATAGGAAAAGGACGAAGCAGTAGTTATAAAGTTAAGTGGTGATTCACAACACAACCAACCTTCCCCGATACATCCCCATCTGACAAGTAAACTCAAATTCACCTGTTTTATCAGGGGTAAAGGTAATATCTACCGATTTCCCAACAGGCAATTCAGCGCTTTTATTGAAATCTGAAAAAATGACGGTGCCCGCACACGGCGTTTCATCTTCACGAATAAAACGCAATGTAATCGATTTGCCTTTTTGAGTTTGCACCACATCAGGCGAGTAAACACCATTAGCCACTTTAATTTCAATGAATTTTTTTGCAATGCTCACTGCTTTCTTTTTCTTTGCCAACCAAAACCACCCGATGACAAAGACGATTAAAGCAACACCAATAATGTTGACGATGACATAGCTCATTAACAAGCATCCCTCAAAACAGTTATCCCAAATTTATTTTATACGCGCCCAACTGCTGAATTGTCAACAACAATACAAAACCTAATTTTCAACCCCGGTATTGCGCTGACTGCGCAATCCAATACGATAACACTCATGGGCGATAACAATATTCATGATAAATATTTTCGTTTTGCCATGAGCAGAGTAGATGTTGCCAGAGAGTTTATGGAGCAACATTTGCCAAAAGATGTGTTATCTATCACGGATTTATCTTCTTTAAAGCTACAAAAAGAAAGCTTTATTGATCCAAATTTGCGACAAGTTGTCTCAGATGTTTTATATAAAGCGAAAATACAAGGTTGTGATAGTTATATTTATCTTCTCGCTGAACATCAAAGCACCCCCGATCGATGGATGCCATTTCGTTTACTGCGCTATACATGCAACATTATGGCGCATCATATTAAAAATAATAAAGAAAATGTTTTGCCCGTAGTAGTTCCTCTTGTATTTTATCATGGCAAAAAAATCTATCCTTACAGTACAGATATTTTCGATTTATTTGGAAAAGAAAAAAATTTAGCAAAAAATACGCTATTAAAACCATTCCATTTGATTGATGTGAATACTATTCCTGATGAAACACTCAAACAAAAAACACGAAGTGGTATTCTCACCTTCATACAAAAACATATTTATGCCCGAAATTTGGCAAATCACTTACGTAAAATATTGCCATTATTACAACAACTTGTGACAGAGCATGATAATGATTATATAATAGCGACTATAAAATATGTGATAGATGCAGGTAATCTTAAAAACGTTGAAGAGTTTACAACATTTACTCATGAACTTAACCCAAACCTAGGAGCTAATATGATGACTTTAGGCGAACGACTCAGAGCTGAAGGCAAGGAACAAGCCCTTACAGCAATTATAGAGGCTGTTGACTCACTCAATAAAGAAACTGACCCCGAAGCAATCTCCAAAGCAAAAGATAAATTTATCAACCCCAAACTCGGAGACAAAATAATGACGCTAGGCGAACGACTCAGAGCCGAAGGCAAGGAACAAGCCCTTACAGCAGTTGCCATCAATATGTTAAACCAGGGAACTGACTCTGAAACTATTTCACAAGCGACAGGCCTATCGATTGAAATAGTAAATCAACTAGCTTTACAAAAAGCACAAGAAACTGAATAAATCAGGGTAACTTATTCAGCTGTGAGCTTACAGAACGCTCATATTTATGAAAAAACCGCAAACGATTAGCATTCGTCACAACCGTCACGGATGACAATGCCATCGCAGCGCCTGCGATCACGGGATTTAAAAGTACTCCCACCAGCGGATAAAACACGCCTGCAGCGATAGGAATACCTAGGGTATTATAAACAAAGGCACCGAATAAATTTTGTTTAATATTACGGACCGTGGCTCGCGAAATTGCAATAGAATTCACGACACCTTTTAGCGAACCACCCATTAATGTCACATCGGCACTTTCTATCGCGACATCGGTACCCGTGCCGATTGCAAATCCAACATCCGCTGAAGCTAAGGCAGGTGCGTCATTGATCCCATCACCCACCATGCCCACAATTTCACCTTTTTGCTGTAAGGCGCTCACCTTTTCTGCCTTATCTTGTGGCAAAACTTCGGCGATAAAATCATCAATGCCAACGGCTGATGCCACCGCTTTTGCAGTTTGTGGATTATCACCCGTGATCATCACGACCTTTAACCCTTTTTTCTGCAATTGCGCAATAGCGTCTTTAGAATCTGCTTTAATTGGATCTGCCACGGAAACAATACCCAAGGCTTTTCCATTTAATGCAACATACACAGGGGTTTGGCCTTCACCCGCTAGCTTTTCAGCAATCTCAGGCAAATTTTTCAAATCGATATTGTTTTGATCCATTAATTGTTTCTTGCCTAAATAGGCTTTTTGATTTTCATATAATGCCGTGACACCATGCCCCGTAATCGCCTGAAATCCAGTGACGTTTTTAGGTTTAATATTTTTTTTCTTAGCGCCAACAACGATCGCCTCTGCCAACGGATGCTCTGACCCCGCTTCCACACTCGCCGCTACCGTTAATAGCGTTGTTTCATCGACACCCTCAAGTGTTTCAACATGCACTAAGGCAGGCTTTCCTTCTGTTACTGTGCCGGTTTTATCTAATACAATTGTTGTTAGCTTGGTTGCAGTTTGCAGCGCATCGCCGTTACGAATCAATATTCCTATTTCTGCTGCTTTTCCCACTCCCACAATGACAGAAGTGGGCGTTGCCAAACCGAGCGCACAAGGGCACGCAATCACTAACACAGCAACACTCGTCACTAAGACAAATGCCGCTTTCGGATCTGGCCCAAAGTCATACCAACCAAGCGCTGTTAAAATAGCAATAATGACGACTGTTGGCACGAATAGGGAAGACACTTTATCTGCCAACCGACCTATCGTAGGTTTGGAATTTTGCGCCTGCTGAACCATTTCTACGATATGTGCTAGCGCAGTGTCTTTACCCACGTGTGTCGCTTTATAAATAAAAGTTCCTGATTTATTAATCGTACCACCAACCACCTCATCTCCCTGTTTTTTATGCACAGGCAAGGGCTCACCCGTTAACATGGATTCATCGATTTGAGAGTCGCCTTCTAAAATCTCACCATCCACCGCGATTTTTTCACCGGGGCGAACACGTAATCGATCACCTGCTTGTATTTCTTCAATAGGCACATCGATTTCTTCACCATCACGAATCACACGCGCTGTTTTCGGTTGTAATCCGATTAAACGTTTTATTGCTTCAGAGGTTTTACCACGTGCCCGCACTTCCAATGCAGCACCAAAGGTAATAAAGGCAATTAAAATAGCGGATGTATCAAAATACACATGTCGCGCTATTGTTGGTATCCAAAAGGGAATTAACACAACAATTGTCGAATAGAGCCATGCAATGCCAGTACCTAACGCAACTAATGTATCCATGTTGGCGCTGTGACGCCAAAAGGATTTCCAGGCACTTTTAAAGATATGCCCTCCTGAAAAATATAATACGAAAAACCCAAATACTGCGACGATGACCCAAGGCCACTGGATATAAGGCACATCCACCCGCGGTAACCAATGCCAAAATAAATCGATAAATAACGGTATACCTACAATAATGGCAAATACTGATTTTCGAAGCATACGGTGATAATGGTGTGAACTGTCTTCTGTGGCACTATCTGAACCTTGATCATCGACAGGCTTTGCCTCATAGCCTTCTTTCTTCAGGGTGTCTATTAAAGTTTGAGCTTTAACATCCCCTTCTACCGTTGCTGTCTTCGAAGCGTAATTAAGAGAAGCAGTTTGCACACCAGAAACATTTTTTAAAATACTCTCGATTTTCGCAACACAACTTGCACAATGAATATTACGAATGATTAGTTGGTGCTTCATTGGCGGCTTCCTTATTTAAAAGAATAACCATATCATAACCCACTTCATCCTCTTTTGCGGCAAAACCTTCACACACGCAGTAACCCAACACTGCAATTAATGTTTCACCCACATAAATCAACGGAATGCGATCACGTTGCCAAGGTGGAACTCTCCACTCTTGCATCAAGTTTTTTAACGAATGGGTTTCTTTACGACCGACAGGCTGACAACGCTCACCTCCCTGGCGAAAACGCACGGTAATTTGATCGGACTTCAGCGCAGCAGAAATTCCATGGCCACTTACCGTTTTAACGGATAATGTTCCCAAATGATCAGGCAGCGGCAAGGGTCTTCTTAAATCCCAGGGAATGATTTGACTCGCATCGTGCGCTGACAATGAATCCATTAAATATAGGCGATTTTGATAGCGTCGAATTTCAGCATTATCCCAGCTTACTTCGGGCTGTGCATCTTCGCAGGCCTGTAAAACTGTTTCAACAATTTGTTTTAAATGTTTTGTATTCGGCAAACGATAACCCCGCCAAACAATCCAACGCCGCAATATGTTACGCTGACGTTCTTCCGATAATTGTGCGAGAGAGCTTATCAGTAATGATTGCCGAGTTTCATCACTCACCCATTTTAAGTCAATATCCGCTAATTGATCCAATAATTCAGCACTCTCACCGCAGTGTTGCGCTGAGCGCGTGAGTGTCGTTAGCGCTTCTGGCCACCGTGCTTGTAATCTAGGCACGATTTGATGACGCATATAGTTGCGATCAAATCGCATTTCCGAATTACTGTCATCTTCGATCCATTTTAACGCATGTTGATTTGCATAAACCTCAAGTTGTTCGCGCGTGAATGTCAATAATGGTCGGAGCAAATGACCTTGCGAAAATGTTTTTTTAATCGGCATGGCCGCAAGGCCTTTAACGCCAGCACCGCGCATGAGCTGTAATAATAATGTTTCTGCTTGATCGTTTTTCGTGTGCGCTGTGATTAAGTTTTCATTAAAGGACAACAATTTCTTAAAACATTCATAACGCGCTGCACGCGCCGCAGCCTCAATACTATCACCTGGTTTAATATTCAATTCCACAGATTGGGAAATCAATTCAATGCCTAAATCGCTGCATACCCGTTCGCAATGCTTTTGCCATGCATCTGCATTGGAATTTAACCCATGATTAACATGAATGACACGCACCTGAATATTGGGATGCTGACTCGCTATTTCGCGCATTGCGTGTAATAACACATGCGAATCCAAACCGCCGCTGTAAGCAATACAAAAATGAGGCTGATCGGTTAGCGTACCGAGAATTTGGATTAATTGATCAGAACTAAACATCTTATAAACAGCATTAGTCTTTGCCGTAACTGAGCCAACGCTTATAACGTTCATCTAATAAACCATCAATTGGTTTGGATTTTAAAATTGCTAAATTACCAATTAATCGCTCTTTTAATTTAACTGCCATGGCATCCGCATCACGATGCGCACCGCCTAATGGTTCTGCGATAATTTCGTCAATTAAGCCGAGTTCATACAGTCGATCCGCGGTGAGGCCTAAGGCTTGTGCTGCATCACCTGCTTTTTCTGCACTTTTCCACAAAATAGAGGCACAGCCTTCCGGCGAAATCACGGAATAATACGAATATTGCAGCATTAATGACTTATCACCAACACCGATTGCCAATGCCCCACCAGAGCAACCCTCTCCAATAATAGTGCAAATAATCGGTGTTTTTAATTGCGACATTTCATATAAATTGCGGGCAATCGCTTCACTTTGGTTGTGCTCTTCAGCACCCACCCCGGGATAAGCACCCGGCGTATCGATAAACGTTAGAACAGGCACATCGAAACGTTCGGCGAGCTTCATCAATCGCAGTGCTTTACGAAACCCTTCCGGGTTCGCCATGCCAAAATTACGCTCCACTTTTTCTTTGGTCGTACGCCCTTTTTGATGACCGATCACCATGACCGGCTCACCCTCCAAGCGTGCTAAACCCGCGACAATGGCTGATGCCTGTGAGGAATGTCGATCACCTTGCAACTCTTCAAAATCCGTCAAGATGCGTTTGATATAATCCATTGTATAGGGCCGCAATGGATGACGCGCCAACTGAACAATCTGCTGGGCACTGAGGTCTGAAAAAATTTGCTGGGTGAGCGTTACACTTTTTTCTTCCAACCTTGCCACCTCTTCACTGAGGTTCAAGTCTTGGCTGGTACCCACACGCCGCAGCTCATCAATTTTTTCCTGCAACTCAGCGATGGGCTGTTCAAAATCAAGGTAATCAAGGTTCATAAGGTGCCCTATTAATTAATGTGGTAGATAATTAAATAATGTAGCATAACCCACTCTGCTGTGAAACCGATCGAACTTGAGCGGCCTCTGCCACAGAATTGAATACCCTTGTTGCTATAAACACCGCATTTAGGTCTCAATAAAGCAATATGTGTATAATGGCGGACAACTCTTGCACAAAATCTTAATAAGTATTTGATTTATTGACATTTATCAAGATCGTATACTATAGTCTTTGTGTAGCTCAAAGGTCAATGTAAGGAGCTATATGTCACTAATATTTTATAAATGGCTGACTGCCGGCATCCTAGCTGTTATCACACTCTCTGCTGGATTGGCCTCACTACATTTTATTCGGCGAAACCAGCAACTCTTAGAAATTGGAGATGCCTTTGCTGATGGTATATTTTTAGGCGCTGCGGTATTTCATTTGGGCTTTGTTGCCTAACCTCACGGCTTTGTCTGTGTCGCAAAATTTAGGCGCAACGATAACTCGCCGGCATTCCTAGCCGTGTCATTTTATTTAACACACCACAACCGATCATTGATTCGATTTTTTGCCGTACAAAATCTCGAGCATGTAACGTACTACCCAATATTCTTTTGTAGCGTTGAATCGCCAACTCTGAATAATTCCGATAACCGTATTGTCTTATTCGTTGCCAAGCCATTCGGCCCAATGCTTTTAGTTGCTTAACATTACCATTACGTTGTGTATGATTATTTTTATCATAAACAGCATCACTATCAGGCGGCATTATTATAGCGGCTCCTTTAAAGTAATTTGATAATATTTCATAAACAGGATTCTTATCGTAGGCACCATCGGCGCTGACATGGCCCACTTTGCAAGTAAGTTGCTTTGATAACGTTGCAACGCTTTGGCAATCCGCCGTAAAGCGATCCGTTAAATCATTACCATGAATAATATGTTTATTATCAACGGCTATATGCAATTTACGCCAACTCCGTTTGGCTGATAATGTATATGTTTCCTGATGCCATTCACCTCTGCCAAACCGTTTTAACCCAGTGGAGTCAAGGGCGATAGCCACAACGCTTTTATCTGCCGATTCCGTTTTCCTGTAACGAGGCGACTGAATAGTTAAAAGCGCTAACCGTTTTGACAAGCAACTGTAATCCGGTGATTTTATATTAAGGGCTTTCATCTTGAAAATTGAATTCATAAACCCTTGACATTGCCTCAACGCTAAACGAAAAACTTGCCGAATTTCATGGCACGTAATGATCGCAAGATCCGTGAACTTTTGGGGTGCGCCTTTGCCATCATACACACGATCTTTTTCATACCACGAATGAATAATATCATCGGATATCCAGATTTCAATATTGGCACGATTGCGTAATGCATTATTATATTCACGCCAATTGCTCACCTTGTATTTCTGCTTGGGAATCGTCCAGCCTTTTTTGTTTGGATATTTATTTGGCATATGAACCGCCTTCTGCTTGAAAACCCTGGGGTGCTGATTATAATATAGACAGCAAAAATTACATAGATTGTTCATGTTTTAGTTAGGCAACAAAGCCTTATTACGCTAAAAGATTATCTGAAGGATTATGACTTTGTCTAAAACCTGTTAGTATTGCGCCATGACGATATCACAAAAACTTATTCGAAACTTTTCCATTATCGCCCATATTGACCATGGTAAATCGACGCTAGCCGATCGTTTTATTCAAGTTTGCGGTGGTTTGACTGAGCGCGAAATGAAGGCTCAAGTGCTTGATAGTATGGATATTGAGCGTGAGCGCGGGATTACCATCAAGGCACAAAGTGTCACGCTAGACTACGTAGCAAAAGATGGAAACACCTATCAATTGAACTTTATTGATACACCCGGTCACGTCGATTTTTCTTATGAAGTGTCGCGCTCACTCGCTGCTTGTGAAGGAGCACTATTGGTGGTTGATGCTGGGCAGGGAGTTGAAGCACAAACTGTAGCGACTTGTTACACCGCCATCGATCAGGGTCTCGAAGTCATTCCAGTATTAAATAAAATTGATCTGCCTCAGGCTGAACCCGAGCGTGTCAAACAGGAAATAGAAGATGTGATCGGTATCGATGCAAGTGATGCACTGATGGTTAGTGCCAAAGAGGGGCTTGGCATTCCAGAATTATTAGAGCAATTGGTTGCGCGAATCCCGCCGCCTCAGGGTGATTCCGACGCACCACTTCAGGCGCTCATTATTGATTCATGGTTCGATAGTTACTTGGGAGTGGTCTCATTAGTTCGAATCATGCAGGGCACGTTGAAAGTCGGTGATAAGGTTCGCATCATGTCCACGAGCAGGGATTACGCCATCGATCAACTTGGGCACTTCACACCAAAACGTAAATTATTACAAGAACTGGGTGCCGGATCCGTGGGTTTGATCGTGGCGGGCATTAAGGATATTTTTGGCGCCCCGGTGGGCGACACCATCACGCACACGAAAGGGTCTGCGTTGAAACCATTGCCCGGATTCAAGCAAATGAAGCCCCAGGTTTATGCGGGTATGTTTCCGATCGATGCGGATGATTACGAGGCTTTTCGTGAAGCCTTGGCGAAATTGCGCCTCAATGACGCTGCCTTGTTCTATGAGCCGGAATCTTCGGAAGCCCTAGGCTTTGGTTTTCGCTGCGGATTTTTAGGTATGTTGCACATGGAGATTGTGCAAGAGCGCCTCGAGAGAGAATACAATCTGGATTTGATCACAACAGCGCCGACCGTGATCTATGAAGTCGTTACAAAACAAGGGGATACGATTTATGTCGATAATCCCAGCGGCTTGCCTGAGCCCAATAAAATTTCTGAAATACGCGAACCCATCGCATTGGCTAACATGTTGTTACCAAAAGAATATTTGGGATCTGTGATTACTTTGTGTGTAGAAAAGCGCGGTGTTCAAAAGAAATTACTCTACTTAAGTAACCAAGTATCAATCAGTTACGAAATTCCCATGAGTGAAATTGTCTTGGATTTTTTTGATCGTTTAAAATCGGTTAGTCGCGGATTTGCCTCATTAGATTATAGCTTTAATCACTTTCAGGCCGCAGATCTGGTAAAATTGGACATCTTGATTAATGCTCAGAAAGTCGATGCGTTAGCGGCCATCGTGCATCGAGATCAAGCATTTTCACGCGGACGAGAATTAACAGAACGCTTGAAGGAATTAATTCCGCGGCAAATGTTTGAAATTGCTTTGCAAGCCGCCATCGGAGCAAAAATTATTGCACGCTCATCCATTAAAGCGATGCGAAAAAATGTCACAGCGAAATGTTATGGTGGCGATGTGAGTCGAAAACGGAAGTTGTTAGAGAAACAAAAAGCAGGTAAAAAACGCATGAAACAAGTGGGTAGGGTGTCGATTCCGCAGGAAGCATTTTTAGCTGTATTGAAGGTTGGTAGTAACAAATGATGTTTAATTTTGCTTTTTATTTAACAATTGCGGTGGTGATTACAGGCGTTATTACGCTGATTGATCGATTGTTTTTTTATAAAAAACGACGTGCCGTTGGTAAGAAGAAAGCTCCAACGGTGGTTGAATACGCGCGTGCATTTTTCCCTGTTTTATTGAGCGTGTGGATCCTGCGGTCTTTCCTCATTCAACCCTATCGTGTGCCGACAGGTTCATTAGAGCCAACGATCATGCCGGGTGATTTTATTGCTGTGCAGCAGTTTGCTTATGGGTTGCGACTACCTATTTTAAATAAAAAAATTGTCAGCATTGGTGAGCCTCAGCGTGGTCAGATTGTGTTGTTTCATTGGCCTAAAGATCCAAAAATTGTATTTGTTAAGCGTGTTATTGGTTTGCCAGGGGATCATGTGGTTTATAAAAATAAGGTGCTCTACATCAACGGCAAAAAAATGAATCAGACATTTTTGCATGATGCAGATGACTTGGGCAGTTACGGTTTTCGGCGTTTGGTTGAGGTCAAACAAGAAGATTTGGATGGCGTTAAACATAAAATTTATGTTCAGCCCATCGGTGGTGAAACCCAAGATTATAATATTACTGTGCCACCAGGCCATTATTTTATGATGGGTGATAATCGTGACAACAGTGATGATAGTCGTCAGTGGGGGTTCGTACCTGAAAAGGATTTAATTGGCAAAGCTTTTGGAATTTGGATGAGCTGGGATCCTCTAGAAAATGACATACGCTGGAATCGAATCGGTAAAGGATTATAGAAGTGTGAAACTAGGGAAGCTAAATGACTAGATTAGATCAACTGATGGCGAGGCTAGGTCATCACTTTAATCAACCAAAATTATTAGAAAACGCATTAACACATCGTAGTGTGGGTTCAGACAATAATGAACGACTCGAATTTTTAGGGGATGCTATTTTGGGGTTCATCATTACATCTGAACTTTATCAACGTCATCCTAATGCACCGGAAGGTGATCTGAGTCGAATGCGTGCATCACTGGTTAACGGTGAAATTTTAGCGTCGATGGCTACCGATTTAGGGGTGAGTGAGGGTTTGCATTTAGGTTTGGGTGAGAGAAAAAGCGGTGGTAAAAAACGTCGTTCTATTTTAGCGGATGCTTTAGAGGCGATTGTTGGTGCTATTTTCATGGATGGGGGAATGCAAGCGTGTCGTCGTTGTGTGTTGGATTGGTATGGTGAACGGGTGGATGATTTATCGAAATTAACGCCGGTCAAAGACGCAAAATCACAACTTCAAGAATGGTTGCAAGCAAGAAAGTTTCCGCTACCCAGTTACAAAGTTGAGATTTCAGGTGAGGCACATGCACAAACCTTTACGGTAACGTGTCGTGTTGAAGGGTTGCCACACGCGACCACGGGTGTCGGGAAATCACGTCGCAAAGCCGAACAGGCGGCTGCAGAACGTTTTTTGGAAAAACTAAATGAATAAACCAACTCATTGTGGTTATGTTGCAATTATTGGCCGACCCAATGTGGGCAAATCCACATTGCTGAATCGCATGCTCGGTCAAAAAATCAGTATTACCTCACGTAAACCTCAAACCACACGTCAGCGGATTTTAGGTGTTAAAACTACAGGTGATGTGCAAATTGTTTTTTTAGACACTCCGGGCTTACATCCGGGTATTAAGCGTGCCATCAATCAATACATGAATCGCGAGGCACGTGCGGCATTGCATGATATGGATGTGATTTTATTTGTTGTCGATGGAGAACATTGGGATGAGCAAGATGAATGGGTATTGAAGCAGCTACAATCAACGCAATCACCGGTTATTTTAGTTTTAAATAAAATTGATCAAGTGAAGGATCGGAGCAAGTTATTACCCTATATTGAAAAAGTATCGCAGGCGTTTAAATTCTACAAAATCATTCCGGTGTCGGCAAAAACGGGAGAACAAGTAGAGACATTAGAAAAAGAAATTACTGCTTGTTTGCCAGAATCGCCATTTTATTTTCCACCCGATCAAATTACCGATCGCAGTGAGCAATTTATGGCGCAAGAAATTATTCGTGAAAAACTCATGCGCGGGCTGGGTCAAGAGTTGCCTTACGCCTTGACGGTGACGATCGTGGCATTGAAGAAAGAAGAGAAAATTATACGGATTTCTGCCGTGATTTGGGTTGAGAAAGATAGCCAAAAGGGCATTGTTATTGGCAAAGAAGGTTCGCGCTTAAAAAAAATTGGTCAGCAATCGCGTCTCGACATGGAAAAATTTTTTGGGCAAAAAGTCTATTTGCAATTGTGGGTGAAAGTCAAAAGTGGTTGGTCGGATAGCGAACGGCTGTTAAAAGAATTGGGCTTTGGAGAATGAATCAATGTCCACACAGGTATTGTTGGAACCAGCCTTCGTGTTACATCGGCGGCCTTACAGTGATACCAGCTTAATCGTTGAATTATTTAGTGTTAATCATGGTCGAATTTCTGCAGTGGCACGAAGTGCGCGCGGCTTGAAGTCGCGTTATAAAGGAAAATTAGAATTATTTTCACCGCTATTAGTCTCTTGGTTGGGTGGCCGTGAATTAAAAACATTGGGTAACGTTGAATTACATGGCAGGCCAACGTTGTTGGATGGAGATACGTTGCTGTGTGGTTTTTATTTGAATGAGTTACTAATGCGATTGCTGCATCGCGATGATCCTTATCCTGATTTATTTGATGCATATAAAAAGACTTTGGAAAATTTATCTAATGGCGCGCCCGTGCAAATATTATTGCGTTGTTTTGAGAAAAAATTATTGCACGAATTAGGGTATGGATTACCGTTAAATCGAGAAATAGAAACAGGATTGCCGATAGAGCCGAGCCAGTATTATCACTATATACCGGATCGTGGTTTTCTCAAAAGCGAAAGAGACGATTCGCAGATAGCGATTTTTTCTGGCCATAGTTTAATTGCGTTGCATAACGAGCAGTTTGATGAAGAAGAAACATTAAAAGAAATAAAACGATTAATGCGCATGGCTATCGGGCGGCATTTGGGGAATAAACCGTTGCAAAGTCGGGAGTTGTTGAAAAGCCGAACTTAAGGGCATCTCTTGATATTGTTCTTAATTCGTAAATATTTTGTTGATTTCTTGGCTCACGGGCTTAAACTTACTGTTTTACGGGCGTAAGTACCATGGAGGTACTTAGCAGCTAGGGATGGTGATTCCCGAAAAACAGTAAGTTTAAGCCCGTGAGCTAAACATTAGCTGGAAATAGATTTTTAGAGATGCCCTTAAGCAGTTTCTAATCGTTTGGTTGCATCTTCTGCGGACAGGGGTTCGATAAATAATAGCCTTGCACTAGGCTGTTAGGGTAGCGTTTAACAAAGGCCAACTGTGATGCTGTTTCAACACCTTCGGCAACAGCGATTAAATGCAAGTTCTCTACCATAGCAAAAATTGATTCCGCTAGTGTTGCTTTTTCAACTTGTTTTTTACGCTCATCGATGGATTGAATAAATGATTTATCAATTTTGACGCCGCATACCGGTAGTTGTTGTATATATTGCAATGATGAATACCCCGTGCCAAAGTCGTCAACCAAAAAGAGAAACCCTAGCTCTGTGGTTTTGTTTAAAGTCGCGACCATTTTTTTCATTTGCTCGACAATGGCTGTTTCTGTAATTTCAAAAATAATATTTTCTTTTCTTATTTTGGTGTCTTCAAGTAATTTTTTCAAATTAGTCAACCAATCTTTATCCAGCAATTGCTTGGGTGAAACATTAATCGTTAATTTAATATTCGTATTATATTTTTCGTTCCACTGCTCAAATTGTTTAAAAGCCTCTGCCAAAATCCATTGGCCAATGACAAGAATTTGGCCGCTTTCTTCGGCTGTTGTGATTACCTGCTCTGGAGATATCGATTTATCAAATGTGCCTTCATCCCAGCGCAATAGTGTTTCAAAGCCATACAGTTTTTGATCTTCAGCCCGGAAAATAGGTTGGTAGTAGAGTTTGAATTGATTTTTTGATACTGCTTCCCGGATCTGATTTTCTATCCTAGTGGATAATAAAATTTCTTCTTCCGATGCGCGCCATGGAGAGCGAAGCGAAGGCGCGTATTCCGCGGTAGGCTCGGATTTTTTGCCGAGCGTAAGCGACTGCAAAAAATCTTTACGAGCCGTCAAGTCATTTGAGAGCCCGTGCGTAGTCGAGCCGTGAGGTCGCGGAGCGCGGGCGACGAGGACGTCCGCGGCTATTTAAGTTGTCGCGTATTGCGAGTCGATTATTGACAGGGATGGCAATAATCTATCACGAGCATCGCGACACGCTTGGTAAAAATAATGCTTGTGAGAAAAATACATTTCTTCTAGATTACACACATAATGCTCGTGCCCCTGGTGTTAAAGATAAAATAGTTGATATGGCAATGAATGGTAGTGGCGTCAGAGATACTGCACGCGTTTTACGTATTAGCATTAACACTGTTATTGGTGAATTAAAAAAAGGGTGAAGGTTTGGAGAGCGTCAATACACGACTTTTAAAGGAAAAAGAATCACTTGGTGCGTCTGTTACTGTTAATGTTGTACAAGTTGAAGAAGCGGAGCTGGATGAAATGTGGAGTTTTGTTCGAAATAAACAGAATCAACGTTGGCTTTGGCATGCGATTGATCACCATACACATGAGGTGTTAGCTTATCATTTTGGTCCAAGAAAAGATTCAGCATTTAAAGCACTGAAAGAAAAACTGAGCTCATTTGATATCAACTTTTACTATACAGATGATTGGGGTGCTTATGAAAGACACCTGCCTCAATCAAAACATTTGGTGGGAAAGCAAAATACCCAAGCGATTGAACGAAAGCATCTCACGTTGCGCACACGAATAAAGCGATTAGCGAGAAAGACGATTTGCTTTTCTAAACTGGATAAATTGCACGACATTGTCATCGGATTATTTATCAATAGGCACGAGTTTGGGAGGGTTATTTAGATGCCATCAACAAAAATGAGGCACCACCCAAAAAAGGATGAGAAAAGGCTTCAATGATTTTTTTGGCAATCGTTTTGGGCTGCTCTATATTTTTAAATAAACTGGTGATGAGGATAAATTCATCCCCGCCGTAGCGTGTTAAAATATCTTCTTTATGAGAGATTTTTTCTATGCGTGCAACGACGGCTTTTAGTAATTGGTCTCCAACTTTGTGTCCTAAAGAGTCGTTTATTTTTTTAAAATGATCCAAATTAATAATCATGATAGCCATTAAATTATTTAAGATTTTTGCTTGGGCAATTTCTTTTTTAGCGAGCCTTTCAAATTGGGCGCGATTGGGTATCCCTGTCAAGGGGTCATAATAGGCCAAGGTTTCTATTTCTGTTTCTTGTGAAAGAAGCTTTTTACTTTTAATCCTGGTGATTTGCAAAATTCGCACTATCACGGTGATCATGACAGTGAAAGCCAATCCAAAAATAATCAGCAGCAATGGAATTTCTGAAGTATTGAGTTTAATCGCTTTTCTCATTGGCCAGAGTGAGAGGTTAACTTGGGTATCGGTATTTGTTAGAATCTTGCCGGTGTAACTGTTGTTAGTTTCAAAAGAGTAGTCAGATGGAAACTGATAGACAACATCATCATCGACTTTTAATTGCATTGCATATCCGCTGTCGTAAGCTGTTTTAGCAAGCGGTATGATGAGTTTTTCTAAAGAGAAGATTGCGATGTTATTATAATTGTTACCATAGACGCAGAGGTAATGCCTACTAACAAAAATGTAATAGTTTGGTTTTGTGTCTATATTTTTTTGATTGATAAATTTTTTATCTTCGCATTCTTGTAACATATCTTGTACTGTTGTAGCTGATAAGCTGTTTTTCCTGTATTGAATTGTACTTGAGCTATATGCGGAGTTACTAAAGCTTACGAGGTTGAGTGAAGGCATATCATTAAGATAACTAGTGGCATCGGCCATTAAACTTTTTTCAGATCCATAACTCTGTTGGTTTGTTCTTTTGAATAATCGGTCGATGGCTTTTAATTCTGTATCTAAAACAGACGATATTTTTTCGCCAATAAAGCGTGCTTCATTTTTCAAGGCTAAGTTTAATTGTTTCTTTTCTTTAGCTTGTAAGGCGTACCAAAATAGGAAAAACAATAAAGCACTCATGAGGAAAAAGGTGGCGGGAAGTTCCCAAGATGTGCTTTGTGATTCGAGCCGATAATAATAGAGAAAAACAAGTAAAAAGCCGACGCCGAGCAGTAAAAAAGAGATAGAGGTGTGTAACGCCATGCCCGTTAAGCGTCCCCATCCATAAGCCGATGGGATATCGGCGATATACCCTAAAAATGCCACAATTGCGAGGATGATTATAATTAGTGAGAAAATGAGAAATAAATTTCTGCTCCATTTATACCGAGCAGCAAATGTAGTTTGCATAAGTATTAAGCCCGCTAGAGTAAATGAAACAGATGTGTTTGGGGCCATGCGTCCGATGTGATAGGTTTTGACTGTTATATAGTGTTTTATAAATAATTCATCGATGCCAAAATTTGAACTCAATAGATATTGCAATAAGGTTAAAAACCCTAATAAAAAAACAATGCCTCCGAGCACAATGCTAATCTTTCGGTAATAGGGAATAAAGAACAGCCCAAGGCCAGACAACATAAATTCGAGGGCTGTATTGAATTGCATTGGGATTAAATGAGGAAATATTTGTACTAGTTCTGGTTTTTTTGTTAGCCATCCGTAGATGACTAAACCACCAATAAAAAAAACCAGGAAGCCTAAAATGGTAGCTATGTATTTGGGTAGTTTCCATGGTTTTTTTGTAATCATGCTAGACTAAAATCCCTTTTAGCGGAAAGCTCTTCATTTTATCATAGACTTAGCTTACTCTCCAAGCTCTTGCTTTGTGCCCTTTGGGTGCGGAGTGCCATCACATGTCATCCCGAACGCAGTGAGGGATCTCGTGACCACAGCACTGTGCTATGGTCACGTAGCTTTTGAATTTCAATTGCGGCAGAGAGCTTGGCGTTACTGTTTTGCGGGCGTAAGTACCATGGAAGTACTTAGCAGCCAAGGACGGCGATTCCCGAAAAGCAGTAACGCCAACCTCGTGAGTCAAGTAATTGAAATTCAAGACACTCAACCACACAGCACAGTGCTACACGCTTGAGATTTCTCACGGAGTTTATCCTGAGTCTGTCGAAGTGATCGGAGTGCCGTTGCGTCACACTTGAGTTTGTGTTTTTATTAAGCGTTTCATTGTTTTTGGAGAATGTGTGTGATGGGAAAAATCCAACTCGGTGTGAACATCGACCATGTGGCAACATTGCGGCAAGCGCGTGGTACAAATTATCCCGATCCTGTGGAAGCGGCATTTTTAGCGATTGAAGGTGGTGCCGATGGCATTACGTTGCACTTGCGAGAAGACCGTCGTCATATTCAAGACCGTGACGTTAAAATTCTCAAAGAAAAATTAACAGTTCCCATGAATTTAGAAATGGCTGCGACGGAAGAAATGGTAAATTTAGCTTTGGCACTAAAACCTGAAAAATGTTGTTTAGTCCCAGAAAAGCGTCAAGAATTAACGACTGAAGGTGGTTTAGATGTTGCTGCGCAACAAGCGCAGATTGCAAACGTATGTGAGCGTCTCGCAAAAGTAGGGATTGAAGTGTCGCTATTTATCGATGCAGAAGAAAAACAGATTGATGCAGCAAAAAAATGCGGAGCGCCTGTTATTGAAATTCATACGGGGCATTATGCAGAGGCCGATGAAACTTCTAAAAAAACTGAATTAAAACGTGTGGTATATGCAGCGGAATATGCGCATGCGCAGGGGTTAATTGTAAATGCGGGGCATGGGTTAAATATTTATAATGTTCAACCTATTTCTGCTATTTCAGTCATGAATGAACTAAACATCGGCCATAGCATTATCGCGCGATCGATATTTATCGGTCTGCAGGCGGCGGTACATGAAATTAAAGCATTAATGCTTGAATCGCAGGACTAAAAAATAAGCCCGATAGTTGTCGGGCTTATTTGCTGAGTTTAATTTGCTGTGTGATCTATTTTTTTATAAATACGACTTTGCAATCCGAAAGGGAATATCCGCCTATAGAACATTTGTCAGTCGTACTATTTTGACTTATTTCTCCCTTCAGATCAGGGCACTTTAGTTGCCCCATTTTTAATGGGGCCGGCATTAGTGTGGCGCCTTGACACATAAGCCCGTTCGTTTCATCGGATGTACAGTTTTGACCGACAGCGTAAGCATCAGGAGAGTTACACTTCAGCGTTACGGCTTTGTATTGCTGAGTTGCTGTGGCGGGTGCCGCCAATGCCGCTGATGCAAAAAGACTCGATAGCGCCAATGTAGCAAGAGCAAATAGGGCTGAGATCACTTTCATAAAATTAAATCTCCTTTTTTTATGTCTATAGGTATAAATTATAAACCATTTTCAGTGGCATGGCCATAGAATAACTCATTGTTTTTATTTGTTGTTTATACTTAAATAGCCTTCAATTGCGGCAAAGAGAGGGCGTTTGCGTTTTCGGGCGTTAGTACCAGGATGGCACTAAGCAGCTACGGCAAGAGGTGCCCTTAGGAAGAGGCCGCAAACGTCTCGAGTTCAAACGACCCATCATTGCGATAGATTAAAGCGCTGCCGTTGCTGTGCCAGGACCCAAGGACGATGCGTTTGGCTGCTTTCGCCTCTAAATTCACCTCATGGATATAGGGCCTGTGCGTGTGACCATGAATCATCAACTCCGTTTGGTGTTTCCTCATGATGCGCTCTACTGCTTCGGGAGTCACATCGACGATATGGGGGAGCTGTTGCGAATTATATTTACGGCTGGCTATCCGCATCTGATTCGCCAATTTTCGGCGAAAACTCAAGGGCAACATTAAAAATAATTTCTGCAACCAAGGTTTGGTTGCTACTTTGCGATACCGCTGATGACGATGATCCAGGGTGCAAAGAATATCGCCGTGTGACAATAAAACGGATTTGTTGTACAGCTTAACAACACAAGGATCATTTAATAGCGTCATCTTGGCGGCTTCGGCAAATTTTTTACCGATCAAGAGATCCCGATTACCGCGCATAAAATAAATAGGTGTGCCGCTCTCCACTAATTTTTGGAGGGTGTCGATAATGCGTTGATTAAATGCATTATGATCGTCATCGCCGATCCAAGCTTCAAAAAAATCACCCAGGATATAAAGTGCATCGGCGTGAGGTGCTCGGTGTTCCATGAAATCCAAAAACGTTGCCGTGATCTGTGGTTCATCTTCTTGGAGGTGAAGGTCTGAAATAAACAGAGTATGGTGCATTGTCGTGAGTGAATTCATTGGAAACCGCTGTGAAAGTTGTCATAATAGACCCTTTTCTTTCTGTAATAAAGGTCTTATGGTTAGCTCACTTAAAACTCGCTTTTGTCCGAGCCCAACGGGCTTGATGCATTTAGGTAATGCGCGTACTGCGTTATTCAACTTTTTATTTGCGAAGGGTAAAAATGGAACCTTCTTATTGCGAATCGAGGATACGGACGAAGAACGTTCGAAGCCTGAATATGATGATGCACTTCAGTACGATCTGAACTGGTTGGGTCTCGACTGGCAAGAAGGGCCGAATCAAAACCAAGACAATGGGCCGTATCATCAATCGAAACGGCAATCGATCTACAATGACTACTATCAACGATTAGAATCCTCGGATCAGGCTTATCCATGTTTTTGTAGCCAAGAAGAGTTAGCACTCGCGCGCAAAATTCAACGCGCTTCGGGAAAGCCGCCGCGTTATCCCGGCACTTGTCGGTCGTTGACGCAAGATGAGGTGCAAGCAAAGCTCGATCAAGGGTTAGAACCCACGTTGCGATTTCGCGTGCCTGATAATGAAGTGATTCGCTTTAATGACTTGGTGCGTGGTGAGCAACAGTTTCAAAGTAATGACATCGGCGATTTTATTATACGCCGTGCGAATGGCACATCGCCGTTTATGTTTTGTAATGCGATCGATGATGCCTTGATGGGTGTCACACACGTATTGCGTGGCGAAGACCATCTCACGAACACACCGCGACAAGTCATGATCTTAGAGGCGCTTGGTTTAAATATTCCCATTTATGGTCATATTTCTTTAATCGTTGCGCCGGATGGCAGTCCCTTATCCAAACGAAGTGGCAGTCGCGGTATCGGCGAGCTGCGCGAAGAAGGGTATTTGCCGAGTGCTATCGTCAATTATTTGGCGCGGTTGGGTCATTATTATGAAAGCGATGCGTTTATGGCGCTTGATGACTTAGCAGAGCAATTTAAAATTGAATCATTATCAAAATCGCCTGCCAAATTTAATGCGAGCCAGCTCGATTATTGGCAAAAACAAGCGGTAGAGCATTTGTCGGATGAAGCTTTATGGCAATGGTTGGGTGAAGGTTTAAAAGTAAAAATCCCCGAAGAAAAACGGGATTTATTTGTCGAAACTGTTAAGCCCAATATTCAATTCCCGCAAGATGTCGAATATTGGATTTACATTTGCAATAATGAAGCGATTACGATCGACGAAAAACATCACGCCATTTTGCAAGAAGCGGGCCATGCTTATTTCGATCAGGCGCTAGCGGCATTCGAACAACATGAAAATGATTTAGGCAAAATTTTAAATCACTTAAAATCAGAATTAGATATAAAAGGCAAAGCGCTCTATCAACCGCTTCGTATTGCTATCACAGGCATAGAACACGGCCCCGAGCTCGCTAAGTTATTCCAACTGCTTGAGCCACAGCAAATTAAGACCCGATTAGAGAATGCTAAATGCTAAAAATCTACAACAGTTTAACTAAGCAAAAAGAAGTTTTTAAACCCATTCATCCCGGCAAAGTTGGGCTCTATGTGTGTGGAATGACGGTATACGATTACAATCACATTGGTCATGCGCGTTCGTTTGTCGTGTTCGATTCGATCACACGTTATTTGCGCTATTGCGGTTATGAAGTGACTTACGTGCGCAACATCACCGACGTGGACGATAAAATCATTAGACGTGCGAATGAGAATGAAGAATCGTGCGAATCCTTGACTGCACGTTTCATTGCGGCAATGCATGAAGATGATAAGGCGTTAAGACTTCAAGCGCCTGCTCATGAACCTCGTGCAACAGAATACATTGCAGAAATCATCAAATTGATACAAGAATTAATCGATAAAGGCTATGCCTATGTCGCAGAAAATGGTGATGTGTATTACAAAGTGCATCAGTTTAAAGAATACGGAAAACTTTCGCATCGTGATGTGGAAAAATTACGCGCGGGTGCGCGTGTTGAAATTAGCGAAAGCAAACATGATCCCTTGGATTTCGTCTTGTGGAAATTAGCAAAACCCGATGAACCCAAATGGGATTCACCTTGGGGCGAAGGTCGCCCGGGTTGGCATATTGAATGTTCTGCGATGGCCAGTAATTTATTGGGCGAACCGTTTGACATTCACGGCGGCGGAATGGATTTAAAATTTCCCCATCATGAAAATGAAATTGCGCAATCTGAAGCCGCGAAAGAAAAAACATTTGCAAATATGTGGATGCACGTAGGATTGTTACAAATAGATAAAGAGAAAATGTCAAAATCACTCGGCAATATAGTGTCGATTCGCAATGCGTTGAAAAAATATCATCCTGAAGTTTTGCGGTATTTTTTATTGTCGAGTCATTATCGCAGTCCAGTGAGTTATTCAGAAGATAATTTGCAAAACATTCATCAAGCATTGGATCGTCTTTATATCGCTGTTCGTGGATTGCCCGATGCGGGCCATGAAGAAGTGGGTGATTTTGAAGCACGCTTCCAAGAAGCGATGAACGATGATTTTAATATGCCGGAAGCATTCGCAGTATTTTTTGATATGGCGCGTGAGATAAATCGTTTGCGCGAACAAAACGAAGAAGCAAAAGCGGCACAACTTGCCATGGGATTAAAGCGATTAGCGGGAATCTTGGGCTTTTTACAAGAAGATCCTGAGCAATATTTGAAAGGCGCGGTTCAGCCAGATGACGTAGAAAAAATCGAGATGCTGATTCAAGCACGCAACCAAGCACGCGCCGATAAAAACTGGGCTGAAGCCGATCGTATTCGCCAAGAGCTCACGAGCATGGGCATTACCCTCGAAGACGCCGCACAAGGAACAACGTGGCGGCGCGAGTAGGGTTTTTATAGAGAATGATTCAGTAGGCTATCAAAATATAGGTATTTTTCATATTTTTTGCTCGCACATGCATTAAACAAACCGATATTTTTCATAAGTTTTGCTATATATTTTTGTTGCGCTTTTCGTGTTGTCGATAAAATGTTTCATGATTTTTAAAATGCTCCCTAGAAACTCTTAACCTTTATTTAATGTTAATTTTTATGTAGAATACATAATGTGGAAGGAGCGCTATTTACTCATAAATGGAAATTCTCAGTTAAAAATGTAAAATTTTAATAATTTTTAGGAGAATATCTTATGAAAAAAATTATCAAAGCAACTCTTTTAATGATTACTACAGTGGGTATAACACCTTTTGCTTTGGCGAGTACACAATCACAAGCATTACATTTAGTTAATGAAGCAAAACAACTGGCTGCTGGGCACAAGCAATCGGCTGGTGGACACAGTATGTATATAGCTCAACCAGCCCAACAAATCGCACAAGAAGCACTATCTTATGGAAAAACTCAACCAACTCATGGGTTGCAAAGCATATCACCGACAGACTGTGTGAAAGTAGTGCAGACCTTAATCACAGACTCTACGAGCTACGCTGCTAAAGCAGAAGCAGGTCAATATAAAAAAGTAGGTAATGTCGATGGTAATTTAGTGATGTGTATTATGGCGTCTGCTGCTACTATTGCTGGAACAAGCTTAACTTCGTTTAATGTGTGTGGTATCAACGCAATGGCAGGATATGACACAGCTTCTGTTCTTGACATGAGCTTGAAGATTACGGATAAAAACTTCAGTTAAAGGTATTCACATTTTATTAGCAAGAGGGAAGAGTTCCATGTATTCTTCCCTTTTTTTTTATATGTTGACCGAATTTATGTTAGAGCAGTTGGTTAGCATGCTGATCGCTGAAATCATGGCAACACCGTTTACGCCTGTTTCCATCACAGAGCGATATTTTTCAAAATCAATTCCGCCGATAGCGACTAAGGGATAATCTAATGTGCGTCGCCAGCGTGCTAACCCTTCGATGCCTTGTGGTTTAAACGGCATTATTTTGGTTGTTGTTGGGAAGATGGGTCCACAGGCTAAGTAAGAGGGATTTAATGCATGAGCACGTGCGACTTCGTAATAGCAGTGCGTGCTGATGCCTAAGTGTAATCCTGCGGCGTGAATTTTGTGAATATCCGCAGCTTCAATATCGCTCTGGCCTAAGTGGACGCCGTAAGCGTTATGTTTTATAGCAAGTTCCCAATAGTCGTTAATAAATAATTTTGCATCGTAATGTTTGGCTAATTTTATGGCTTGCTTTATGTCATCATCCAAATTGAAAGTTTTATTTTTAATTCGCAATTGAATAGTAGAAATTCCTAGTGACAATAATTTTTTTAACAAATCGATGTTATCGATAATAGGATACAAACCAATCTCGTGACATTTCGGAAAATCATAATGTGGGATTGAAGTAATATGATGAATGACTTTGGGTAAATAGTGTTGCTTTTCTGGCCAGGAAGATGGCATCACGTGACCTGGCCCTCGGCCAAGTGATTCACTTTTATCGATACCTTGATTAATGTACATTTTTGCGATTACCAATGCATCTTTGATATCGTATCCCAACGCTAAACAAGCTGTAATTGCAGAGGCTAATGTGCAGCCCGATCCGTGAGTGTTTTGTGTGGGTTGTTTGGGGGAACACAGCCAAAAAGATTCATGGCCGTTGGTCCAATAATCGTAGCATGTGTTGTCAGAGCTGTGGCCGCCTTTTATTAAAACGCTTTTGGGGCCGAGTTTTAAGATGTGTTTCGCGGCTTTTTCAACGTCGGCATGATTTTGAATGGGGTTTTTTAAAATTAATTCAGCTTCCATTCTGTTTGGTGTGACTAAATCAGCTCTCGGAAAAATATGGTCGATTAATAGTTGCTTTGCTTGTGGCGTTAATAATTCAGTGCCGCTCGTTGAAATCATGACGGGGTCACAAATCACAACGCCGTTATAATCTTTTAAATAATCCGCAACTGCTTGAACGATTTCAGGTGTATACAACATGCCTAATTTAATCGCTGTTGCGGGTAGGTCTGTGTCGAGGGCATGTACTTGTGAGCGAATATTGTTGAGAGATACAGGGCTGATATTATGTACTTGCTGAGTATTTTGTGCCGTAATTGCAGTAATCACAGAGCATCCGTGTGCACCCAGTGCTTGAAAGGTGTGTAAATCTGCTTGAATACCAGCGCCGCCACCCGAGTCTGATCCAGCGATTGTCCATACAATGGGTTTTGTCATGTGTTATCCTGATGCCAAAAAGGCGTGTCAATTAAAGGGGTGCTTGGTGAGGCCATTTTATGTTGCGGCATTAAGCCTGCCTCATAAGCACTTCGCCCTGCAATAATAGCGTCGCGAAAAGCACTTGCCATTAAAATGGGATCTTGTGCTTTAGCAACTGCGCTATTTAATAAAACAGCGTCATACCCCATTTCCATCGCTTGTGTTGCATCCGACGGTTTTCCAACGCCAGCGTCGACAATTAAAGTTATTGTCGGAAATCGTTGTCGCAGTGTTTCAAGTGCATAGGGATTTATGAGTCCGAGGCCAGAACCAATGGGCGAAGCCCAAGGCATTAAAATACGACATCCCGCATCAACTAATCGCTGACAAATAATTAAGTCATCGGTACAGTAAGGAAATACCTCAAAACCGCGAGCGATGAGTTGTTTTGTGGCATCGGGTAGTAAAAGTGGATTAGGCTGTAAGTTATAGTCATCGCCAATAATTTCGAGTTTTATCCAATTGGTTTCAAATATTTCGCGCGCCATTTCCGCGGTGGTTATCGCTTCATTAATTGTGCGACAGCCTGCCGTGTTGGGAAGAATGTGGCAGTTGAGTTGTTTTATGCTGTTCCAGAAAGAGTGACCGTTTTTGTTTTCGGGGTTTTGATGTTTTAGTGAGACGGTAATGATGTTTGTTTTAGAAGCAGCGATCGCTTTTTCCATGACGTGCAGAGACGGGTATTGTGCCGTGCCGAGTAGGAGGCGGCTCCTAGTTATTTTATTTGCGATTTTGTACATGTTATGTGCCTCTGGATGTGGACTGCCATTTGTGGGTGATTTCCCGCGAAAAACGAGCCTCGCCATGCTCATGTATTATTTATACACTGCGCTGTCTCGTTCGTTTTTCACAATAAATCCCCGCACAACTGACACTCCGAAAAAACAGTAACCCCAAACTCTCTGCTAAAATTGAAATGCTTGTATTTATGTCCATCAACCAAGCGCCAATCAATTATCCTCCCACCATCGGTTCTACAACATCAACACAATCACCATCTTTTAAGATGGTTTTATGATAATCTTGTTTTGAAATAAATGTTTTATTCACCGCGATAGCAAATGTGCGATCGACATCTAACATTTCATGAACCACATCTGCCACTGTGCTGTCATTTTTTATAATGTGAGGATTGCGATTTAAAATGATATTAAGCATACAGCTTCTCCACCTTTTCTAATAAGGCAGGCGCGATTAAAAAACCGTGCCGATATAAGCCATTGATAGCGATGAAACCGGATTCGGATTTTATTTGCGGTAAATTATCGGGTAATGCGGGACGACAGTTAACGGTGGTATTGATAATGCGTGCTTCTGCAAATCCGGGATGCAGGCTGTAAGCAGCGCTTAATAATTCCAACGTTGAGCGTACTGAAATCGAAGTCATATCATTGCTTTCAATTTCACTCGCGCCGATTAAATAACGATGATTGGGGCGAGGAACAATATACAATCGATAACGAGGATGAAGTAAGCGCACGGGACGGGTTATGGTCACAGCGGGTGCGTATAATTCGATAACTTCACCTCGAATACCGCGAAGATTAGGAAACGATGACTGTGCTCCTAAACCTCGACAATCAAAAACTAAATCAAATTTTTTTGATTCGTTTTTTAAATGAATAATGCCTGGCTTAACGTCAAGAACGATTGCTTTCGTGATCCATTGCACACCACGATTAAAAAGAGAAGTGTGTAGCGCTTTCATCAATTCGTGATTGTCGATCTGTCCTTCGATAGGAAAATAAAGACCCGTTGAAATGTGAGTTAATTCAGGCTCCAATTCGCTTATTGAGGCGTGATTCAATGCATCAAACGATTGGTTATAACGCGCTAATTTTCGTGTAATACGTCTAGAATAATGATTTAATTCGCCAATATCTTGCGGGTGAGCCGTTAATAAACTACCTGCTTGTTGGAAATAAACCGGGTGGTCCAAATGTTTAAGGATCATTGGCCATACTGTTAATGAACGCAATCCTAATTCATAAATGGTTGAGTCGCTGTTTTCAACCTCAGAAATAGGTGCGAGCATGCCCGCTGCGCTCATGGCACAGCTTAATTTGGCACTCACAGCATCGCGGTCGAACAACGTCACGTTCCAGCCAGATTGTACTAACTTCCAGGCGAGTAATCGTCCGAGTAATCCTGCGCCGGCGATGCCTGCTTTCATGATTTTTTCTCAACGTAAAGTTCGCTTCCAGACTCTTTAAAAGCCGCTGATTTTTCTGCCATGCCTTTTTTAGCAGCATCTCGAATTTCTTGGGTGATTTTCATCGAACAAAATTTAGGGCCGCACATCGAGCAAAAGTGTGCAACTTTGGCGGATTGTTTGGGCAATGTTTCGTCGTGATAGTGTCGAGCTGTTTCAGGATCGAGCGATAAATTAAATTGATCTTCCCAGCGAAATTCAAAACGTGCATCGGATAATGCATCGTCTCGTTCTTTTGCGTAAGGGTGACCTTTTGCGAGATCGGCAGCGTGTGCGGCAATTTTATAAGCGATGAGTCCGTCTTTGACATCTTGTTTGTTAGGCAAGCCTAAGTGTTCTTTGGGAGTCACATAACACAGCAAAGCAGTGCCAAACCAACCTATCATAGCAGCACCAATTGCACTGGTGATGTGATCGTAACCGGGTGCAATATCGGTGGTTAAGGGTCCCAATGTGTAAAAAGGCGCTTCAGCACAAACGGCTTGTTCTTTGTCGACATTTTCTTTAATTAAATGCATGGGCACATGACCAGGACCTTCTATCATAACTTGTACGTCGTGCTGCCGAGCAATTTGAGTTAATTCACCTAAAGTGGTCAATTCTGCAAATTGGGCTTCGTCATTCGCATCGAAAATCGAGCCAGGGCGAAGGCCATCGCCTAATGAAAAAGTGACATCGTAGGCGCGCATGATTTCACAGATTTCAGCGAAGTGTGTATACACAAAATTTTCTTGGTGATGAGCAAGGCACCATTTTGCATGGATCGATCCGCCGCGCGATACGATGCCGGTTTTTCGTTTTGCTGTGAGAGGGATGTATCGTAGTAACACGCCGGCATGAATAGTGAAATAATCTACACCTTGTTCTGCTTGTTCAATGAGTGTGTCACGATACATTTCCCATGTTAAGTCTTCAGCGACACCGCCGACTTTTTCTAATGCTTGATAAATAGGAACGGTGCCAATCGGCACAGGCGAGTTTCGCAGTATAAAATCACGCGTTGTATGAATATTTTTTCCGGTAGAAAGATCCATCACGGTATCAGCACCAAAACGCACAGCCCAAATTAATTTTTCGACTTCTTCTTCGATCGACGATGTTACTGCTGAATTGCCGATATTGGCATTCACTTTAACCAGAAAATTGCGGCCAATAATCATGGGTTCAAGTTCAGGGTGGTTAATATTGGCGGGAATGATTGCGCGTCCGCGTGCTACCTCATCACGCACGAACTCAACAGATTGTTTTTCGCGAATGGCAATAAATTCCATTTCTGGCGTAATTATACCCTGTTTTGCATAGTATAATTGTGTGACGGGTTTATTATTTTTAGCGCGACGAGGTAGGCGTTGCAACGCAGTTGCTTGTGTTTTAATGGGATCAGAGATTTCATTATTTTGTTTGTGATAAATTTCCGTATCACTGCGTTTGTCGATCCAATCGGTTCTAATAGTCGCAATGCCTTCGAAAATATCGGTTATAATCGCTCGATCAGTGTAGGGTCCTGATGTGTCGTAAAGAGCAAATGTTTCGCCGTTGGTTAAATTAATTTCTTGTTGTGGGACACGAATAGTGGGATATTGATTGCCAGAGGTATAGATTTTTTTGATATTACTCACGGTCGGCTCCTTTAAAATAATAAACAGCCAGGCACGTGAGTATAGAATCACGATGATTCAATCACATTCCTACGCAGGTACTGGCCTGTTCAGGTTCAAAGGGTAAAGTCTCAGCTAAATCATGTTTGATTTAGCACCCCTTGTGATTTATGGGTCTATTGAATCATATTTTTTGATAGGGATCTAGGATTGCTTTTCTGGTTTGTAAATATGGACTTTGCCTTTGCCTTCTTTTTTGGATTGATACATCATTTCATCGGCTTGGGACATCAGTTCTTCAGCACTGTTCGCATATTCAGGATATAGACTCAAGCCGGCACCGATAGTGACCTGAATTGCAATACCTTTCACTTCATAAGCTTGGTTAAGCTCTCTGTTCAATCGGGATGTGAATTTATCGAGGTTGGTGTCTTCTTGGATGTCTTCAGAGATGATGGCAAACTCATCGCCTGATAACCTTGCATAGAGGTCAGTTGCCCGGGCTATTGTTTTGAGTTTGTAGGCAAATTTTACTAGTAATTCATTCCCATAATCATGGCCATATTTGTCATTCACCTCTTTGAAATTATTCAAGTCGATGTAGGTTACGGCAAGTGAGTATTTTTTACGATTGGCTCGATTAAGCGCTTCGTGTAAGTGATCCATGAATCTTTTTCGGTTGGGTAGACCAGTTAAGCTGTCATATAAAGCAAGTTCACTCAGCAGCTTTGTTTTTTGCTCAAAAGCGTGCGCTAACATGCCCACCTCATCATGTAGGTGTGTTGGTAGCTTAAGATCAGTATCATCGGCACTGCGTGCATTTTTAATAGTACTTGCCATGTTTGAAAGGTTTGACATCATTTTCTTTACAAAGAGATAAATTGTAATTGAAGCGAGTAAGGAGATACCAATTGACCTTCCCCCTAAACTAGTACCAGGACACCGATGAGATATTCATGTTAAGCAGCCTGTTTCGCAAATTCAATAGGCGGCATATAATTTAATGAACTGTGTGGTCTTTTAGTATTGTAGTGCTTTCTCCATTGGTTGATTTCATGTCGGGCTTCTTCAATTGAACGAAACCAGTGTTGATTTAAACATTCGTTGCGGAACTTGCCATTTAAGCTTTCAACAAACGCATTCTGAGTTGGCTTTCCAGGTTGAATGAAAGCAAGCTTGGTTTTGTTTTCCCTGGACCAAAAGAACATTGCTTTGCTTGTAAACTCTGTACCATTATCACAAACAATTTGTTTTGGCAGCCTGCGTTGCTCACTAAGCTCTGCTAGGAAGCGTGCCACCTGACGTCCTGATATAGAAAATGCTGTTAGCTGGCCAATAAGTTCACGATTAAAATCATCGATAATGTTTAGCACACGAAAACGCCTTCCATTGGCCAGCTGATCGTAAACAAAATCCATCGACCAACGCTCATTTCTCTGAGTCGGTGATGACATCACTAATCGTAGTCGCTGTATTTTTTTACGCTTTTTTGTACGCACCTGGAGCTTTTCTTCTTTGTAAATCCGGTAGGTTTTTTTCTTATTCATGACAAGCCCCTCTGCTTTTAAGAGGCTGTGAAGCATTAAATAACCATACCGAGAATACTGAGCTGCCAATTCTTTTAATCGAGCTCTAATCAACTCGTCTCGTCGCTTTTTGGGTCCGTAACGGTAAGCCGTTCGACTTAGCCCGACTAGCTTGCAGGCCATTCGTTCACTCAGCTTAAAGGCGCTCATTAAGTGACAAACAACCTGCTTCTTGCTAGCAGGCGTTACCACTTTTTTGAAACAACATCCTTGAGCGCTTCATTTTCTAACATCTTTTCAGCCAGCAGCTTTTTTAACTTATTGTTCTCGGACTCCAGCTCTCGCAGGCGCTTAGCTTCGTTAACCTCTAGGCCAGCATACTTGCTACGCCAATTGTAAAAAGTACCGCCAGATATGCCTAAGCGACGGCACAGGTCTTCCACCTTAGCGCCACTTTCATGCTCTTTGATCGCTTTAATGATTTGTTCTTCTGTATAACGTTTTTTCATGTTGAGATCTCCTCGGTCGTAGAATAATTGGAAATCTCATCCATGTCATGGTGTTAAGTTTGGGGGAAAGGTCACAATGATAGCTAATAATAAGTTATTAAGCAGTGAATGATAGGTTCCCAGTACTCGACTCTTGGGCGTGGCGATTAACATTGTGAGTACTTCACTATTTTTTGTTAAGCTCGAATGTATTTTTTTTGTGACGATGAAAGAATTTTTATAGCTCTTTAAATAGGAAATGATTTTACTTGTGGTCTTGATGCTTGGATTTCCAAAGATTCCCTCTGGGATTTTTTCGTTAGCTTGATAAAATGCTAACGTTTGGTTTTTATAATTATATATAAAAAAATCATTGAATTTATCATATAAAATTACATCGTAATCTTTATCTGTACGATTTAATACATTTTGTAAATAATTTTGAATGTTTACGTTTATTATTAATAGGCCAAATATTTTTTGTTTTTTTGTGTAAATGGGCATCATGACTCTGAGAGTAAGTGTTAATGGAACTGTTATTTTTCCTTTTTCTACATTATATGTGATAGGAGAGAAACGTATGCTGCCTTGAGACAATTTTATCCCTTGTTGGTAATAAGAATCATCGCTTCTAGATTGTAATGCTGAGTCGTCGGTTCTGAAGGTGTCACCACGAGATTGATCAACGCGCACTAGTTCTTTACCATTATCTTTAACACCAATATAGCGAATTTTTGTATATTCTGGATTCACTTTTAATATCGAAGCAAATATGACGGCGAGTCGATCTTTCCAAATCGTGATGTTGGAGTTTTCGAGAGGATCTTGGCCGTTGTTTTCGTCACTACGAACAATCCCGTCGATGGGTGGTGTTTTTGATAGCACTGCAAGATCGTTTTCTAATTTAATAAGAGAGTTCTCAATGTCGTTAGAAATGAGTTCCGTTTCATTTTGCAGGTTTTGGATTGATTCTTTTATGAAGAATGATCTCATGGTGACATAGGTGATGCTGGTGATGATCGCCATGGTAACGAATATGATCAACGTTGAAAACAGTGTAATTTTAGAGCTGAGTAAGCGAAGTTTTTTCAAGACCATTCCTTGGTGTAACAACAAGATTAGTATAACATTTTTTGTGACTGCATGCTCTCTGGTGCTATCACTTATGTCATCCCGAATGCGAGAGGAATCTCATGGGGCTGCCTGCGTAGTCTTGAATTTCAATTGCCTGCCAGTACGAGAAAGAGTCCGTGTTTTTCGGGAAGCGCTATCCCTAGCTGCTTAGTGCTCTCCTGGCACTAACGCCCTAAAACACGGACTCTTTCTCTTTGCCGCAATTGAAATGCTATTTAATAGTGATGACGCTCCGCACCCGGAGGGCACGTGGTTGCTTGGAACGACTAGCATCCTTTGTGCTAGTGACCTGAGAGTGTCATAATAGCGTTTAGCAAAACTGGGAGGAAATCCAATGGTGGCTCGCCGCCAGCGCTACTTCATCAAAATATTCTTTAGCCTGATCTTCTTAACGGGATTATGGAGTATCGCGCATTGGGTGTTCGCTCAAAATAATGCTACGGCTACAAACTCTAAAACTGCTATTTTACTCGACATCAAAGGTGGCATTGGTCCTGCGACACAAGATTTTATTAGTCGCGGTATTAAAAAAGCTGCGGACTTAAACGCTAGCGCTATTATTCTGCGTATCGACACGCCCGGTGGTCTCAGTAAGTCCATGCGCTATATCATCAAAGATATTTTATCCTCACCCGTGCCAGTCATTTCGTATGTGGCACCGAGTGGTGCGCGTGCTGCAAGTGCTGGGACTTATATTTTGTATGCAAGCCATGTGGCAGCAATGGCGCCTGGGACTAATCTCGGCGCGGCAACGCCGGTAGCAATTGGTACGCCAGGCGGAAAATCCGATGATAAAGACAAAGAAAAACAAGCATCCAAAAAACCATCGGCGAGTGAAAAGAAAGCGCTTAATGATGCGAGAGCCTATATTCGCAGCCTCGCACAATTGCGGGGTCGAAATGTGAAATGGGCAGAAAAAGCGGTGGTTGAGGCTGAGAGTTTATCGGCAAAAGAAGCTTTAAAGTTGAACGTGATTAATTTTATAGCGATCGATATACCGGATTTATTAAAAAAAGCAAACGGTATGAAGGTGGATATACAAGGAAAATCAAGCGTAGTGCAAACGGAAGGTGTGGCAGTACAACAAATTCAACCCGATTGGCGCACAAAATTTTTAGCAGTTATTACAGACCCGAGTGTGGCTTATATTTTATTGATGATTGGTTTTTACGGTATTTTCTTTGAATTTATGAACCCAGGTTTCGTTGTGCCGGGTGTGGTGGGTGCTATAGCACTTTTATTAGGGCTCTATTCGTTTGCACTATTACCCATTAATTACGTGGGTTTGGGGTTAATTATATTGGGGATTGCTTTCATTGTTGCCGAAGCTTTCGTGCCAAGTTTCGGTGCGCTTGGTATTGGTGGTGTGATAAGTTTTGTGATTGGCTCAATTATGCTATTAAAAACAGAAATGATTGGTTATGTTATTCCGATGTATCTTATCATCATTATTGCCATTGTAACCGTTGTATTTTTTCTATTAGTCTTGAGCATGGCGCTGCGTTCAAGGCGTCGCCCTGTCGTTAGTGGGCGCGAAGCTGTGGTGGGGCAGCGCGGTAAAATTCTCATTAGTGATGAAAGAATATGGGTTCGTATCGAAGGTGAACGTTGGCAATGTCGCAGTCATGTTTCATTGAAAGAAGGCCAAGAAGTGGTTGTGAAAAGTGTGGAGGGTTTGAGTTTAGTCGTCGAACCCGTGAGCACAAAACAAAACGGATAATGAAGGAGATTTATAATGGTTATTGCTTTAGTCGTTATTGCAGTTTTAATACTTATTTTAATATTTTCCGCAATCAATATTCTTAAAGAGTGGGAGCGTGGTGTTATTCTAACGCTAGGTCGTTTTTGGAAAGTGAAAGGACCAGGTTTAATTATTGTTGTGCCTATCATTCAGCGTTTAATTCGCGTTCAACTGCGCACGATAGTTATGGATGTGCCAACGCAAGATGTCATTTCGCGAGATAATGTGTCTGTGCGTGTGAATGCGGTTGTGTATTTTCGCGTTATCGATCCAGAGCGTGCCATTGTTCAGGTTGAAGATTATTTTGAAGCAACGAGTCAATTGGCACAGACGACGTTGCGATCGGTGTTGGGGCAACATGAGTTAGATGAGATGCTCTCTGAACGCGATAAGTTGAATCAGGATATTCAAAAAATATTGGATACAGAGACAGATGCTTGGGGCATTAAAGTATCGATCGTCGAAATTAAACACGTCGATTTAGATGAAAGCATGGTTCGCGCGATTGCACGACAAGCAGAAGCAGAGCGTGAGCGGCGAGCAAAAATCATTAATGCAGAAGGTGAATTTCAGGCTGCACAAAAGTTGAAAGAAGCTGCCGTCATTTTGGCGCAGCAGCCGCAATCGATACAGTTGCGTTATTTGCAAACGTTAATGGATCTTGCGGGCGATCGAACATCGACGATCGTGTTTCCGTTGCCGATCAACATAATGCAAGCATTAGAAGAGAAGTTAAATAAGTAGCGCGCTACGGTATTTTTTTATTAATAAAATTCCAATACCCTATGTGAATGGATTGTTTATATTCACGTGGTTTTACATTAATCGAAGTGTTGATTGCTTGGGCGGTTTTGTCGTCGGTGTTATTTAGTGTTGTTGCGTTAGAAACACTGAATTCGCAGCATCTTTATCATGCCTATCTGCAAAGCATTGCTGTCACTCAATTGGACAATATGTTGGATCGATTGCGTGCCAACCAGAGTGAATCATTTCGAGCGCGAGAATTAAATCTTTGGAATACGCAAAATCGACTTTTATTGCCAAGTGGAAATGGCAATTATCAGTGTGCTCATCACGTTTGCATTGTATCTCTGCATTGGCAGGAACGAAAATCGCAGTATCTAAGTTTGAGTGCCACGATATGAAGTCGTATCACGGTTATACATTGATTGAAATAATTGTAGCCTTGTTTTTGGGATCATTATTACTAGCGGGCTTAATGACAGTTTATTTAAATACAAAATCAAGTTATCGGACACAAAATGGATTAGTCGATTTGCAAGATAGGGTGCGGTTTGTGAGCAATTTATTGCAGCGAACAATTCATGCGGCAGGCAACGCTGCCTGTAAAAATGATGGTGAATTGGTGGATCAAAAGCATGCTATTTTAGGTGATGATGGTTCGATGACATTGGGTGAGTGCCTGTATTATAAAAATAAGAATCAGTTTATTCAGATGCATTATTTCGTTGGTGATACGCATCGAAAAGATTTTCAAGGGCGTGATATCTTAGCTTTATATCGAAAGCCAACTGTCGGTGAACGTGAAGAATTAGTTTCAGGAATTTCCAGCATGAAAATTCAGTATGGCATGCTGTCTCAGAATCATCGCGATGTGAGCAGGTATGTATCGGCAAGTGCTGTGGACAATTGGAGTGATGTCGGTAGCCTGTCGATAACAGTGTCACTGAGCTATCTAGACACCATCAAGGTGTTACATCTCTATGTTTCTTTGCGTGAGCGAGGGCAAGTGTTTTGAAGCAAGATGGTATGGTTTTAATCGTCACATTGTTGTTTGTGTTTGTTTTAACCGGATTGGTCTTGACCAGTATTGAAAGTGCTGTCATTGAAAATAAATTAGCATCGAATTACAAGACTGAGTCAATCGTATTCCAGGCGGCCGAGTCTGGGTTAAAAGCAGGAGAAGCCGCAATTCGAGGTGAGTCTATAAGATTACCATGATCGCAAGCCACGATCAGTTATCAAGAAAAATTGCTCTCTATCGATCCGTGTGCTCAAAAGCGTTATCAAGTTGATTCAACTGCGCGCTATGATGCAATTACAGTGCGATTGTTTTCTGTTTACGACTGGTTGGGGCAAACGAATAAACCGAGTTGCAAAAGCGAAGTAGGGGGTAAACGTTTTTTTTGGAGTGCAGTTTAGGCTTTGCAAAAAAAACCCCGGGATCTTGTGAGTAACATACCCGAGGGTTGTCATTGACCTTACTCTTCAATTTTTGAAACTTGGGCGAGGCCGTTCACCACTGCTGCAATGCGAATAGCGTGTTGAATATCTGCTTTGCTGACTCCCGCTTTATTCAGCACTTTTGCATGCGAATCCATGCAAAGTCCGCAGCCATTAATTGCAGACACGGCTAATGCATACAACTCAAAATCTGTTTTTGAAATGCCGGGATTGCTGATTACATTCATGCGCAAGTTTGCTGGCATTTGTTGATATTCAGTATCATGAACTAAATGTAGAAATCGATAATACACATTATTCATGGCCATGATGCTGGCTGCTGATTTTGCGGCTTGCACGTTAGCATCATCTAAAGCTTCATCGCTTTTAAAGACACGAATTAAATGAGCATCTTTCGTTGCATAAGCAGATGCGAGTGCAATTCCGGCTATCTGTGCAGCATTTAGTTGTGTCATGGGTGATTCACTGATTATGTTGCTGACATTTAATTTTAAATCCTTGGCATAATCTGGAATTTGATTTTTATATTCTTGTAGCATGTGTTTTTCCTAATTTTAAAAAGACAGTAAATTGCCCCATGAATAGCGCTTGGCATCCACGGGGCACATAGTTAGGCGACTTCTAGAGTTTTTTCACCTTGTTGCCAGTTACAAGGGCAAAGTTCATCAGTTTGTAATGCATCTAGCACGCGTAATACTTCTTTTGGATTACGGCCGACATTTAAGTCATTGATCATGACAAACCGGATGATTCCTTGTGGATCGACAATGTAAGTTGCGCGTTCCGAAACACCTTCGGCTTCGTTAAGGATACCAAGTTCGTTTGATAGCTCGCGTTTGATGTCAGATAACATAGGAAAAGGTAAATCGTTTAATTCTTGTTTTTCACGACGCCAAGCAAGATGGACAAATTCGGAATCGACACTAAAGCCTACGACATGTGCATTGCGGTCTTCAAAATCAGAATTAAGACGCCCAAATTCAGCAATTTCAGTGGGGCAGACGAAGGTAAAATCTTTTGGCCAGGAAAATGCGACTAGCCATTTGTCTTTATATTGGACTTTGGATAAATTTATAAAAATAATTAAAAATTGCTTGACATAGAAACCGAAAAAAAATTTTACGTTGTAAACAACGTTTGTTCGAAAAAATAAAATAAGGAACAAACGATGTTAGCGACAGAAAAACTAAAACAATTCCGTACATTCCTCTACAACATCTTCCCCGCGCGACGCGATGCCAATATGAATTTACTCGATGCCCTTTCAAGCCATGGCCATCGCTGCAAAACACCCATAGAATTATGTGAATCGCCATACTTTGAACGTGAATACAGTAGTATTACCGATGCGATTAGCGATGGTTTGTCGGTAGCAAATTGTTGGGATAGCATGATGAAAATACAATATGAACATGTGAGTCATAGCGATGACCGTGTGATCATTATTGCGGATACGACACCACAGTCGCGTCAAAGTGCACACTGTGTTGAAGATCGCCATGTGGTTTACAGCCCTAATCCAGCACCGGGTAACAAACCGATTACCATTGGACATGAATATTCAACGGTATCACTATTGCCCAATGATGGTGCAGCTCAAGAAAAGCATTGGTTAGTTCCACTGGATACGAGGCGCGTTAAAAGCGATGAAAAAGGCAATGTAGTTGGGATGCAGCAAATTAACCGTTGTATTGCAGACTTAGCGCTTACTCATAAATTGGTGGTTAGCGTGGCTGATTCAAAATATGGTACAGAAGCTTGCCGTAAACTGGTTAGCGAAAATCCCAATTGGGTACATCTTTTCCGTTTTAACAGTACCCGTAATGTTTTCGCGCCCGCATCAATAGAAGATAATACCTCAGGAAGTATAAAACGCTATGGTGATGCGATGAAACTAAACGACAGCACGACTCACCGTGAATCCGATGAGATTGTGCAGCAACCCATTACAACCCGCAGTGGCAAAACTTACCAATTGGAGATTAAAATATGGCGTGACCAATTACTGCGTGGTTCAAAGCAATTTAAAGGATATGAGCATCCTGTTACTGTTGTGCAATTGGTTGCGGTTGATGCTAACGGTAAATCTTTATATAAAAATCCACTCTGGTTAGGACTCGCTGGTGAACGACGTAATGAAATCACAGCATTAGAAGCGTATCACTATTACGATAGACGCTATGACATTGAACACTACTTTCGTTTTGGTAAAGACAAACTGTTATTTGACCGATACCAAACACCGGATGTTAAGCACGAAGAAGATTGGTGGCGGATGACAGCATTAGCGTATACGCAACTTTATCTAGCGAGGAATCTTGCCCCGATTTTACCGAAAAAATGGGAGCGGTATTTGCCGAGCTTCCAAGTGGATAACGAAAAACCATCAATAACTGCGACCCCTTCACAAACGCAACGGGGTTTTTCTACGGTGCTTGATACCGTTGGCACGCCTGCTAATCTCTGCAAACCACGCGGTAATCCGCAAGGCAGAACCAAAGGTGATACGCAGGGGAAACGCACGCGACATCCTGCTATTTTCAAAAATAGCAACTCAAAAATTAAAACGATTCAGAGGACTGAAGAAAAGACGCAAAACTCAGACCCTGAAAAAATAGAGGATTTGATTGGGATAGTAAAATCATGGTTGGATAAAATAAATTTTACACCTGAGAAATTCTACGAATTGCTGCAAAAAACAGCTTAAGATTTAGAAACTCACATTTTTTGATTATTGTCCTAACTGGCAAGGGATTTTATTTATCCAAAGTCCAAATTATGGATAACGCTAGCAAGCCAGCGGTTAACACCATGACCAATTTATACATCAGAGTATCTCCTGTTCTATTTTTAATCAATATAGGATATTTTGATTCCAATCGCTGGACAGATTATGGTATGATTGACCCCTTCAGAGTGGGGATAAAAAATGTTAGAAATCAATGCATTAAGAGAAAAATTGGATGACTTGAAAAGCCGTCTCGAGGCTTTACGGGGGTATCTTTGACCTCGACGTCAAGGATCGGCGTTTGCTTGAAGTTCAACGCGAACTAGAAAACCCCAGCATTTGGGAAGATCCCGACAAAGCTCAATCTCTCAGCCGCGAGCGAGTCTCACTCGAAAGTGTGGTTAAAGGCAATCAGTCGTTAGTGACAAGCATTGCCGACGCTTATGAGCTCCTCGAATTTGTCAAACAAGACCAAGATAACGATATTTATAGCGAACTTCTCAATGAAGTTGATCGCATCGAAAAAAATGTTTCAGAGATGGAATTTCGGCGCATGTTTTCCGGCGAAATGGACTCGCATAATGCCTATTTGGATATTCAAGCAGGTTCTGGTGGCACCGAAGCGCAAGACTGGGCTGAAATGTTATTACGCATGTATTTACGATGGGGTGACCAACACGGCTTTCAAACGACGTTATTGGAAGCCTCAGCGGGTGAGGTGGCCGGGATTAAAAGTGCAACGATCGAATGCAAAGGTGAATATGCGTTCGGCTGGCTTCGCACAGAAACCGGTGTGCATCGACTAGTGCGAAAATCACCGTTTGATTCGGGTAATCGTCGTCATACGTCATTTGCCTCGGTGTTTGTTTCACCGGAAATTAACGACGATGTGGAGATCGAAATTAATCCGGCTGATTTGCGCATCGACACCTATCGTGCCAGCGGTGCAGGTGGTCAGCACGTTAACCGTACGGATTCTGCTGTACGAATTACGCATATGCCATCGGGCATTGTGGTGCAATGTCAAAATGATCGTTCGCAACATAAAAATAAAGCGCAAGCGATGAAGCAACTCCGTGCTAAATTATACGAATTAGAAATGCAGAAAAAAAATGAAAAACAGGCGGAATTAGAAGCATCGAAATCAGAAATTAGTTGGGGCAGTCAAATTCGCTCTTATGTGTTGGATGCTGCGCGCATCAAAGATTTACGTACCGGTGTGGAAACGAGCAACACACAAGCCGTCCTAGATGGAGACATTGACAAGTTCATTGAAGCTTGTCTCAAACAGGAAGAATAATCGAAAAATATAAAATGAGTAATTTATAAATGAGTCATAAAAATGTACCCTGGTTAAAATGGGTGAGTGAATTACAATCGATTTCACAAAATGGTTTAACGTATTGTGCAGATCCTTTTTGTCAGCAGCGGTATCAAATGCTAAAGTCAATCGCCGCTGAAATTGCTGCGCAACACACGGACTCAGAACATGCCCACGTGGTTGATTTATTCAATGCACAATACGGTTATGCGACGCCGAAATTGGATATACGCGGCGTGATATTCAAAGACAATAAAATATTATTAGTGAAAGAAAACTCAGATGGTTTGTGGTCGCTGCCGGGTGGCTGGGCGGATGTCAATGAATCGCCCGCAGACTGTGTCGTGCGAGAAATTTGGGAAGAATCGGGGTATGAAACGAGGGCAGTTAAGCTATTAGCGCTTTATGATAAGCACAAACACGATCATCCACCGCAATTTCCCCATGCGTATAAATGTTTTTTCTTATGTGAGATCCTTGGCGGTGAGCCAAAGCCCAGCCTGGAAACCTCGGCGATACAGTTTTTTGCTGAAAATGAACTGCCAGAGTTGTCTGTTCATCGTGTTATGGCGAGTCAAATTAAGCGTCTGTTTGAACACAAAGATCATCCTGAATGGCCAACGGATTTTGATTAGATCCAAAATAAGGTAGGATAATCGAATGAATATCGATGAAAAAGATATTAAATGGCAATTCATTCGTGCTGCTGGGCCGGGTGGTCAGAAAGTTAATAAAGTCGCAACGGCTGCAGAACTTCGTTTTAATATTAAAAAATCTGGTCTCGCTGCCGATGTTAAAGAGCGCCTCATTCAAATTGCGGGCAATCGCATTAATGCGGAAGGGGAGTTGGTCATCACGGGTCGGCGTTTTCGCACACAAAATCGCAATCGTGAGGATGCATTAGCGCGACTGCAACATTTCATTCAGCTTGCTTCCTATAAACCTAAAAAACGCAAAAAAACTAAAATTCCAAAAGCCGCTAAAGAAAAACGCTTAGCCGATAAACGCAAACGCGGTGACACGAAACGGCAGCGGCAAAAATCTATAGATAATCATTAAAACAGATACTTTAGTGATCCGAAGGGTGGCCCACAGCGCAGGGACCCATCGTGATAGCGATAGGGTGCGCGTAGTGAGAGGACCCCGAGGCTTAGAATTCAGAAATCCTCAGATGACAGGCTGCTTGTAGCTGTTATATGATTACTAGCTTTAACATTGAGAAACGAGGGAAGTCCAGTGCCCGAAGACATCAAATTACAAGACCAAGCTATTGCAGAAAACGAACAGATCGCACAGCGTCGTGCAAAGCTCGAGGCGATGCGTGAGCAAGGCCAGGCTTACCCTAACGATTTCAAGCGCGATAGTCTCGCTGCTGATTTGCATGCAGCTTACGATCAGTATGACCATGATCAGCTTGAAACAAAAGCGATCAAGGTGAGCCTTGCCGGCCGGATGATGACGCGTCGGGTGATGGGTAAAGCCAGTTTTGCGCACCTGCAAGATATGTCGGGCCAGATTCAAGTTTATATTGCGCGCGATAGTTTGCCGGAAGGTGTTTACAAAGAATTTAAAACCTGGGATTTAGGCGATATCATCGCTGTCGAAGGTGAGGTTTTTAAAACAAAGACCGATGAATTGTCGATCAAAGCTCACAACGTGCGCTTGCTCACCAAAGCACTGCGCCCAATGCCCGATAAATTTCACGGGCTTGCTGATCATGAGCAGCGCTTTCGTCAGCGTTATCTAGATTTAATCGTCAATGAAAAATCCCGACGATTATTTCAGGTGCGCTCTCAAATCGTGGCGCGCATTCGCGAGTTTCTCAATAATCGCGGTTACATCGAAGTGGAAACACCCATGATGCATCCTGTTATCGGGGGTGCGGCAGCACGGCCGTTTGAGACGCATCATAATGCTATGAACATGGATTTGTTTTTGCGCATTGCGCCAGAGCTTTATTTAAAACGTTTGGTTGTCGGTGGTTTTGAGCGCGTGTATGAAATTAATCGTAACTTCAGAAACGAAGGCATTTCAACGCGCCATAATCCAGAATTTACCATGTTGGAATTTTATCAGGCGTATTCAACCTATGAAGATATGTTGGATCTTACAGAAGAAATGCTGCGCTATTTAGCAGAAAAAATATTAGGCACCTTGCACATTAACTATCAAGGTGCGCAGATTGATTTAAACCAACCTTTTGAACGTATGACATTGCGCGATTCTATTTTAAAATTAAATCCAGATGTTACCGCAGAGCAAGTCGATGATTTTGACAAAGCCAAGGCGCTTGCCCATCAGCATGATATTGCGACGCCCGCGCATTTCGGCTTGGGTAAAATTCAAATGGAGTTGTTTGAAAAGTTAGTCGAGAAAAAATTGCAGCATCCGACGTTTATTACGCAGTTTCCCAAAGAAGTGTCGCCGCTCTCGCGTGCCAACGATGACAATGCGTTTATTGCCGATCGTTTTGAATTTTATGCCGGTGCGCAAGAAATAGCGAATGGCTTTTCAGAGTTAAATGACCCTGATGACCAAGCACTGCGTTTTAAAGAGCAATTAAAAGCACGTGAAGCCGGTGATTTAGAGGCGATGAGTTTTGACTCTGATTACATCACCGCATTGGAATATGGCCTGCCTCCCACTGCCGGGGAAGGTATTGGTATCGATCGTTTAGTGATGCTGTTTACCGATAGCCCTTCCATCCGAGAAGTGATTTTGTTTCCGCTACTGCGGGCGAAGTAGGTTATCCGTTGTTGGGTCCTAACCTAAGTTGAAGTGAGGGGCGGTATTATTTTTTTATTTTCAAGGTGCAGATATTCTCGAAAAAATAGGCCTTGTAGTTGATAATAAAGCACACGTCGTGATAAGTCATACTTGCTTTTATTTAGATCTAATTGTGAAAGTACAGCGACATTCGATAAAAAAGCCGCTAAACTAGAATTATTTGAGCTGATCTGACTTCGCTTGCTAGTTTAAAGTCGGGCAATCACCAACTCACAGCCTTGGTAATAAATTTGTGGGTCTTTTTCCAGCATCTGATCTTGCAGTACCGCTAATACATCAAACCCTTTATTTTCAGCGGGGGCTGCTTCAACAACAATACCAACCGTTTGTTCATTTTTGTTATTGAGTTCATCGCCCGGTTGAGGCATCGATTCACAATCAACATGCGCGCGGTATAAATGGCGTTTTAATTTCCCCAGATATTCAGTACGCGCAATAATTTCTTGCCCGACATAACATCCTTTTTTAAAACTGACGCCACCTTGTTTTTCTAAGTTGATCATTTGGGGGGTGAACAATTCCTGCGTTTGCGGGTAAATAAAGCCGAGTCCATTTTGAATATTGAATGCATGCCAAGTAAGGGCATCAATAGGCGGAATTTTTGCGGCGATATTTTTGTAAAGCGTTGCACTTGCTTTGGGGTCCGCAATAATCAGGTGAGTAGATGTTTCGGTTTGGAGGCTCGGGATTCGTATGACAGTTGCAGAAGTTTTTTTTTCTAGAGTCAAATCACCGGCAATTTCAACAATCATTTTTTTGAGCGCCGTTAATGTCACTTTTGAAAAGACAGCATATTTTTTCAAATGGTTTATGGTAGGCAAAACGATCGATTGCGGTAATAACAAATAGCAGTCGTTTTTTGAATCCCGCCAAATGTAAAAATTCGCCATCATGCGACCCTTGGGATTACAGCAAGCCCCGAGTGAGGCTTCATGCTCTTTAAGCTGCTTAACGTCGCACGTCAGTTGGCCCTGAAGGAATTCCAGCGTCTTATCGCCACTGACTTTAATCAGCCCAAAGTCGTTTAAGTTAGCAATCCAGTGGTGCGGTTTGGTCATGGTAGGGAATTGTAACGTAATTAAAACGAGGTAACTAGCTGACCCTTTGCTGGAGTCCATTCGGAGTGCTTCGAGCATCCTGCCTAACCTCCAGAAAAATAATTGGAAAATACCCTATACTGGAATTAAAAATTCTCACTTTTCTAGTTGATTTTTAAGTAAAGATCACTATCATGGGCAGCTTCGAGCTTGTGTTAAATTTAGCCGGTATAGCGCTATGAGTACGGTAAACGATACAAAAATAAAATATAACCAGGGTTTGGTTCACAATGACCCTCGTGTCCGTCGTTTTATCAAGGCACGTCGGTATGCGTTCGCGTGGTTGATTTGGGGGGTGTCCGCCTTATTTGTGCTATTCCAGTTTTTTTTGCAGCTCTCTTCGGGTGAAATCGTTGATGGCTTGATGAAAAGCTTTTCGCTCAGCGCGTTCGGTGGAGGGGTCTTAGCCAGCACTTACTACTATATTTATGTGTCTTTGCAAACGCCTGCGGGCTTATTGATCGATCGCTATGGTTCTCGGCGATTATTAACGATGGGAGCTGTAGTTTGCGCTTGTGGGTGTTTGTTATTCGGTGCATCTCATGCGTTATTATTGGCCGCACTGGCTCGTCTAATGATGGGGGGTGGTGCAGCTTTTGCCTTTGTCGGTTCACTTAACTTAATTGGCAAATGGTTCCCAACGCGTCGGTTTGCATTAATGGCGGGAGTCGCTGAAACCATCGGTATGATTGGAACAGTGATCGGCGGTTTTTTCTTAGCAAAAACAGTCATGACTTTGGGTTGGCGTGAATCGATGATTGGAGCGTCGGTATTAGCGGGTGTTATCGGATTGTTGATCTTGTTGATCGTGCGTGACACACCGCGCAGGGTCATTCTTCCCATTACCGATAGGCCAAAAGGTGCTCTTTGGCTTGATTTAAAGGCCATAGTGAAGAATAAAGTTGCCTGGATAAATGGTGCCTACTCTGGTTTTATGTTCTCCATAGTGACCGCTTTTGTGGCTTTGTGGGCAATTCCTTACATGATGTTGGCGCATCATATTTCATTGATGATGGCAACGCTTGCCTGCAACATGGTCTTTATTGGTGTTGCTGTGGGCGGTCCATTAATGGGCTGGATAGACAGCCGTATTCGCGACCGGCGCTACCTTTTGGGTTTTTGTTCGTTGATCGCTGCGGGGTTGCTGTGTGTTTTAATTTATATTCCGATGTTGTCGATGCCAACGGTTATGACCTTAATGACATTGCTTGGCTTGTTCACAAGTGCGTATGTATTAACATTTGGCATTGCCAATGAAATTGTATTGCCGCAAAGGCGTGGTTCGAGTATTGGGTTTGTAAATATGCTATCCGTGGGCACTGCTCCAATATTGCAATCATTGATTGGATTAATACTGAGTTTGGTATCAAAAAATCAAGCGCACGGAGCACAACTCTATACGATTCACGATTATCAAATTGCGTTAACAATCGTGCCGGTGATCGTATTATCTGCTGCTTGTTTGGTGCGTTATTTACCTGCCAAACGTGTTTGTAAGTATCGTGCTTGAAAATATCGCATTTCGCGAAGTCTTCATATATCATGGGAAAAATTTCACGTTGTTAAATTCAATGTAGCCAAAAGGAAAAATTATGGCAGGGAATTTATTTCAAGATGCTTTATCCCAACTCGATCTTGCTGCGCAATACTCTCATGCGGATCCTGAAACAATCAAACGATTAAAATATCCGCAAAGCACATTAGAAGTTTCGATTCCGGTGCGAATGGACGATGGTTCGTTGCAAATATTTCCCGGTTATCGTGTTCGTCACAATAACAGTCGTGGGCCAACAAAAGGGGGTATTCGTTTTCACCCCAATGTCAATTTGGATGAAGTGCGTGCGCTTGCATTTTGGATGACGCTGAAGTGTGCATTGGTTGGCTTACCATTTGGTGGTGCCAAAGGTGGTGTCACTGTTGACCCAAAAAAATTATCGCGCTTGGAAGTGGAGCGATTGAGTCGTGGTTTTATCGAACAGACTGTCAATTTTATTGGACCACATACTGATATTCCAGCGCCGGATGTTTATACCAACGCACGCATCATGGGTTGGATGATGGACGAATATTCAAAAATCATGCGAAGTCACACACCCGGTGTGATTACCGGAAAGCCCATAGAACTTGGCGGTAGTGTTGGTCGCGATGATGCAACAGGTCGTGGTGCGTATTATTGCATTAAAGAATTAGAGCGTCATCGTGGATGGAATCCCGCTGACATTCGCGTTGCGGTGCAAGGATTTGGTAATGCCGGACAACACGTTGCGGCGTTATTACATCGTGATGGTTATCGCATCGTTGCTGTCAGTGATTCGCAAGGAGCGATTTATCGTGATGAAGGTTTTGATGTGCCAAGCTTGATTCACATGAAAAAAGAAACGCAGCGTGTACAGGCTGTGTATTGCGAAGGTTGTGTCTGCGAAATGGTGCCCGCAGAGCATATTACAAACGAAGCATTATTAGCATTGGATGTGGATTTACTTATTCCTGCTGCGCTAGAAAGTGCGATTCGTCAAGATAACGTAGCTGCGATTAAAGCACCGGTTATTGTAGAAGTTGCCAACGGTCCAATTACGAGTAAAGCAGATGCAGCGTTATTCGAGCGAGGCGTTTTGGTAGTGCCAGATATTTTAGCCAATGCGGGTGGGGTCACCGTGAGTTATTTTGAATGGGTGCAAAATAAAAATGGTTACTATTGGACCGTAGAGGAAGTCCACGAACGATTGCATCGCATTATGGAGCGTGAATTCAACCATGTTTATGAATTGATGTCGGAGCATCATATCAGCATGCGAACCGCTGCGTATGTACATGCATTGAATCGTTTAGATGATGCCATTGCAGCGCAAGGGACGCAGACGTATTTTTCGGCAACAGTGTAATTTTTTAAAAAGTGTGTACAATATGAGCTGAAAAATTATTATTTAGTGGAAAATGGTAATAAAATGGAATTTCATTACCACAACAAAAAAAATCAGCATATAAATTACATTCGCTGTCTTTTATTATTAATCGTATTAATTTGTTTTCCCTTAAAGATTTGCTCAGATTTTGCGCTTCCTATCCCCAATATAACAAACTCGCAAGAAGCTTTCGCACTCCCAACTCCTAATCTCACATTTAATCCAATACTGCCGATTGCGTATGCATACCCTGGGGGGAAGCATTGAGTTAAGGGTTCAATATAGTTATTTATTTAAAGACGTATATGCAATCAATTTCAATCAATTATTAGGATTGCAAAATGCTGTTTCTCTCAAAATTGAATATGGTGGCGATGAAAATCGCTTAAATGCTACCTGGGGTGCAGCGCTAAGCAAACATCAACTATTTAAAGTAACGGTGGAACGTTTAACTCAAAACTTGCCGTTTTATTTTGATTCAGGCCAAATCAATAAAAATGTCTCTCAAAATGCTTATGGAGTTTCATATGAGATTTATCGACTCAATAACGTTCTTCAAAATATAGAATTAGGCGCTTATTATGCAGATGCGGATAGTATCAATTTGTCTCCTGTTTATTTCTTTTCGAATGGATCAGAGTTTATTAACTATCGACATATTGCTGGTGGGCAAAGTATAGGGGGAGAGATTGGGTCTTTTATTAATATAAATGAGAGACTGCAGTTGCATCTTGGACTTACCTACGATCATGTCAAATATAATCAACATTATGTGTTGGTACGAACACAGCAGGAATCAGCGCAATTGCGCGGGTATATTGGTATGAACATTTTGCTATCGCAGACTGTAGAGTTGGAATTATTTGGCAGTCAGCGTGCTATTTATGATGATTATTTTGCTAAACTAAAATGGCTTTTGCCTGTTTCTACTAAACATCCAATTGAACTCGTAGGCTCAATTGAGCATGTAGTATCGCACAATGACATACCCAACAATACAATATACCTTCTGACTTTGAATTTCTCTTGGGGAGTTAGAGAAGGATATCGACTAGCCTCCGAAGGAGCGCCAAATGTACTTAACTGGGTCAAATCGCCTGCGGTTTACATGCAACAAGTCCTAGCGGCTGTCGATCAAAAGACTGTACGAATTACAAGTACACCTAATCCAATTACTGTGAGTCCAAATATTGGAAGCACGGCAGGTGGGACCGATGTGACGATCACGGGCAGCGGCTTTACCGGCGCCACTGAAGTAACTTTCGATGGGGTTGCGGCAACAAATTGCACGGTGGTCAATGATACGACGATTACGTGTACAACACCCCCTCATGCAGTAGGTAGTGTTAACGTGGCGGTGACGGGCCCGGGCGGCACGGGTACCTTAACCAATGGCTTTACGTATGAAAACCTACCAGTCCCCAGTCCAACGACGGTGAATCCGAACACTGGCACGACGGCGGGTGGTACGGCGGTGACGATCACGGGCACGGGTTTCACGGGCGCAACGGGCGCGACTTTTGATGGCGTGGCGGCGACGGATTTCACGGTAGTGAATGATACAACCATTACGTGTACGACCCCGGCGCATGCGGCAGGCAGTGTGAACGTGGCGGTGACAGGTCCGGGCGGTTCGGGCACTGTAACGAATGTGTTTACGTATGAAAACCCAACCCCAAATCCAACGACGGTGAATCCGAACACTGGCACGACGGCGGGTGGTACGGCGGTGACAATTACAGGCACTGGCTTTACATTGGACTTTGGATAAATTTATAAAAATAATTAAAAATTGCTTGACATAGAAACCGAAAAAAAATTTTACGTTGTAAACAACGTTTGTTCGAAAAAATAAAATAAGGAACAAACGATGTTAGCGACAGAAAAACTAAAACAATTCCGTACATTCCTCTACAACATCTTCCCCGCGCGACGCGATGCCAATATGAATTTACTCGATGCCCTTTCAAGCCATGGCCATCGCTGCAAAACACCCATAGAATTATGTGAATCGCCATACTTTGAACGTGAATACAGTAGTATTACCGATGCGATTAGCGATGGTTTGTCGGTAGCAAATTGTTGGGATAGCATGATGAAAATACAATATGAACATGTGAGTCATAGCGATGACCGTGTGATCATTATTGCGGATACGACACCACAGTCGCGTCAAAGTGCACACTGTGTTGAAGATCGCCATGTGGTTTACAGCCCTAATCCAGCACCGGGTAACAAACCGATTACCATTGGACATGAATATTCAACGGTATCACTATTGCCCAATGATGGTGCAGCTCAAGAAAAGCATTGGTTAGTTCCACTGGATACGAGGCGCGTTAAAAGCGATGAAAAAGGCAATGTAGTTGGGATGCAGCAAATTAACCGTTGTATTGCAGACTTAGCGCTTACTCATAAATTGGTGGTTAGCGTGGCTGATTCAAAATATGGTACAGAAGCTTGCCGTAAACTGGTTAGCGAAAATCCCAATTGGGTACATCTTTTCCGTTTTAACAGTACCCGTAATGTTTTCGCGCCCGCATCAATAGAAGATAATACCTCAGGAAGTATAAAACGCTATGGTGATGCGATGAAACTAAACGACAGCACGACTCACCGTGAATCCGATGAGATTGTGCAGCAACCCATTACAACCCGCAGTGGCAAAACTTACCAATTGGAGATTAAAATATGGCGTGACCAATTACTGCGTGGTTCAAAGCAATTTAAAGGATATGAGCATCCTGTTACTGTTGTGCAATTGGTTGCGGTTGATGCTAACGGTAAATCTTTATATAAAAATCCACTCTGGTTAGGACTCGCTGGTGAACGACGTAATGAAATCACAGCATTAGAAGCGTATCACTATTACGATAGACGCTATGACATTGAACACTACTTTCGTTTTGGTAAAGACAAACTGTTATTTGACCGATACCAAACACCGGATGTTAAGCACGAAGAAGATTGGTGGCGGATGACAGCATTAGCGTATACGCAACTTTATCTAGCGAGGAATCTTGCCCCGATTTTACCGAAAAAATGGGAGCGGTATTTGCCGAGCTTCCAAGTGGATAACGAAAAACCATCAATAACTGCGACCCCTTCACAAACGCAACGGGGTTTTTCTACGGTGCTTGATACCGTTGGCACGCCTGCTAATCTCTGCAAACCACGCGGTAATCCGCAAGGCAGAACCAAAGGTGATACGCAGGGGAAACGCACGCGACATCCTGCTATTTTCAAAAATAGCAACTCAAAAATTAAAACGATTCAGAGGACTGAAGAAAAGACGCAAAACTCAGACCCTGAAAAAATAGAGGATTTGATTGGGATAGTAAAATCATGGTTGGATAAAATAAATTTTACACCTGAGCAATTCTACGAATTGCTGCAAAAAACAGCTTAAGATTTAGAAACTCACATTTTTTGATTATTGTCCTAACTGGCAAGGGATTTTATTTATCCAAAGTCCAAATTAAAAAATGATGCAACGACGGCATAGCCACACACTGCAAAATCAGCAAAATGGACAATGTGACGAGGAGCTCTAATAAAGTTAATCCAGCAACGCTACGAACTAACACGTTTTTCAGGCCATACTTTTACTAAGCGAATGGTATTACCGCTGACCTTAATTACTTCCATAGGATAACCAACTAGTCTTAACGCCATTCCTGAGGTTGGAATCATTTCGAGATGCTCAATCACTAAACCACTCAATGTTTTTGGACCCTCTATCGGTAATTCCCAATCCGTTAAACGATTTAGATCCCGCAATGAAATTCTCCCATCCACTAAATAACTACCATCTTCTTGACGCTGCACTAAACGCGCAACGTCATCAATATCAATAGCAAATTCGCCCACAATTTCTTCTATAATGTCTTGTATGGATACTAGACCTTGTATATCTCCATATTCGTCAATAACCAGACCAATCCTTCTATTTTCTTTTTGAAAATTTAACAACTGTCGATTTATCAATGTGACCTCTGGTATGAAATATACTTCTTTAGCTAATTTCACTAATCGATCTTTTGTTAACTCGCGCTTGGGTAACTGACCTATTAAACTACGCAGATTTAACATACCAATCACCTGATCGATATTCTCACGATAAATAGGTATCTTTGTGTGCTCTGACTCTGTTAATTGTTTTAAAATTTTATCCCAATCGTCCGTAATATCAATACCGTATATTTCGTTGCGCGGCACCATAACATCTTCAACCGTAATCTGACCCAAATTCAAAACACGCAGCAGTATTTGTTGATAATTGGATGAGATTTTCCCAGACGCTTCTCGCACCACAGACCGCAATTCTTCTGCTGTCAAAGGCTCTATCATGTGACCCTTAACCTTGATACGAAACAATCGTAGCACCCCATTTGCTACACCATTAATAAACCAAACTAACGGATATAAAATCACCAATAATATTTTCAAAGGTAATGATGCGGGAAACGCAACCCGCTGCGGACATAAGGCGGCTAACGTTTTCGGTGTAGTTTCCGCAAAAATTAAGAGAACGAATGTCAAAGCGATCGTCGAAATCAACACTCCAAGATCACCCAGGTAATGAACCGCGATGATGGTAGCAACAGCCGATGCGAACACATTGGCAAACGTGTTGCCGAGTAAAATAATACCTAACAGTCGATCGGGTCTTTCTAATAATTTAGCCGTGCGCTTAGCCGCTGGATCACCTTTGCGCGCTAAATGTCGGAGACGATAGCGGTTCAACGCCATCATGCCCGTTTCAGAGCCTGAAAAAAACGCTGAAAGCAATATCAGCAAAATTAATAGAATAATTAATAAATCTGGATTGAATCCGGTCAATGTTTTTTATCCATTCATCACAGTAGAATTGTAAACGGGCCCTAAGTTAATGCCAAAGTACACTATAAGTAATAGTAATACACCGAACAAAGTACAGTAAATAGCTTTGCGCCCTCGCCATCCCCATAAATAACGCCCCAACAACAGAGCCCCAATAATCGCCCATGCCGCAAGCACAATTACCGCCTTCTGCAATATCACAGCGTCACTCAATAAAATGGTGTGAAATGAATAAAGACTGGTAGCCAACAGCAAACTCAACAACACAAACCCAGTTGTGAGCATCTGAAATAATAATTTCTCCATCGTGATTAAGGGGGGCAATTTGTGAAGTAACGTTCCGCCTAGTTTTGTACGCAATACCCGTTCTTGAATCGCCAACAAAATGGCTTGAAAGCCAGCCACACACATGACCGCAAAGGTAATTACTGACAAAAAAATATGAAACAATTCGGAAGGTCGCCCACCCGTTTTAATAATAAATCGACTGGGAAATCCCACTACCAATAAAATGGAGAAGATAGCCAATGGAAAAATAAACAGTGCGAGCATATCGACTGGCTTGAATAGAATGATAAGCAGAACTAATAATGATACCAACCATACTACCAGCGATAACATATTAAAAACGGTAAGATTTTGACCAGATACAAGATCAATCCAGTGATGCAATAACAGAGCATGTAACGCAACTGCCACAAAGCCCAGTAGCACCATCCAAATTTTGGTACCCTTGATTCGGTTAAACAAGCTTAAGCCCTGGGCCACGCTCGCGCTAGCATACATGGCAATTGTAAGGATTGATAATGAGCTGATATTCATCCAAGCAAGGATATCATATTTAGGGATTGGGGACTGGGGTAACTCGCGTTATAATGCCCTTCTAATTTGAATAACGTAAGACAAACCATGTTCTCAAACCTCAGTGAAAAATTAACAAAAAGCATCAACAACCTACGCGGCTTGGGCCGCCTCACCGAAGATAACATTCAAAGCGCCCTGCGCGATATCCGCACAGCACTCATCGAAGCTGATGTGGCGCTACCCGTTATAAAAGACTTCATCGAGCAAGTACGCGAAAAAGCGCTCGGCCAAAAAGTCATCGGGAATGTACGCCCGGGCGATGCGCTTGTGAAAGTCGTTCAAGACGAATTGGTCCACATTCTCGGTGATGAACAATCTGAAATTAATCTCAAACAACAACCACCGATCGTCATTGTCATGGCTGGCTTGCAAGGCTCCGGTAAAACGACAACGGTTGCAAAACTAGCGCGCTGGTTGAAAGACGTTAAAAAGAAATCGGTGATGGTAGCTTCTGCCGACGTTCATCGTCCCGCCGCTATCGAACAATTGGAAACGTTAGCTAAGCAAATTAGTGTGAAATTTTTCGAAACGAAATCCGATCAAAAACCAGTAAACATTGCTAAAGCCGCTTTAAATGCTGCAAAAACGCAATTTTCTGATGTATTAATTCTCGATACGGCAGGTCGAATGCATGTTGACGATGCATTGATGAAAGAAATTCGTCAAATTAATGATGTCATTTCGCCGACGGAAACATTATTAGTTGTCGACAGCATGACAGGTCAAGACGCCGCAAACATCGCAAAAACATTTAACGACACCTTACCATTAACGGGCGTCATCCTCACAAAAACTGACGGCGATGCACGCGGAGGTGCCGCACTATCGATGCGAATGATTACCGGCAAACCGATCAAATTCGTAGGTGTCGGCGAAAAAATCGATGCGCTCGAACCTTTTCATCCGGATCGAATTGCCTCACGTATTTTAGGCATGGGTGATATCGTCAGTTTAGTCGAACAAGCCCAACAAAAAGTCGACGAAAAACAAGCGAAAAAAATCGCAAAAAAACTTAAAAAAGGCAAACGATTCGACTTCGACGATTTTTTAACACAACTCGAACAAATGAAAAAAATGGGTGGCATGAAATCACTCCTCGGCAAGTTACCCGGCACGGGTCAATTGCCAAAGGGTGCTGCCGCGATGATGGACGATAAACTACTCATAAAAATGCAGGCCATGATTCAGTCGATGACATTAAAAGAACGTCATTTCCCTGCCCTAATTAATGGTTCGCGCAAACGCCGCATCGCCAATGGTTCCGGCACGCAAATCCAAGACGTGAATAAGCTATTAAAACAATTCACTCAAATGCAAAAAATGATGAAGCGCATGAAGGGCGATAAAATGATGAAACAAATGAAACGCATGCAAGGCCAACTACCTCCCGAATTGATGGGCAAACTCCCACCCGGCTGGGATAAATAAGACGACTACGTGCCCTCGGGATGTGGAGTGCCATCATCCGTGTCACCCCAAACGATGTCATCCCGAACGAAGTGAGGGATCTCGTGAGCGCAGCAATGTGTTATGTTCATGTAGAGCTGACGAGGTTACGTTGAGTCATCCACTCTCAAACAGCATTTCAATTGCGGCAGAGAGGTTGGTGTTACTGTTTTGCGGGCGTAAGTACCATGGACGTACTTAGCAGCCAAGGACGGCGATTCCCGAAAAACAGTAACGCCAATCGCGTAAGCCAAACAATTGAAATTCAAATGAGATTTCTCGCGTTGGTCGAAATAACACCATTTTTTTTCATTCTTGCTAGTGGTTTTAAGCACAGAAGCAATCACCGACCCCAGAACAAACAAGAGACACTCCAACCTTCCATCTTGCTGAAATTTGCCCTAGAATAGCGAACTCGATTCGGGTATCATCCCCGAACTAACTAAATGAATGAGGTAATCTAAGCAGATGGTAGTAATCAGACTCTCACGGACAGGCGGCAATAAACGCCCTTTCTATCATGTGGTTGTAGCGGATAGCCGTTGCTCTCGCGATGGTCGATTCATCGAGCGCGTGGGCTACTATAACCCTATGGCTCGTGGCCAAGACCTTCGCTTGCAGCTCGAACAAGAGCGCATCGACTACTGGGTAGGCCAAGGTGCCAAAGCCTCTGATCGTGTTGCTCACCTCATCAAACAGCTTAAGCAATCTCCTGATAAGGCGCAAAAAGGTGGCCCTAGCCGTAGCGAAATGAAAAAAGCACAGCTCGAAGCTTCTATGAAGGCCCAAAAGAAAGCCGAAGCTGAAGCGAAAAAAGCAGCCGCAGAAGAATCCAAAGAAAAAGTGAAAGCAGAAGCCCAAGAAGACGCTGCAAAAGTTGATGCAGACAAAGAAGCCGAATAACACCGTTATCATGGGGCGCTTTGGGAGCGCCTATGGGGTTCGTGGCTGGCTTAAAGTAATTTCTTTTACCGATCCTATCGACAATCTTCTCGATCATAAAATCTGGCAAATCGAACATAAACGCTTGTGGCAACCAATCACGATTCAAGACGGCAAACGTCATGGTGAATTTTTAGTGGTAAAAATCGAAGGCTGTGATGATCGCGATAAAGCCCGCGAATACACTAACGACTTAATTGCCGTATCTCGTGATGAATTAATCCCTTTAAAACAAGGTGAATATTACTGGACCGACTTAATTGGGCTGCGCGTTATCAATGAAAAAGATATTGATCTCGGCAAAATCGACCACTTAATCGAAACCGGATCCAACGACGTCATGATTATAAAAGATGCTCATAAAGAACGATGGCTCCCCTATATCGATGATGTCGTGAAATCTATAGATTTAGAAAAAAAAGAAATGCGTGTTGAATGGGATGAGGAGTTTTAGGAATCAAGCTCTGGAGTTACCTTTGAAAATAGCTTTAATCACAATTTTCGCGGAGATGTTTCAGGCATTAAATTATGGAATTGTCGGTCGCGCCATTCGCGATAAATTAATCGATATTTCCTACTGGAACCCACGCCACTACACCACCGATGTGCATCATACCGTGGACGATCGCCCCTACGGCGGGGGTCCCGGCATGGTCATGAAATTTGAGCCTCTTGCTAAGGCGATTCAAGCTGCCAAAACACAGCTCGGTGCAAATGCCAAAGTCATTCATTTATCGCCGCAAGGAAAATCATTAACGCAACAAGCCGTACACGAACTGATAAGCGACCACCTACCTTTAATTTTGATTGCCGGTCGCTATGAAGGGATCGACGAGCGATTGATTGAAGAGCTAGTTGATGAAGAATGGTCCGTCGGCGACTACGTCGTTAGCGGCGGCGAAATCCCAGCTATGATCCTGATTGATGCCATGACCCGGCTCCTACCCGCTGCGCTAGGACACGCAGAATCAGCGCCTCAAGACTCCTTTTCCTCTGGCTTGTTAGACTATCCCCACTACACCCGACCCGAATCCATCGGCGGTCAGGCCGTGCCAGACGTGCTGTTGAGTGGCGACCATGCTGCAATTGCCCGTTGGCGATTAAAACAAGCGCTCGGAAGGACTTGGCAAAGGCGTCCAGATCTGATAAAAAGACGTTCCTTGACTAAACAAGAGCAAGCATTACTAGACGAGTTCATCATAGCGAACTCACGTGACGAGGAAACATCATGAGCAACATCATTCAAGCGATTGAAAGCGAACAAATGAAGGATAAGCAGATTCCGGCTTTTAAAGCAGGCGATACAGTCGTCGTGCAAGTTAAAGTAAAAGAAGGTAACCGTGAACGACTTCAAGCATTTGAAGGTCTCGTCATTGCAAAACGCAATCGTGGACTCAACTCTGCATTCACCGTTCGTAAAATTTCACACGGTGAAGGGGTGGAACGTGTTTTCCAAACTTACAGTCCAATGATTGCAAGCATTAAAGTTGAACGTCGTGGCCATGTGCGTCGTGCTAAACTTTATTACTTACGTAACCTACGCGGACGTAAAGCAAGGATTAAGGAAAAAGTATAGTGGAATACGAAGCTACGGTTTCGACTCGTATTGGAAAAATCGGCTTACACACTTCCCAAGATCGTCTAACTGGAATCGATTTTGTGAGTGAAGACTACTCTATTCTAAAACCCAAAACGGTTATCGCGAAAAATGCCGTTGAGCAACTCCTTTGCTACTTTGCTGACCCCGCGTATCGATTCGATATTCCGCTTGAATTAAAAGTCACTGAATTTCAACTCAGCGTTTTAAATGCCTTACAACAAATTCCTGTGGGCAGCACACGCAGCTATAAAGACATCGCTAAAATATTAAATACCAGTCCGCGTCCTGTGGGCGCAGCTTGCCGCGATAATCCAATCCCGATTATTATTCCTTGTCATCGCGTGGTATCTGAAAAAGATTTAGGTGGCTACAGCGGTAAAAAGAAAGGCCCCATGCTCGAGATTAAACGTTGGTTGCTCGAGCATGAAATGGCTTTATTTTAAAGCCGTATACGTATACCCATTCGGCAAGACGCCACTCCCTCCCGGACCCGTCACCGCAACGTCCACACTGCCTGTCAACAGATGAAGGGGTGTTGCACATGTGATCGTCGTGTCATTCACTACCGTCACACTCGTCGCAGCAACCCCATCAAAAGTCACTCCCGTTGCTCCAGTAAAACCACTGCCGGTAATTGTTACACTTGTACCACCCAAAAAACTGCCGCTGCTCGGACTCACATTAGTCGGATTCGGGATTGGGTTTTCAAACGTAAACCCGTCTTCCAAAACACCTATACCACCGGGCCCGAAGACTAAAACGTTTGTTAAGCCCGCCGAATGAGCCGGTGTTGTACATGTTATTGTATTATCATCCACAACGATTAGATTTGTCGCCAGACTAAGAGCAAAAGTGACCTCGGTTACTCCAGTAAAACCACTACCGGTAATTGTTACATTTGTACCTCCCGAGGTAGAGCCGCTGTTCGGGTTGATACTAGTAGGATTTGGGATCGTCTCTTCATACGTAAAGCCATCGGTTAAGGTACCCGAACCGCCCGGACCTGTCACCGCCAGATTGACACTGCCCGCCGCATGCGCCGGGGTCGTACACGTAATAGTTGTATCATTCACTACCGTGAAATCCGTCGCCGCCACGCCATCAAAAGTCGCGCCCGTTGCGCCTGTAAAGCCAGTGCCTGTAATTGTCACCGCCGTACCACCCGCCGTGCTGCCGGTGTTCGGATTCACCGTCGTTGGATTTGGGGTTGGGTTTTCATACGTAAACACATTCGTTACAGTGCCCGAACCGCCCGGACCTGTCACCGCCACGTTCACACTGCCTGCCGCATGCGCCGGGGTCGTACACGTAATGGTTGTATCATTCACTACCGTGAAATCCGTCGCCGCCACGCCATCAAAAGTCGCGCCCGTTGCGCCTGTAAATTGGACTTTGGATAAATAAAATCCCTTGCCAGTTAGGACAATAATCAAAAAATGTGAGTTTCTAAATCTTAAGCTGTTTTTTGCAGCAATTCGTAGAATTTCTCAGGTGTAAAATTTATTTTATCCAACCATGATTTTACTATCCCAATCAAATCCTCTATTTTTTCAGGGTCTGAGTTTTGCGTCTTTTCTTCAGTCCTCTGAATCGTTTTAATTTTTGAGTTGCTATTTTTGAAAATAGCAGGATGTCGCGTGCGTTTCCCCTGCGTATCACCTTTGGTTCTGCCTTGCGGATTACCGCGTGGTTTGCAGAGATTAGCAGGCGTGCCAACGGTATCAAGCACCGTAGAAAAACCCCGTTGCGTTTGTGAAGGGGTCGCAGTTATTGATGGTTTTTCGTTATCCACTTGGAAGCTCGGCAAATACCGCTCCCATTTTTTCGGTAAAATCGGGGCAAGATTCCTCGCTAGATAAAGTTGCGTATACGCTAATGCTGTCATCCGCCACCAATCTTCTTCGTGCTTAACATCCGGTGTTTGGTATCGGTCAAATAACAGTTTGTCTTTACCAAAACGAAAGTAGTGTTCAATGTCATAGCGTCTATCGTAATAGTGATAGGCTTCTAATGCTGTGATTTCATTACGTCGTTCACCAGCGAGTCCTAACCAGAGTGGATTTTTATATAAAGATTTACCGTTAGCATCAACCGCAACCAATTGCACAACAGTAACAGGATGCTCATATCCTTTAAATTGCTTTGAACCACGCAGTAATTGGTCACGCCATATTTTAATCTCCAATTGGTAAGTTTTGCCACTGCGGGTTGTAATGGTTTGCTGCACAATCTCATCGGATTCACGGTGAGTCGTGCTGTCGTTTAGTTTCATCGCATCACCATAGCGTTTTATACTTCCTGAGGTATTATCTTCTATTGATGCGGGCGCGAAAACATTACGGGTACTGTTAAAACGGAAAAGATGTACCCAATTGGGATTTTCGCTAACCAGTTTACGGCAAGCTTCTGTACCATATTTTGAATCAGCCACGCTAACCACCAATTTATGAGTAAGCGCTAAGTCTGCAATACAACGGTTAATTTGCTGCATCCCAACTACATTGCCTTTTTCATCGCTTTTAACGCGCCTCGTATCCAGTGGAACTAACCAATGCTTTTCTTGAGCTGCACCATCATTGGGCAATAGTGATACCGTTGAATATTCATGTCCAATGGTAATCGGTTTGTTACCCGGTGCTGGATTAGGGCTGTAAACCACATGGCGATCTTCAACACAGTGTGCACTTTGACGCGACTGTGGTGTCGTATCCGCAATAATGATCACACGGTCATCGCTATGACTCACATGTTCATATTGTATTTTCATCATGCTATCCCAACAATTTGCTACCGACAAACCATCGCTAATCGCCTCGGTAATACTACTGTATTCACGTTCAAAGTATGGCGATTCACATAATTCTATGGGTGTTTTGCAGCGATGGCCATGGCTTGAAAGGGCATCGAGTAAATTCATATTGGCATCGCGTCGCGCGGGGAAGATGTTGTAGAGGAATGTACGGAATTGTTTTAGTTTTTCTGTCGCTAACATCGTTTGTTCCTTATTTTATTTTTTCGAACAAACGTTGTTTACAACGTAAAATTTTTTTTCGGTTTCTATGTCAAGCAATTTTTAATTATTTTTATAAATTTATCCAAAGTCCAATTTAATGAGAAATCGTACAACTGTGATCATTGATCGGCTTAAAACGGCGATTGAGATGGCAAGGATTGAGGCGGTTGAACAACACCATTTGATTCGATTTTGTGCTAGCGATGATCGTAAAACCTGTGGTGGTGCTTGGCAGCAGGGGCAAATTATTCAAAACTTGGATACGAATGAGATATTGAAAGTCTATCCAGGCTTGCCAAAAGGCTATCAGTTAATTTGGAAAAGTGCGTTTCAGCGCAATCGCTATTTGGATTTTAATACCGAAGGATTTACACAGGGTCAGCAGGGTACTTTTTACTGTTGTGTTGATCATAATCTACAATATTCTCGGGGTTTAGTCGTTTCACAAAGTGGTCGTGTGCGCGAATTGGATGATGCGGAAAAATTAGGAATTGTATGTGGGCATGACACCGTTTCCTAATCCCTACTCCCCACCACTTAATCATGATAAAGTTTACATTTTTGCTGACAACTAGGAAGCGATGTACATGAGAATTATTCTTTTAGGTCCACCGGGAGCGGGTAAAGGCACGCAAGCAGAGCTTCTCGCTTCACGGTTTGATATCCCAAAAATCTCAACGGGGGATATGTTACGCGCTGCTGTTAAGGCAAAAACACCACTAGGGGTTGAGGCGAAAAAAATTATGGATAGCGGTAAATTAGTTTCTGACGAAGTAATGATTGGATTAGTGCAGGAACGAATTGCTGAGCCCGATTGTGCTAAAGGCTTTTTACTAGATGGCTTTCCGCGGACTATCGCACAGGCTGATGCGCTTCGTGATGCCCATATTAAAATCGATTTTGTGATCGAAATGGATGTTCCCGATGAAGAAATTATAGAACGTATGAGTGGCCGGATGGTGCATCCTGCGTCAGGGCGAACTTATCATCGTATTTATAATCCTCCCAAAGAAGCAGGCACAGATGATGTGACCGGTGAGCCATTAATTCACCGTGATGATGATGAGGAGGAAACCGTGCGTAAACGTCTTGAGGTTTATCGTGAACAAACCCAACCTCTAGTTGAATATTATCATCGGTGGGCAGATTCGGGAGATTCCAGCGCGCCAGAATACTATCGTATTTTGGGGGTTGGTCCACTGGAAACAGTGTCAAAACGATTGTTCCAAATCTTATTGGGAAGTAACAAAGCAGGAGGCTTGCATGAATTTAATAAAACTGACTCATAAAAACTTTGATGATGTCATCGCCAAACACGATTTAATCGTAATCGACTTTGGTGCACAGTGGTGTGCGCCTTGTCGGTCATTTGAAAAAGTGATTTCACAGGTTGCAGAGCAATATCCCGATGTTATGTTTGGTAATGTCGATATTGATGCTGAAAAAGATTTGGCGCAAGAGTTTCACATTCTGTCGGTGCCCTCTGTGATGATCTTGCGCGATCGAGTGATTGTCTTTGCAGAATCGGGTGCCATGACGGGCACGGTGCTCTCAAAATTAATTCGACAAGCTCAAGCGATTGACCCGAAGACATTGAAAAATGTGGTCGATCAGGAAGGGGGATAAAAATATAATTTAGTGTATAGCTATGCTATAAAAAAAACCCACAAATGTTACTCTGCGGGTTTTTTGAATTAGTCTGAATCAGACTATTTTTTCTTTCGAGGGCGTCCTCTTCGACGTCTTGAAGCTGTTTTCGTTGCTGCAGCTTTTTTTCGTGGTCTACCTCTACGGCGACTACTAGATTTGCGAGCAGCGGCTCTCTTTTTAGGGCGACCTCTGCGTTTCGTCTTGCGAGCAGCAGTTTTTCTACGCTTCGCAGATTTACGCTTTTTGCCTCGATGAGCAGGTTTACCTGCTTTAGCAGCTGCTTTCTTAAGCTTACTTAATTTACGAGCAGCGTCTTTTTTAGCTTTGGTAAGCCTTTTTTCAGCGGCACGTAATTTTTTACGTGCATGGTCGCGTTCTTTAAGAACTTTTCTCAATCTTGCTGCACTAACAGTGCTAGCTCGTTTTGAACGTCCTCTCTTTGCTGTTTTTCTTCTCTTTCTTGCTGGCATCTTTTTCTCCCTGATTAGCTTAATAAAAAACGACAATTATATTTTACAATAAGAATCAATAAGATTAAACATTTAGTTGTCATTTTTTGATGATTTTAATAGAAAAATCAGCAAAAAATGATAGAATTTTGGTGTTTTGGACCGGTTTGGAGGGAAAAATGAGGCTTTTCAGGGAAATCAGTGCTATTTTGTTAGGAGCAGTGCTCTGTTTCGCCGCTTCTAGTGCGGCTTTCGCGACCGCCGCCTCAATTGTTGGAAATTGGCAGACAGTTGATCACAAAACCGATCGTCCATCGAGTATTATTCAAATTTGGGAATATAAAGGGAAGTTTTTCGGTAAAGTTGCGAAGATTTATTCTGAAAACGGGCACAAAATCACGGATCGTTGTGCGCGTTGCAAGGACGCATTACGAAACAAACGGATTCTCGGACTCGTAATAATTGCAGATATGGTTTTTAATAAGGGGATGTATACCGGTGGAAGGATTTTAGATCCCATCAACGGTAAAATCTATCATTGCCGTGCCAAAGTCACCTCTGATGGACGCCGACTAATGCTAAGAGGTTATATCGGAATTCCATTGTTGGGTCGAACGGACACTTGGATAAGAGTGCCAAATCACTCTTAAAAGCATCTGTTGTGTTAATCTTCTTTCTAAATATAGCACCAGTTGACTAGTTTTCATCTAAAGCGGAACATTATACGAATGGTTGAGCACAATATTGTATTTTCAGTTTTTCTCATTTTTGCAGGCGCAGCGGTTTTGTCGACATTCGCTTTGCTAACGCGTCAATCCATGTTGGTTGCCTACATGCTGTTGGGGATATTGTTGGGCCCGTTTGGATTGAAGCTCATTGGTGATACCGAGCTTGTTAAGGCTGTCAGTGATGTTGGAATCATCTTTTTATTATTTTTATTAGGTCTGAATCTGCCGCCTCAAAAGCTATTGTTTATGTTTAAGAAAATCACTTGGGTTGCTCTTATCAGTTCGATCATTTTCGCTGCGATCGGATATTTAGTGGGTTGGTTGAGTGGATATACGACGATTGAGTGCTTAGTCATCGGTGCAGCCATGATGTTCTCCAGTACTATTATCGGTATTAAACTGTTGCCAACGACGATACTGCATCATCAGCATACCGGTGAGGTTATGATCAGTGTGCTCCTACTTCAGGATTTAATTGCTATTGCTGTTTTGTTATTGATGCACGGCTCATCGGGCGGTGGCGCGGTGTGGAGCGATGTTAGTTTAGTGGTGCTCGGGTTCCCTGCGATTCTTATTTTTGCCTATCTTGTTGAACGATTTATATTGCTGCGGCTGTTTTCTCGTTTTAATCGCATCAAAGAGTACATGTTTCTGATTGCGATTGCGTGGTGTTTGACGATGGCACAGCTTGCTTCTTTATTGGGGTTATCGGCTGAGATCGGTGCATTCATTGCGGGAGTCAGCTTGGCGACGAGCCCGGTTTCTGTTTACATCGCTGAAAGTTTAAAGCCGGTACGTGATTTTTTCCTGGTAATGTTTTTCTTTTCTGTCGGTGCCGCCTTTGACTTGCAGTACCTACCAATGGTTATTATACCCGCCATTATCTTAATGGTAGTGCTGTTAGCCGTTAAACCTGTCACCTATCGTTATTTATTGGGATGGGTGGGCGAGTCAAAACAAGTCTCGTGGGAAGTGGGTGTTCGCTTGGCCCAGGTGAGTGAGTTTTCTCTCATTATTGCCTACGTAGGGTTGAGTACTCATATCATTGGTAATTCCGCAGCATACTTAATTGAAGCGACAACAATTTTATCCTTTATGGTCTCATCGTATTGGGTGGTGATGAAATATCCAACACCCGTAGCGATGTCTGATCGTTTGAGGCGGGATTAGGTGCTAGGTTTCCCGTCTTATGAGTTGGATTTGCTAAGAAGGTTTATTTCGGCGAAAATGGCATCACTTAGCTAAAGTCAAACGAGGAGCTCTAAATGGCCTTAACTGCGCTATTAATTTGTTTATTTGTTCAGCGAATTTTGCACTTTGATAGTCATGGCCGACAATTCAATTGGTTTGAATATTACTACGAATGGATGAAAGCTCGCTTTTCAAAATCAACGTCATGGTATGGCCTGCTCGGCGTACTGACTGTTGTGCTACCTGCCTTGGCTATTTTTATTTTGTTTGCGGTCTTTATTTACTATGTCATCGGTATGATTGGATATTATATTTTGACTCTCCTCGTCCTTTGGTATTACTTAGATGCAAGGCCGCTCATGAAAGGAAGTCACCAAACGACAGTTCAAGAATTATTAGAGCAATCTTATCAAGGCATTTTCCCCATTGTTTTTTGGCTGCTAATATTTGGCGTTGCTGGAGTGGTTATGTATGCCTTGGTGATCAGCATGCGCAGTCATTTGGACAAACTGGGTCAGGGCGATGTTGAAAAAGATTTATTAGAAGCAACCGATAAGGTGCAGGGTGTGTTGGATTGGATTCCAACACGGTTATTAGGAATTACCTATGCGCTTGTGGGCCATTTTGGGCCTACTTTTAAAGTTTGGTATCAAAATCTTTTTACCGGCATTGACCATACACGTGAGCAATCTGCTGAATGTGGTTTGGTGGCGCTCAACTTTGTGGATCAATCAAATCAGCCTGCAACGGATGATCAGGTTTCAGCGGTTCAAAACCTGATAAATCGATCTTTGTTCGTTTGGTTGGTTGTCATTGCTCTATTTACGATAGGAATGTGGCTAGGTTGACTGGCTCAGCCCCTCGATCCTGGTTTCCTTCTATGATATCCTTGCTGTCGCAGTTTTAGGTCGTGTCTTCAAAGCATAGTTCGATTCTTTTTTCGCTCCTCTTAAGCTTTGCGGATATAACTTAGCGAGTAAACAACCATATATACATAGATATAGGTATAAGATGCCCGACGATATTACCAAATCTTCACAAGATGTTGATCCAATAGAGACAAAAGAGTGGACCGATGCTCTGGATTCTGTAGTCGAATATGAAAGTGCTGACCGTGCTAAATTCATACTAGATAAAGTATGGGATCATGCAAAATCCATTGGTGTAAAGGTGCCAGCAGGAATTACTACACCTTACCAGAACACTATTCCAGCAGATCAAGAAGCTAAGCTTCCAGACGATGGCCAGATGATGGAAAAAACCACCGACTATATGCGTTGGAATGCGTTGGCCATGGTGATGCGCGCATCGCGTAAAAAAGAAGGTTTGGGTGGTCACATCTCGACTTACGCATCGATTGCGAACTTATTTGAAGTGGGCTTAAATTATTTCTTTCATGCCGATGATCTTGTATTTTTTCAAGGTCACTCTGCCGAGGGGATCTACGCGCGTGCTTACCTCGAAGGCCGTCTTTCAAAAGAGCAGCTCACTAATTTTCGTCAAGAAGCTTTTCAAGATGGTATTTCATCCTACCCACACCCTTATTTAATGCCTGAGTTCTGGCAATTCCCAACTGTATCGATGGGATTAGGGCCGTTGATGGCAGTGTATGAAGCGCAAATGTTGAAATACATGCACAACCGCGGACTTTCCAATGCCGAAAATCGAAAAGTTTGGGCCTTTATTGGTGATGGTGAAACGAATGAGCCTGAAACCAAAGGCGGTATCTTAGTAGCCGCACGTGAAAAATTAAATAATCTGATTTTTGTGATTAACTGTAACTTGCAGCGTTTAGATGGTCCCGTGCATGGCAATGGAAAAATCATTCAAGAACTAGAAGGTTTATTCCGTGGTGCTGGTTGGCGTGTCATTAAGCTTATTTGGGGCAGCAGTTGGGAAAAAATATTTGCAAAAGATAAATCAGGTTTATTGCTAAAATGCATGGATGAAATGGTTGATGGTGAATTCCAAGCGTGTTGTGCTCACGGTGGCGCTTACATGCGTGAACATTTATTTGGAAAACATCCAGAATTATTAGAACTCGTGTCTGACATGAGTGATGCAGAACTCGAAAAATTAACCGATGGTGGCCATGATCCACAAAAAATATATGCAGCTTACGCCGAAGCAATTAAGGATTGTGGAAAACCGACTGTTATCTTAGCAAAAACGATTAAAGGTTATGGTTACGGTAAAGAGGGGCAAGCGCAAAACATCGCACATAACTTAGAATCAATCAGTGATGAAGGTTTAAAAGAATTCCGCGATCGTTTTAAATTACCGCTATCCGACGAACAAGTATCCGCATTAGAGTTTTATAAGCCGGAAGATAATAGCCCTGAAATTCAATATCTGCGTAAACAACGTGAAAAACTTGGTGGTTCTTTGCCTGCGCGTGATACGTCGTGTGACTCACTAGAAGTGCCAGAGTTAGAAGCGTTTGAGGGAATTTTAGAAGGTACGGGTGATCGTGAAGTATCAACGGGCGCATCGTTTTCACGCATCATGATGGTGCTGATGAAAGATAAAAATATCAAAGAACGAATTGTGCCGATTGTTGCGGATGAAGCACGAACCTTAGGTTTGGAAGGACTTTTCCGACAAACCGGCATTTACGCAGTCGAAGGGCAAAAATACAAGCCTGAAGATAGTGAGAAATTAGTTTCTTATCGTGAAGATAAAGCCGGGCAAGTGCTACAACAAGGTATTTCCGAAGCTGGTGGTATGGCCAGTTGGATTGCTGCGGCAACCGCTTATATTGATCATCACGTTGCTATGATTCCATTCTATGCCTACTACGCCATGTTTGGTTATCAACGCGTGGGTGATTTTGTTTGGGCAGCGGGCGACATGCAAGCGCGTGGTTTTATTATTGGTGGTTTAGCGGGACGCACGACGTTAGCAGGCGAAGGCCTGCAACATCAGGACTCTCATAATTTATTAATGTATAGCATGGTGCCATCGTGTCGTTCTTACGACCCAGCGTTTGGTTATGAAATGGCGGTTATCATTCAAGATGGTTTGCGTCGCATGTATAAAGAGCAGGAAAATGTTTTTTATTACATCACCATGATGAATGAAGTTTATAAACATCCGCCCATGCCAAAAGGTGCTGAAGAAGGCATTGTGAAAGGCATGTATTTATTTAAAAAAGGCAATGATAAGGCTAAAAAACGCGTCCAATTATTAGGTGCTGGCGCAATCTTGCGTGAAGTCATTGCTGCGGGTGAATTATTAGAAAAAGACTTTGATGTAGCTGCCGACATTTGGAGTGTGCCAAGCTTCAATCTGTTGCGACATGACATCGAATCAACCGAGCGTTTCAATCGATTGCATCCTGGTGAGAAGCCTAAGCAAAGTTATGTTGAAACGTGTTTGGAAAAACAGCAAGGTCCCGTTATTGCGACTACCGACTATATGAAACTCTTAGCGAATCAAATTCGTGAAGCGGTGAAACAGCCTTATTATGTGTTGGGAACCGATGGGTTTGGTCGCAGCGACTCTCGCCGCAACTTACGCGATTTCTTTGAAGTCGATGCCAAAATGATTGCTTATACAGCATTGAAAGCATTGGCAGATCAAGGTGATTATTCAAAAGATGATCTTTTGAAAGCGTTGAAGAAATTAAATATTGATCCTAAACGGCCCGATCCTTGGACCGTATAAGCTTGCCTGAAGGGGGGAAAAACGTGGCAAATGCGATTGAGCAAGTCTTAGTGCCGGATCTCGGCGGTGCCGAGGATGTTGAAGTCATCGAAATTTTAGTGAAACCCGGCGACAAAGTCGCTAAAGATGACTCCATGATTACGTTGGAAAGTGATAAAGCGAGCATGGATGTTCCTGCGCCGTTTGATGGGGTTGTTAAAGATATTCAAATTAAAGTCGGCGAAAAAGTGAAGGAAGGCACTAAAATATTGACGTTGAATGTGGGTGAATCGGAAGAAAAAGCTGAAAAATCTGATTCTGAGAAAACAGAGAAAAAATCGGCATCTTCAAAAGGTGAGGCGACCGAACAAGAAGTGCGTGTGCCCGATTTAGGCGAAGCAAGCGATGTAGATGTTATTGAAATTGCGGTAAAACCCGGTGATAACATCGCAAAAAATGATTCATTGATTACGCTTGAAGGCGATAAAGCCAGTATGGATGTGCCATCTCCTTTCACCGGTCAGATAACAAAAATTAATATAAAAGTCGGTGATAAAGTTTCAACGAACGACCTGATTTTATCGATGAAAACAGCGGACGGCGAAGAAAAAGAAGAAAAAACAGTTGAAAAGGCAGCGCCTTCTGAGAAAGAAACAAAAGCAGAAACGAAACAAGAACAAGCGCCTGAAGCTAAAGAAGCTAAAGAAGCTAAAAAAACAGAAACTCAATCGACTAAAGGTTTTGGTACATCTGTGCATGCGGGTCCTGCTGTGCGTCGAATTGCGCGCGAATTTGGCGTCAACCTCACTAAAGTTCGTGGTTCTGCCGCTAAAGGTCGTATTATAAAAGAAGACGTTCAGCAATTTGTAAAATCACAATTAAAAATTGCAGAGCAAGGTGGCGGCATGGGTGGCATTTCAATAGCGCCTGCTCCCAAAATTGATTTTTCTAAATTTGGTGCGGTTGAAACAAAACCGTTATCAAAAATTAAAAAATTAACGGGCGCAAACTTAAGTCGCAACTGGGTGACTATTCCACATGTCACACAATTTGAAGAAGCCGACATCACAGAAATGGAAGCTTTTCGTAAAAGCCAAAAGGGACAAGCTGAAGCTCAAGGTATTCGTTTAACGCCACTTGTTTTTATCATGAAAGCGGTTGTCGGTGCGTTAAAAGAATTTCCTGCGTTTAATGCCTCGCTGGATCCAAGCGGTGAAAATTTAATTTTGAAAAAATATTTTCATATTGGTGTGGCAGTTGATACACCCAATGGTTTGGTCGTGCCGGTAATTCGTGATGTTGACCAAAAGGGACTATTTGAGCTCGGCAAAGAGCTCGGCGAAATCAGCGAAAAAGCGCGTGAAAAAGGCCTCGGACTTACCGACATGCAAGGTGGATGCTTTAGCATCTCGAGTTTGGGCGGTATTGGTGGTACAGCATTTACGCCGATCATTAATGCACCAGAAGTCGCTATATTGGGTGTTTCGAAAATGCAATGGAAGCCCATATGTGACAAAGAAGGTGTGTGCAAAACACGTTTGATGATGCCGCTGAGTTTATCTTATGATCATCGCGTCATCGATGGTGCCGAGGCAGCACGATTTATCGTATTTTTAGCAAACCGCTTAGCGGATATTCGAACTTTATTACTCTGATTACACTGAGAGGAGTTTTGAGAAAACTATGACGAACGAAATAACAACCGAATTGGTGGTGTTGGGCAGTGGCCCGGGTGGTTATGCAGCAGCTTTTCGCGCTGCAGATTTAGGTAAAAAAGTTGTTTTAGTCGAACGCTTCGATAGTATCGGTGGTGTTTGTTTAAATGTCGGTTGTATTCCATCGAAGGCATTATTACATGTGGCTAAAGTGATCGATGATGCCGAAGAAGCAGCGCCGTTTGGTGTTGATTTTGGCAAGCCTAAAATTGACGTTGAAAAAGTGCGTGACTGGAAAAATAAAGTCGTTAGTAAGCTCACCGGCGGACTCAAAATGATGGCCAAACAACGTAAAGTAGACGTTGTCACAGGTTATGGCAAATTTATCGATGCTAACCATCTCGAAGTGGATAACGGCAAAGACAAAAAAACCATTAAATTTGATGAAGCAATTATTGCGGTTGGTTCACTGCCCGTCAAACTACCGTTTATTCCTGAAGATCCCCGCATTATCGATTCAACCGGCGCATTAGAATTAGAAGATGTGAAAGGCCATATGCTCGTCTTGGGTGGTGGCATCATCGGTTTGGAAATGGCGACCGTTTATCATGCGTTGGGTGCCAAAATTAGTATTGTTGAAATGATGGATCAGATTATTCCGGGTGCAGATGCCGATATCGTGAAGCCGCTCTATCAACGTATTTCAAAACGCTATGAATCCATTCTGCTGAAAACGAGCGTTACTAAAGTTGAAGCAAAAAAAGATGGTTTATATGTCACGTTTGAAGGTGAAAATGCACCGGATAAACCGCAAAAATTCGATCGTATTTTAGTGTCGGTAGGTCGCCGTCCGAACGGTAAACGCATCGATGCTGAAAAAGCGGGTGTTAATGTTGATGATCGCGGCTTTATTGCTGTTGATAATCAAATGCGAACGAATGTTTCAAATATTTATGCGATTGGTGATGTGGTGGGTCAACCGATGTTGGCGCACAAAGCTACGTATGAAGGACGATTAGCCGCAGAAGTTGTAGCGGGCAAGAAACATTTTAACGATGCACGTTGCATTCCTTCGGTTGCATACACCGATCCTGAAGTGGCGTGGGTTGGTCTCACCGAAAACGAAGCGAAAAAACAAAACATCAAATATGAAAAGGGTGTTTTCCCGTGGATGGCAAGTGGTCGTGCACTGTCGTTGGGGCGCAGCGAAGGGTCCACAAAATTATTATTCGATGAACATGGCACGGTTATCGGTGGTGGTATCGTGGGTGTTAATGCCGGCGATTTAATTTCAGAAGTGGCATTAGCCATTGAAATGGGTTGTGATGCAGAAGATGTCGCATTAACTATTCATCCACATCCGACGTTGTCAGAAACAGTGATGATGGCGACAGAAATGTATGAAGGCACCATTACTGATTTGATTTCACCAAAGAAAAAGGAATAAGTGGACGAGGATTTGTTTATCCTCTCCAAACTGCTCGAGCACAACACCACACCTCGATGTGCTCGACGCCATTTTTCCGCAAGAGCTTGCTTAATTCGATGAGGGTGTTTCCAGTCGTCATGACATCATCGATGATCGCCACGCGTTTTGTGGCGATTGATTTTTTTAACGCAAATGCATTTTTTAAGTTATGATGCCGTTTTTTTGCGGGTAATTCACTTTGCGGTTGTGTATCTTTGCTGCGTATGCAGCTTTTATAATCGAGTGGTAAATGTAATTTCTTGGCGATGGGTTTGGCAATTTCTAACGCTTGGTTAAAACCCCGTTGACGTAATCGTCGCCGATGTAAAGGAACAGGAATAATGCAGTCCGGCCATGAATTAGGCGACTGAATTTTACTTATTTTTATTTTCTCGGCTAGCAAATTTCCCAGCATGTTGGCATACAATAATTGTCGGTTAAACTTGAGTTGTGTGATGAATCTAGTGATTGGTGGGGTATAAGTCAATAATGCCAATGTATGTTTGAAGGGTGGCGGTTTAGTGAGACACACGCCACAGAGCATGCTGGATCGTTCGATGCGCGCCATGGAGAGCGAAGCGAAGGCGCGTATTCCGCGGTAGGCTCGGATTTTTTGCCGAGCGTAAGCGACTGCAAAAAATCTTTACGAGCCGTCAAGTCATTTGAGAGCCCGTGCGTAGTCGAGCCGTGAGGTCGCGGAGCGCGGGCGACGAGGACGTCCGCGGCTATTTAAGTTGTCGCGTATTGCGAGTCGATTATTGACAGGGATGGCAATAATCTATCACGAGCATCGCGACACGCTTGTGCCTTCAATCGGTAACCCACATTGATGACAGCTATTTTTATTCCAAGGTAATTCCTCGATACAGTCTTTGCATACGGCAAGATCACTGGTTATCGAGCGACACAACAAGCAGTAGTTCGGCCAAAGCCACTGAATGTATTTTCTCATCCGATGATTCTAAACAACCGTGATTTAGCGGGCCATACCGGGGTAAAAGCGAATGGAACCTTGCAGAAAGCCTCCCAGCGATTACAATAGATCCATTGTGAACATTACCCAAGAAATATCCGAACGTCTATTGGAGCGCCTTGACTATATGCGGCTTCAACCTGCGCGCATCGCGGTTTTAGGTGCTGACGCGCTGCGTAACGCCGAGCAACTCAAACAACGTTACCCCAAAGCCGACATTGTCACCTCAATGCCTCTCGATAAACAGTCCGTTGACTTGATCGTTTCAAATCTGGCGCTGTATCAGTCCTCGGCTGTTGGAGAGTTATTACAATCACTGGCGCTGGCGTTAAAGCCAGAGGGCCTGTTTTTGTTTACGACGTTGGGTCCTGATACCTTTAAAGAACTGAGTCTGACTCATGATGCTTTCTTTGATATGCATGATATTGGCGATGCATTAATTTATTGCCAATTAATGGAGCCGGTCATGGACATGGAATATCTCACCTTACAATATGCATCATTAACACTTTTGCAGGACGATTTAAATTCATTAGGGCTAACGTTCGATGTAAAAACGATGCCGGCTGAAGTGACTTTTGAATTAATTTATGGTCATGCCTGGGTGTCGCCGCAAAAAAATACGGCGAGTTTGAATGAATATGGTGAAGCGGTCGTGTCTGTCGATGCCATTCGCTCATCAAGAAACTAAGTCACTATGTGCCTTCTGGATGTGAGGAAAAAAATGCCGAAAATCAAAAAGACCGAAGCAGAATGGAAAAAACAATTAACACCCGAAGAATATCATGTGGTGCGTGAAAAGGGCACCGAATTACCGTTTAGTGGGAAATACGATAAGTGTAATGAAAAAGGTGTTTATCATTGCATAGCGTGTGGCGCATCTTTATTTTTGTCCGATGACAAATACGATGCGGGTTGTGGTTGGCCGAGTTTTACGAAGCCTGTTAAAAACGAAGTTGTTGAAGAACACGCGGACGATTCCATTCCCGGCAGACCACGCACAGAAATCGTGTGTCACCAGTGCGATGCCCATTTGGGGCATGTTTTTGATGATGGCCCCGCACCGACGGGTCAACGGTATTGTATTAATTCCGTTGCGTTGAAATTAGAAAAAAAATAACGATACCACGTGCCTCAGGATGAAAAGTGTGATAACACTCCGAAGTACAATTAGGGTGTAGTTACTTTATTTTTCTTAATGAAGGTGTGGGAGAAACGTCGTCCACGCGGCTAGTAGGGTAAACGCACCCGCAACAATAGCACCAAGCCGTAGCGTGAGTCTGTGCTCTAGATTCTTCATGTCGAGCTTGAACTCAGTGCGAACCCCTTCAAGCTCAGACCTGAGCTCAACACGGAATTTTTCAAGCTCAGATTTGACTTCACGGATATCTTGTTTAGACGCAAAATTTTGTGTTACATAATTATTTAACATTTCCACCTGCACTTCAGCTTGAACTTCAGCAATTCTAGAGTCAAGGCCTGCTGCTTTTAATTTTTTGGCATAAGCTAATGTGTCAAAAGCAACCTGTGTCATTAGGCATTCCTCAATTTTAATTGTAACACAGAAAATTTTACATCGAATATTTAAAATTCAAAATACCGTAGTTTAAATCATCATGGAATATTTCAACTTGTTATTACAAGCGATAGCGAGGAATCTTTAAAAAGTGCGTTGCATGATAAAATGGCTGAGCTCTTTTAAATAACGTAAGTTGTCCGCTATATTGTCTAACGTTGTGAGCGCAGCTTCAAAAAGCGATTCTAATTGTTTTTTAATGGCATCGCTGTCCGCATTGATATCGTTATCAAAAATATCGTCTTGCATTTGAAAGACTAATCCCATCAGCGTGGCAAAATGATCAAGGGCATTGACTTGTGAGTCTGTGCAGTTTGCGGCGATGGCGCCTAATTTTACGCTTGCTTTAATGAGTGCACCGGTTTTTAGCGCGTTAATTTTTTCGATGTCAGCAGCGCTTACCGTTTTTTCTTTTGACTCTAAATCGAACTGCTGTCCACCCGTCATGCCGTGTATACCACATGCGCTGGCGAGTGTCTGAACCATCATTAACTGTTGTGATGGTGAATATGAGGCATTGGGTTGTGACAATAATTCAAATGCTAAACTTTGCAGTGTGTCGCCTGCGAGGATAGCGGTTGCTTCGCCAAACATTTTATGACAGCTCGGTTTGCCGCGTCGCATATCGTGATCATCCATCGCTGGTAAATCGTCATGAATTAATGAATAAGCATGTATGAATTCGACTGCGGTCGCTGGAGCGTCTAAACTTTCCGGCGTTGCATTAAAACTCAATCCTGTAGCATAAACTAATAGCGGTCGAATGCGTTTTCCTTTTCCCAATACAGCATAATGGATGGCTTTGTGCAGTTGTTTGGGTTCTTGATCCTCGGGTGGCAAGTGGTGTTGCAAACCCTGCTCGATACGCTGCCCACAAGTTTGTAAAAATTCAGTAAAAACAGGTGTGTTAGTCGTCATCGTTATCGTCTGGTTGATAAGGTTTTAAGGTATCCCGCCCATTTTCTTTCGTTAATATTTGGACTTTCTGCTCAGCGGTTTTTAACGCTGTTTGGCACTCGCGAATTAAGTTAATCCCTTCTTCAAAATTCTTAAGTGATTCTTCTAACGATAAATTTCCACGCTCCATTTTTTCCACTAAGTCGTTGAGTTTATTGAGTGATTTCTCAAAATCAACGCTGTCAGTTTTTTTACGCGGCATGATCGACTTCCTGCTAAAAGAGCCTTATACGGTAACTCATATCCGATGGAGGGTCAAATAGGAACGTTAGTCTTCGCCTGCTATAGAATTCGCGAGGACGTCGCGGGCAAGCTTTGCATCTTTGGCCTCGACGAGTAACTCAATTCTGCCCATGGGTTCGGGCTCCGAGAGTAGATCGCCTTGGAGTTTGCAATGGACGCCATTAGTTTCGAGCAACTCTCTAGCGCGGTAGGCATCCGTGGCATTCGTATACAATTCGATGGTGATCATATTCACTCCTCTGCGTCTGTTTCACCATTCTTCATTTTTATAGTATAGTCGAAGGAATTAGCATTTCAATTGCAACAGAGAGCTTGGAACGGCGTTCGTGCAGTCGAGAGGCCTACTTTTGTGGTAAAGAGTATGATATCATAGCGACCTGACTTTGAATAAATAGAGGAGAAGAGGGTGGCAATAGCATTTTTAGTAGGGCGTGATGAAAAAGGTCAGAAAGGTTTCGACTGGTTTTCTCAAAGTTTTAATCAAGCGTTATTGGCGCTGGATCCTAATTTGGATATTCGATCGTGGCCAGATGTGGGCAATCTTGAAGATATTACCTGTGCCATTGTATGGCAGCATCCACTGGGTGTGTTAAAAAAATTCCCGAATCTTAAATGTATTATCGCTGCTTCGGCGGGTGTAGACCACGTTTTTGTTGATCCCGACCTTCCTAAAAATGTACCTATTGTGCGAGTAATCGACCCTTTTATGGCTAATGACATCGTGCAATATGTTGTCGTGTCGGTTTTGAATTACGTCAAACGTATTACCTACTATTTAAAACACCAATCTGAAAGAATGTGGTTGAAAAAACCGCCCTTTACCTTTTCTGATAAAACAATAGGCATAATGGGCTTGGGTTTTTTGGGTGAAAAGACAGCGAAGATGCTTCGCTCGCTTAATTTAAATGTGATTGGCTGGAGTAATTCGCGTAAAAATATTGACGGTGTAAAAAGTTTTGTAGGTCCTGATGAATTTGATGACTTTCTATCTCAAACGGGTATTTTAATTTGCATGCTGCCGTTGACCGCTAAAACTGAAAATATTCTCAATAAAAAAACGTTTTCCAAGCTTCAAAAAGAGGCTTATTTGATAAACTTGGCGCGTGGGCAGCACCTGGTTGAAGAAGATTTATTGGCTGCCTTAGGAACGGGTCAATTGTCAGGCGCTTGTTTAGATGTCTTTCGTGAAGAGCCGCTTCCATCCGATCACCCGTTTTGGATGCACCCTAAAATTCAGATAACACCGCATATTGCATCAGTAACCAACCCCGAAACAGCAGCGCCGCAAATTCTGGATAATTATCATCGCGCTTTAAAAGGTGCCGAACTTTTAAATGTAGTTGATGTGAGTAAAGGTTACTGAAAATTCAATTTTAATTTTCTGGGGCATGTGTGGATGTCATGAGGTGAGAAAATTGCTCACTCGCTTTAAAAGTCTCATGCCTTGTAATAATTCCTACAATACTGTCTGCAGTTTTGTCGCCGTGTTTTTTCATGACGATCACTGCATTGGCATTTTGCGCATTTATTTTTTCAATCACTGTTTGCCAAGGCGTTTTTTCAGTAACCACAATGAATTTTTTCCCGATGAGTTGATTGGGGTCGATGTCTGAAATTAAATAATTAAGCTCGGGGCGTATCACGCCGAGAACTTCATTATTTTCTCTGACAATTGCATAAGAGAGAGAGGACTCACCGCTTTGCTGCTGTATCCAACTGTTAATTTCATCAGGGGTAATTAATACAAAATCCCGCGACATGATTTCGCTCGCGCGCTTTATGCCGTGTATTGCAGCTTGTAAGCCTTGAGGAATCGTGACGCCACGCCGATAGAGTTTCAACGTGTAAATGCTTTGAGTCGAGATTTTTGTACGCACGAAATAGGCTAATGCGACAGTGAGCACAATAGGGAGAATGCTATTGTAATTACGAGTTTGTTCAAAAGTCATGGTAATGGCTGTTAATACGGCGCCGGTTGTTCCGCCCACCATCGCAGCCATGCCCGCAATAGCAAAAACAGGCTCAGGAATATGCAGGCCGGGGAATAAATAATTCATGAAGCCGCCATAAGTGGCACCGAGGCAAGCACCTAAAAATAGTGACGGTGAAAAAATTCCACCGGAGGCGCCCGTGCCAAGCGTGAGTCCGGTTGCGAGCATTTTCAGCATGAAAAGAGTCAGTAAAAACCAGGGGTTTGATAGTGTGGTATTTAAAATATCGATGATGGTGGCGTAGCCAACCCCCTCAACGTAATAATGACCGGAGAAGCGCATCATCAAATACAACATGATGCCAATCAGAAACATGCCGGCCATGTGGCGCCAATAAGGATTACGGATTAACTTTGCAGATTGATCTTCAAACCAATAAATCGATTGCGTGAAAATTGCGGCTGCAATGCCTGCGAGTATGCCAAAAGGCACAAACGCCATGATGCTATTGGGTTTGATGGCCTAGCTAAAAGCGTTCTCTAAACCCGGGACATAAAACGAAGGTGAGTTACCCAAAAAATAATGGCTAATGACGGTTGCGGTTACTGTGGCGATCGCGATTATCGTCACATTTACAGCGCTGACACTAATCAGCAATAATTCAATCGCAAAGGCCATGGCTCCAATCGGTGTATTAAACGTTGCCGAAATAGCGGCGGCGGCCCCTGCTGCAATTAACACGATCCGTTGGCGCGCTGCAATGTTAATGACTTGCCCCATCAAAGAACCAAAAGCCGAGCCAATTTGAATAATCGGACCCTCGCGACCTACCGAGCCTCCGGTGCCAATTGAAATCGAAGAAGCAATAGATTTTACGGCAGCCACAATGGGTCGAATTCGGCCTTCACGATGATAAATCGCGTCGAGCACTTCTGGAACGCCATGCCCGCGTGCTTCTGGAGCGAACGTGTTCGTTATCCATGAGACGATCAGGGCGCCCAAGACAGGTACAAAAATAATGCCAACTCCCCAAACGCTTTTTAACGTATGAACATTAGCATCAAAAAAGACGCTCAGTTTTCCACTGAATGTGAGATTGTGAATAATCCCAATCATGCCGCGAAAAACAATGGCACCAAAACCACTAATAATACCAATCACCACGGCGAACATGGCTAGGTAAAGAATGTTTAAATGCTTTTCAGCTCGGATCATACGTTTCCCCAAGGTAAGCCCTGGTCACCTTCCTAGAGAAATATGAATGACGTCCTGGATGACGGTGATTGTCAGTAGATGGCGAATTTTTCGCCTAAGTTGGGAAAATGTCAAGTGGTTTTGGTGGGGGTGTTGGGAGTCCTTACATGCTACGATATCCTAGGTATAGACGAGTATAGAAAGGTCTTTTAGCTCGGGGCTTTCCTTTCTTAATTATCTATTTTTTATCGACTGAAATTCCCAACCCTTTAGCAACGCCAGCACCATAATCAGGATCCGCTCCATAAAAATGCTTCAATTGACGCATTTGAATGTCTTTGGGTACGGGTTTCATGGCGCGGACAATATTACCAATTAATTGGGCCTTTTGATCGGCACTCATTAAGCGAAATAAATTGCCGGCTTGGGAATAATCTTCGTTGCCTTCGCGATGGTCGTAGCGATCTGCATCGCCTGAGATTTTTAAAGGCGGCTCACGAAAACGCGGATCTTCAACGGGGCCGCCAAAACTATTGGGTTCGTAGTTAACTTGCCCGTCATCGTTGCCATTAAATTTCATATGCCCGTCGCGGTTATAGGTGTGGACTGGACAGTGGGGTTTATTAATCGGTAAATCTGGATAATTAACGCCAATGCGATAACGATGCGTATCCGCATAAGAAAGTAATCGCGCTTGCAGCATTTTATCGGGAGACGCGCCAAACCCAGGCGGCATATTGGATGGTTCAAACGCCGCTTGTTCGACTTCTGCAAAATAATTGTCAGGATTGCGGTTCAGTTCTAAAATCGCAACATCAATGGGCGTATAATCTTTATGCGGCCATACCTTAGTTAAATCAAACGGGTGAATATGATAATTTTCTGCATCGCGTTCTGGCATCACTTGGATTTGTACTTTCCATTTTGGAAAATTATCTTTTTCAATCGAATAAAATAAATCACGGCGATGATAATCTAAATCACTTCCGGAAATTTCAGCAGCCTCTGCATCCGTTAAACATTCAATTCCTTGCATCGTTTTAAAATGCCACTTCACCCAAAAACGTTCACCTTTAGCATTCCAAAGACTATAGGTGTGGGAAGAATATCCGTTCATATGTCGATAATTTTTTGGAATACCGCGATCTGAAAATAAAATAGTAACTTGATGCAATGACTCAGGCGATAAACTCCAAAAATCCCACTGCATTGTGTTATCGCGCAATCCTGTTTGGGGATGGCGTTTTTGTGAATGAATAAAATCCTGAAACTTTAATGGATCACGAACAAAAAAGACGGGGGTATTGTTTCCAACCAGATCCCAATTGCCTTCTTCCGTATAAAACTTACAAGCAAAACCGCGAGGATCGCGCGCGGTATCAGCAGAGCCTAATTCACCTGCCACCGTTGAAAAACGCAAAAAGGCTTCGCAGCTATTTCCCTTTTTTGAAAAAAGCTTGGCGCAGGTGTATTGAGAGATATCTTTGGTGATGGTGAGCTTACCGTGAGCCCCAGCACCTTTTGCATGCACCACGCGTTCAGGCACGCGTTCACGATTAAAATGTGCCATGCGTTCCATGAGCTGATGGTCAATCAACACAGGCCCACGAGGCCCAGCGGTGAGCGAGTTTTGATTATCGGCAACGGGAATGCCCGCAGCAGTTGTCATGTAGGGGCATTTCTTTTTGCTCATAAAAAATCCTTTTTCTAGATTTTTAAGACATTGAGAGATTGAAATTATGAAAGGAAACGAAGCCTTTCGTCAAGGGTAGATTATTTTCTTAGAGCTGGACAAAAAGTGGTTTTGTAAAATTTCAGTCTGTGTTGTACATTCTCTGCCCATTTAATAAACTTTTAGTGAGAATAAGGGTATGAATTGGAATTGTCCGCATTGTGACTCGAGCATTACGAGGGGTTTAAAAAATCTGACGTCTTTAGGGTATAGGCAGTTTTTTTGTGTTGATTGTGGTAAGCAATTTAATGAACGCAGTGCGACAGCCTTAAATTTTATTATGTATCCGATTGATGTAGTGATGATGGTGGTTCAGTACTATTATCAATTTAAAGTCATGACCTTCCCCCTAAACTAGTACCAGGACACCGATGAGATATTCATGTTAAGCAGCCTGTTTCGCAAATTCAATAGGCGGCATATAATTTAATGAACTGTGTGGTCTTTTAGTATTGTAGTGCTTTCTCCATTGGTTGATTTCATGTCGGGCTTCTTCAATTGAACGAAACCAGTGTTGATTTAAACATTCGTTGCGGAACTTGCCATTTAAGCTTTCAACAAACGCATTCTGAGTTGGCTTTCCAGGTTGAATGAAAGCAAGCTTGGTTTTGTTTTCCCTGGACCAAAAGAACATTGCTTTGCTTGTAAACTCTGTACCATTATCACAAACAATTTGTTTTGGCAGCCTGCGTTGCTCACTAAGCTCTGCTAGGAAGCGTGCCACCTGACGTCCTGATATAGAAAATGCTGTTAGCTGGCCAATAAGTTCACGATTAAAATCATCGATAATGTTTAGCACACGAAAACGCCTTCCATTGGCCAGCTGATCGTAAACAAAATCCATCGACCAACGCTCATTTCTCTGAGTCGGTGATGACATCACTAATCGTAGTCGCTGTATTTTTTTACGCTTTTTTGTACGCACCTGGAGCTTTTCTTCTTTGTAAATCCGGTAGGTTTTTTTCTTATTCATGACAAGCCCCTCTGCTTTTAAGAGGCTGTGAAGCATTAAATAACCATACCGAGAATACTGAGCTGCCAATTCTTTTAATCGAGCTCTAATCAACTCGTCTCGTCGCTTTTTGGGTCCGTAACGGTAAGCCGTTCGACTTAGCCCGACTAGCTTGCAGGCCATTCGTTCACTCAGCTTAAAGGCGCTCATTAAGTGACAAACAACCTGCTTCTTGCTAGCAGGCGTTACCACTTTTTTGAAACAACATCCTTGAGCGCTTCATTTTCTAACATCTTTTCAGCCAGCAGCTTTTTTAACTTATTGTTCTCGGACTCCAGCTCTCGCAGGCGCTTAGCTTCGTTAACCTCTAGGCCAGCATACTTGCTACGCCAATTGTAAAAAGTACCGCCAGATATGCCTAAGCGACGGCACAGGTCTTCCACCTTAGCGCCACTTTCATGCTCTTTGATCGCTTTAATGATTTGTTCTTCTGTATAACGTTTTTTCATGTTGAGATCTCCTCGGTCGTAGAATAATTGGAAATCTCATCCATGTCATGGTGTTAAGTTTGGGGGAAAGGTCACTCTCAATCCATGAAGTTCCTACTTAAATCAAGACAAGTTGCAAGACTGTCCCTTTGAGTATTTCCAAAAATTAAAATAATGTTAAGTTTTATTTTTTACTTTTTGTTATCTATTCCAATTGCAAAGGCAATTGCGGTGCTTTATTTTTTTGTTGTTCATACCACTCTTGTGATAACCAGGGATTCAATAAAGTCTCACGAATTAAGCTTAATACCGCATTGCACCCTAAGTCACGAATATATTTCTTGAGTTTTTTCGTAAATTCTGACAACACATTAATCGCATGGCCCAGCCGCATTAAATGATGAAAGCTCTGCATCGTGTTCCAATCATAAGAAAACGCATGCTTGTAACGATACCCGTGATTTTTCTCACAGTTGATACTGAATTCCATCAACCCGATTTTTCTTGCGCCCCAATTAATGAGTTCGTGAACATTATCTTGAGTCGCAGCGATACTTGAAATCCAGGCATGATCAACATAACACGTTTCAATCTCACCTGTTTTCGGATTGACAGTATCATATTCTTCAAAACAGGCGATTAAATGAATGTTTAATTCCCAGTCGTAACCATAGGAAATATCGTTAACCCAATAAAACGATTGCTTACGTTTGCGATAATAGGGTTGATTCGGTAACGGTTCACGCGTATTTTTCTTCGCATTCAGTTTTTTAGCGAAGTTTTTCAATTTTTGTTTAGGGAATCGGATTAAATAATCCCAATGATATCCATGGGCTTGACCCATTACCGCTTGAGTGGCAAACATCGCATCGAACACTAACAGGATTTTTAAGCGCGGGAAATACGCTTTCAAACGACGCGCCAAACGCTCAAAGGCCGTCGTTGTGCAATTGTGTGAATAATTTTTATGAACGGACATCCAGTATATAAAAAATATCGGCAAGGGTGTGGTTGTTTACTGTTGTTTTCTTATGTTGCTTTATCGACCTCAACTAAACCGTGCTTAATCGCAAGGCTGATTAACGCAACATCGGTGTTCACTTTCAGTTTATCATAAAGTCGGTAGCGATAAGCGTTCACGGTTTTGGGGCTGATGAAAAGTTGTTTGGCAATCGCTTTGGGTTTGAGACCTTGTGCAATGAGTAACACAATTTGCATCTCACGTTTAGAGAGGATGTCAAAGGGGTTACGCGGTTGTTGGGGTCTGACGCGCTGGAGTGCCAGCTGCTGGGCCATGTCGGGACTGAGATAACGCTGACCGCTATGAACCCGCCGCAGGGCCGATTCCAATTCGGTGATGGAATGTGTTTTGGTGAGAAACCCATGCGCACCGGCAGCTAACAGGCGTTGGGCCAAGTGTTCATTGACCATCGCAGTCAGTATGAGGATTTTGATATCCGGATCAAAGCGCACTAATTTTTGTACGAGGACTAAGCCGTCACTATCTGGCAGCCTAAAATCCAAGACGACGACATTGGGGCGTTTGTCTTTAAGTAACTTTAAACCTTCTTGGCCGGTCGTTGCTTCGCCGATGACTTCAATACCACGGGCTTTTGCGAGTAAAACGTTCAACCCTTGTCGCACAATTTCATGATCTTCGATGAGTAGCACGCGAATCATAAAAAGAAAAAATCTCCTATTCATATGTGATCGGTGGGAGCTGTTTATTGTTCCTGAGGGGGCTACTGTGAGTTTTGCTTAATGATATGCCCTAGATAGTAACAAAAAGACAGCCTCGAGACGATAGGGGTGTCGTACTACGTAGTATGTCATCAGGAACCAAGGGTTAAACGGCTACCCCTGGTTGTAAATAACCAACAGTATGATAGGGTAATAAGCTTTTTAGATGCTTTTGCCATTAAGGTTTTTCCCTTAAAAGAAGAGATTGGCATGAAAAAAGTGAACAATCCACATGACTGTTTTTTTCGCAGCGCGATGTCGGATGTCCGTGTCGCGACCGAATTCTTTGAGCAGCATTTGCCAGAGCGGATTCGTCAGGTCGTGGATTTAAACACACTGGAATTACAAAAGAGTAGCTTTATTGATGATGCATTACAAAGCTCCATGGCCGATATCCTCTATGCTTTGGACTTTGGATAAATAAAATCCCTTGCCAGTTAGGACAATAATCAAAAAATGTGAGTTTCTAAATCTTAAGCTGTTTTTTGCAGCAATTCGTAGAATTGCTCAGGTGTAAAATTTATTTTATCCAACCATGATTTTACTATCCCAATCAAATCCTCTATTTTTTCAGGGTCTGAGTTTTGCGTCTTTTCTTCAGTCCTCTGAATCGTTTTAATTTTTGAGTTGCTATTTTTGAAAATAGCAGGATGTCGCGTGCGTTTCCCCTGCGTATCACCTTTGGTTCTGCCTTGCGGATTACCGCGTGGTTTGCAGAGATTAGCAGGCGTGCCAACGGTATCAAGCACCGTAGAAAAACCCCGTTGCGTTTGTGAAGGGGTCGCAGTTATTGATGGTTTTTCGTTATCCACTTGGAAGCTCGGCAAATACCGCTCCCATTTTTTCGGTAAAATCGGGGCAAGATTCCTCGCTAGATAAAGTTGCGTATACGCTAATGCTGTCATCCGCCACCAATCTTCTTCGTGCTTAACATCCGGTGTTTGGTATCGGTCAAATAACAGTTTGTCTTTATCAAAACGAAAGTAGTGTTCAATGTCATAGCGTCTATCGTAATAGTGATAGGCTTCTAATGCTGTGATTTCATTACGTCGTTCACCAGCGAGTCCTAACCAGAGTGGATTTTTATATAAAGATTTACCGTTAGCATCAACCGCAACCAATTGCACAACAGTAACAGGATGCTCATATCCTTTAAATTGCTTTGAACCACGCAGTAATTGGTCACGCCATATTTTAATCTCCAATTGGTAAGTTTTGCCACTGCGGGTTGTAATGGTTTGCTGCACAATCTCATCGGATTCACGGTGAGTCGTGCTGTCGTTTAGTTTCATCGCATCACCATAGCGTTTTATACTTCCTGAGGTATTATCTTCTATTGATGCGGGCGCGAAAACATTACGGGTACTGTTAAAACGGAAAAGATGTACCCAATTGGGATTTTCGCTAACCAGTTTACGGCAAGCTTCTGTACCATATTTTGAATCAGCCACGCTAACCACCAATTTATGAGTAAGCGCTAAGTCTGCAATACAACGGTTAATTTGCTGCATCCCAACTACATTGCCTTTTTCATCGCTTTTAACGCGCCTCGTATCCAGTGGAACTAACCAATGCTTTTCTTGAGCTGCACCATCATTGGGCAATAGTGATACCGTTGAATATTCATGTCCAATGGTAATCGGTTTGTTACCCGGTGCTGGATTAGGGCTGTAAACCACATGGCGATCTTCAACACAGTGTGCACTTTGACGCGACTGTGGTGTCGTATCCGCAATAATGATCACACGGTCATCGCTATGACTCACATGTTCATATTGTATTTTCATCATGCTATCCCAACAATTTGCTACCGACAAACCATCGCTAATCGCATCGGTAATACTACTGTATTCACGTTCAAAGTATGGCGATTCACATAATTCTATGGGTGTTTTGCAGCGATGGCCATGGCTTGAAAGGGCATCGAGTAAATTCATATTGGCATCGCGTCGCGCGGGGAAGATGTTGTAGAGGAATGTACGGAATTGTTTTAGTTTTTCTGTCGCTAACATCGTTTGTTCCTTATTTTATTTTTTCGAACAAACGTTGTTTACAACGTAAAATTTTTTTTCGGTTTCTATGTCAAGCAATTTTTAATTATTTTTATAAATTTATCCAAAGTCCAATTCATAGATTTTAACAAATTAGTGTCCGGTAATTTAGGGGAAGATTAGAGCTGTAAAAACAGTCTTAGTGGGAATAAAATCTCTTAGATATTCGTAGAGACTTTGTGTTTTTTTTGGTATTTCGTCTTCTATTTCTTCTACTGTAAAAGAATCAGGGAGGTGTTTTTCGAGAAACTCTTTAAGCTGCCTATTTAACTCTTCATTATCTTCAGCTCTAGATTGGTTCCTCTTGGTTATGAATATTTCTCCCGTTAATTGCACTAAAAAGGGATAGAGACCAGTTTTAAGAAAAAACAGATTAAAAACAAGATATAAAATTTGAGTTTTCTGGGTCATGCCTATAAGTTTTGGTACACGTTCTTGTAACTTATTGAGATTTTCTGTCCAGCGTTCGTCTATTATTCCATAGGGGTCGGGAATCGGTTGCCGATAAATGCTACTTATGCAAGAACCGAGATAGAATAAAGTGAAGGTTAAGGGCAGCCTGTCAGAAAAATTGTTATTTTCAGTTGAGGAATCATAAAGAGAAGGGAAAAGCCCTAAAAGCAGAGACAGAAGTAGCCAAAGGGAAGTGGAGAACGTAAAGCTTTCACGAACTGTCAATGCGAATTCTTGGAGTTCGGCAGCTTGACGGCGCGGCGGAAGTTCGCTTTTAGGTTCAGATTCTTTTGCTTCGTCTGCCATAAATCTTCTTCTCTAATTAATTTTCATATATAAGCTGTCAATCGTACACGTAGTTTAAAAAGTGATTATTGCTATCGCAAGCAAAAACAGGTTTTTTCCCTAAAAAAGCATTGTTTACTCCTCAACTCATTAAGAAAAGCTTATGGGGGTCTCCTAAAAACACGAAGTTCGCTGAAAATAGATTTTCGAGAGGCGCTCAAGAGCTCTCAATATGCTAGAATGCTTCCAACTGAGGGGGTATCGAATTGAAAGATCAAGAATTGCGTAAGGCGGGGCTGAAGGTCACGTTGCCGCGTGTAAAAATATTGAATATTTTGGAAAGCGCTGATCCACATCATATGAGCGCTGATCCACATCATATGAGCGCTGAAGATGTCTATAAAAAGCTCGTCAAAATGGGTGAAGATGTGGGCTTAGCCACGGTGTATCGGGTGCTTACGCAATTTGAAGCAGCCGGTTTGGTGAAGCGACATAATTTTGAGGGCGGGCATTCGGTTTTTGAGATGGATCAGGGTGAGCATCACGATCATCTGGTGTGTGTGAATTGTGGGTCGGTGCAAGAGTTTGTGGATGACGTTATTGAAGAGCGTCAGGAAACCATTGCAGAGAAAGCTCATTTCAAGATGACCGATCACAGCTTAACGATCTACGGTGTCTGTGCAAAGTGCGATAAATAAGGCAAAAAAAAGGGGCATCATGCCCCAGTCGGTTTTAACCTTTTTCCTAACCTTTAGAATTTGTAGGTTAAGCCTACAGATGCAAGGTTCAAGTCTGGTAAGTAGTTTCGTTCACTTACTTTGCCGCGACCAAAGACACGTGAGTAAGAAACGTCAACCGCAATGTGTTGAGTAATATTGTAACCAACACCGGCAGCGACTTTAGGTCGGATGAAGTCTTTTTGAGATGCGTCCCAAATTTGTATTGGTTTGCTAATGTTACCAAAAGAGGAAATGCTGTTTAGAGCATAAGATTTTGCATGAACGTCAGCAACACCGACTCCACCAAATGCATAGAAGTTGTCGAAAGGAATGGTTCCTTTAGCCATTAAATCAAATGCATACAAAGAAGTTTTTGCTTGTGCGTTCTGAATACCTGATAGACCTGCACTGTTTCTTACTTGCATTTCACCGAGGTTGCGTTTGAAGTCACTATAGTGAGTGAAACCAGTCTCAACTGAGAGGTACTGGTTAAGAGCGTAACCCACAGCAGCTCGACCAGCAAACCCATGGCCTTTGTTACCAAGAGTGCTGACAGTTGGGGTAAGTGAAGCTGCATTGCTTCTTAGGGGTGGTAGCTTTATTGTTTGAGATTCTTTGCCAACCCAACCATAACCAGCTTGACCACGAAGGTAAAAGCCAGAACCGTTTGCTGCTAGGGTAGTTGCGCTAAAACCTACGGCAGCAACAGCAGCAGCTCCTATAACAATTTGCTTTAACATGTTAATTATCCTCTAAAATTTTATATATAAAATTAATAACTGCTCTAACGCGTAAGAAGCAGCGATTCGTTTTCTTATCCGTTTGATGTCAAAAAAGGCAAAGAATATGCCTAAATGATGAAGTTCCATTAGGTAGTTATCCTATGAACTGTTCAAAGCTTTGTCAATATGTTGGGAATAAAATTTCTAAAAAGTTGAAAGCTTAAGGAAATATTAAGGGCGCCTCTTGCAATTGTTTTAAAAAATCATATCTAGCGGTAGGCTTAAGAGTTCGCGTGCATGTGCTAAGGTTTGTTCTGTAATTTTCGATCCGCTTAACATTCGTGCTAATTCTTCTACGCGTTCTGTTTGATTCAATTTGCGAATGGTAGCGCAGACAGAATTTGTTGAGGTTGTTTTTTCAACCTTAAATTGATGAGTTCCTTGTGCAGCAACTTGTGGCAAATGTGTAATACAAATCACTTGCGCTTTTTGTCCAAGCTCGCATAGTAGTTGTCCAACTATTTCTGCTGTTTTTCCACCGATGCCGGTATCCACTTCATCAAAAATTAAAGTGGGTGTTCCCTCTTTTTGTGCAGTGATGACTTGCAACGCCAGACTAATCCTCGATAACTCACCGCCAGAAACTACTTTTTGCAATGGTAAAAAACCTTGTCCTGGGTTAGTGCATACAATAAATGAAATTTTTTCGTTACCATAAGGAGAAATGATTTCATTTATTTTTTCAAATTGGATTTTAAATTCGCCTCCGTTCATGCCTAGCGATTGCATTTTTTCAGTGATATTTTTTTCTAATGTTTTGGCCGCTTTAACGCGGCCTTGACTAAGCGCGTTGGCTACAGCTTGGTATTGTTCTGAAATTTGTGCTTGATGTTGCCTTAGTGTCTCTATGTTTGCATCGATGTTCTCGAGCTTTTGAACGCGTTGTTCTAGCGATTTTTTAACGTCAAGCAAATCATTCGGATTCACGTGATGCTTACGCGCCAGATCGTGCATGACAGAAAGTCGCTGTTCGATTTGGTTTATATTTTCATCGCTTAAATCGAGGTTATTGCGATAATGACTTAATTCATCACCGGCTTCTTGTAAGTGTATGGCGGCAGTTCCTAGTAATTCTTTAATCGCTGTAATTTGGTTGTCACTGATTTTGATTTCGTTAATGCGATCGATTGCTTCCTGTAATAACATAGCCGCAGAAGTTTGTTCATTTTGTACGGTCAAGTCGATAGCTTCATTTAAGTTGTCAATTAAATTTTGCGCGTTATGTAATTTCTGATGTTGATGGCTGAGCGTTTCCCATTCGTTTTCTTGTAAATTGAGTGCCGTTAGTTCTTCTAATTGATAACGCAATAAATCTAATTGGCGGTCCCGATCTTGCGTTTGCTGTGATAGTGTATCCAGCTCAGCCGTGATCTTTCGCCACTGATGATAGTGCTGCTGAATTTTCGATAACATAGACTCATGATGTGCAAAAACATCTAATTGTTGTTGCTGGATTTCACGTTTTAAGAGTTCTTGATGTTGATGCTGACCGTGAATGGCAAGGGCTAATGTTGAAAATTCACGTACCAAATTTTGTGAACACGGATGACCATTAATGGTACTGCGCGAGCGACCGTCACGTGAAATTGTGCGTCGAACCAAACACTCAGTGCCTTCCGCAAAGTCTTGCGATTCGAGCCACGTTTTAGCTTCAGGGATATGAGTTAAGTCAAAAGATAATGTGATGTCACACTGATCTTCACCCAAGCGAATGGCATTGGTATCTGCGCGTGCACCTAGTGCTAACATGACAGCATCGACAATGATCGATTTCCCAGCTCCCGTTTCACCGGTTAAAACAGTTAACCCAGTGTTTAATTCTAAGTTGAGAGATTTGACGACGGTATAATTTTTCAAATAAATTTGAGAAAGCATATCGGTAAACCTTAATCCCTAAACTTTACTTGCACGTTTTTGCCAATCCAGTTTCTTACGCAATGTATCGTAATAATTATAATCTTCGGGATGAATTAATCGTAGTTGCTCAGCTCTTTTGTGAATTTTAATCACGCCGCCGGGCCTAACGAGCATACGGTTTTGGCCATCACAGCTTAAATAGGGCGATGCATCATTATGGGGTGACACATTGATTTGGATTTTACTGCTACTTTGCACGACGATCGGACGGCTGCTTAGTGTGTGTGGAAACATCGGTACTAAAGCTATTGCCTCGAGCTGTGGTTGCATTATCGGCCCGCCTCCCGATAATGCATAGGCTGTTGAGCCTGTGGGTGTCGTTACAATTAATCCATCGGCACGGTGGCTACATACGAATTCATCGTTAATGAAAATATCAAACTCGATCATTTGTGCAATATCACCTGGCAATAACACGACATCGTTGAGACCCATATCGTTGCCAGTGGGTTTATGATTTTCTTCGATGACCGCGTTTAATAAAAATCGATGTTCTTCACGATAATGTCCTTTCAAAATCGCATCGATTTTTGTTAAATCGTGGGGGTGAATGTCAGTTAAAAACCCCAACCGCCCGCGATTAATCCCGAGTACGGGTAGATCTTGTGGCACGGCAATGTGTGCTGCATTGAGCATGCTGCCGTCACCGCCGACGACAATTAACAAATCAGCATGCTGATTGAGTTCAGTGGCAGGTATAGTCTTGAGATCGTGGTCGTGCATCATCTGTGCTGCATTTTCTTCGAGCACGATGTCCTTATTGAGTGATAGTAAATGATCTTTCAGTGCTGTGAGGGTTTCCGGAACGCCTTCGACGCCAGCGCGACCCATCAAAGCAATCCGTTGAAATGCTTTATTATTCATGAATCGAGCATAGCACCTTTTCAATCTGTGATAAACTGGGTGGTGCTTTGCATGCGATGGGTCTTGAAAAATATGGATCTGCCCTTATAGTAATTCAGTGAGCAATCGGAGAGATCATGAGTAAAAAAGAAGATAACAAGAAAGAAGAAAACCAAGATAAGTGGCGCGAGTTTGCTGAAGAGCAAGAAAACTCGGAGGACGCTTTTGAAGAATTGCCCGAGATTGATTTTCCCACGCGTGGTAAGTTGGAAGATCAGCTCACCGAGATGGAAAAGAAAGTCGATGAATATAAAGAGAAAGCGATGCGTGCTCATGCTGAGATGGAAAACTCCCGTCGCCGTGCAGAGCGTGATGTTGAGAAGGCTCATAAATTTGGAAATGAAAAATTACTCGTTGATTTATTACCCGTTGTCGATAGCATGATCCGCGGCTTAGAAAGTCCCGAGTCACATGATCCCCATGTGAAAAGCATGCGAGAGGGAATCGGCTTAACTTTAGATTTACTTCACAAGACCCTATCGAAACACGGCGTGCAAACCATCGATCCAAAGCCTGGTGAAGTCTTTAATCCAGAGTTACATGAGGCGATGTCCGTAGTCCAAGACCCCAGTGCAAAGCCCAACACAATTGTGCAAGTCGTTCAAAAAGGTTATGAGCTTAATGGCAGGGTGTTGCGTGCTGCCATGGTGATTGTTACACAATGATGGTAGGGACCTCCCGAAAACACAAACCCCTTCTTTGGCAAGCAATTTCCAGTGCCACTTAAGGCTAATTTAAGGTTTGATAGATATAATTTATAGTGCGGACTTTTTATGGAGGCTCTGTAATGGCAATCAATGCTGACATCATCTATGGAAACGTTTATCCATTTGTGCGTCGATGGTTGGAAATTGTTTTAGGCAATATCCATTTTAGAGATTTGCGCGCCGCCAAAGATTGGAGTTTGCTGCAAGATTTATCTGCAGAAAATTTTAGAATTTACAGTGAACACGGGAGCGATGATTCAGACGGTGATTCTGATTCTGATTCTGATTCTGATTCGGGTTCTGGCTCTGGGGGTGGTTCTAATCTTCTTTCTTTTAGAGTCAATCGCAAAACGAATCCTTCAACGAAACCGCATCAATATGTGTATCGTTTTGTTAGCGATGTCGTGAAGCTGCACTGTATCGATCGCATGCTCACCTTGCCGGGATTTTACGCATTTTTGCAAGATATGTTGGCGCTTGAGAAAAATTACAAAGAAGCTTATGAGCAAGATAAAAGACTCGCAAAGGCAGCGAAAGATTTAATCGTGGGATATTGGAATGAGGTGAGACCGTCGGTTAATGGTACTCAATACGAAGATACTGCTGCGATGAATCAAGATGCTTCTTATTTGAATGCTGTTGCTCAACTGGCTGATGAAATCGCTGCTCAACCTGAAAATGATCTTGATCCTAAATTACCTTTTATGAAAAGTTTAGCCCAACAGGCCAAACAAGAGATAAGTCATGTGGCTTCACAATCCTTGACCCACAGTACCAAGCCTTCTCCGCTTTAGGTGATAACGTTCCCAAACTCTAAAATCCCCAAACCTTGGCTTGAAATCCCGAAAAGCACCCCCATCTACTCAGCAACACAGAATTTTGACGAAAAATCAAAGAGGACTGAGAATGGCTAACGAAATTATCGGTATTGATTTAGGTACTACCAACTCCTGCGTTGCGGTCATGGAGGGTGGCAAGGTGCGTGTGATCGAGAACGCCGAAGGTTCGAGAACCACACCGTCGATTGTGGCTTATACAAAAGATGGTGAAGTGTTGGTTGGTGCGCCGGCGAAGCGTCAGGCGGTCACTAATCCGGATAACACGTTATACGCGATTAAGCGTTTGATCGGTCGTAAATTCGACGATACTGTTCTTCAAAAAGATATCAAGATGGTGCCTTACAAGATTGTCAAAGCTTATAATGGTGACGCATGGGTTGAAGCGGGCGGTGAAAAACTAGCGCCGCCACAAGTATCTGCCCAAGTCTTGATGAAGATGAAAAAGACCGCCGAAGATTACCTCGGCCACGAAGTGAAACAAGCTGTTATTACAGTGCCTGCTTACTTCAATGACTCTCAGCGTCAGGCAACGAAAGATGCGGGTAAAATCGCCGGGCTTGAAGTTAAACGTATTATCAACGAGCCGACTGCCGCTGCATTAGCTTATGGTATGGACAAGAAAAAAGGCGATCGTAAAGTTGCAGTATATGACTTAGGGGGTGGTACGTTTGATATTTCAATTATTGAAATCGCCGATGTCGATGGCGAGCATCAATTCGAGGTGTTAGCGACTAATGGTGATACGTTCCTCGGTGGTGAAGATTTCGACTTGCGCTTAATTGATTACTTGGCTGACGAATTCAAAAAAGATTCTGGTGTTGATTTACATAGCGATCCGTTAGCATTGCAACGTTTAAAAGAAGCAGCAGAAAAAGTGAAAATCGAATTATCTTCTGCGCAACAAACGGATGTGAATCTTCCTTACATTACAGCCGATGCAAGTGGGCCAAAACACTTAAATATCCGTGTCACTCGTGCAAAATTAGAATCGTTAGTTGAAGATTTAATTGAGCGTACGATTGAGCCTTGTAAAACGGCTGTCAATGATGCTGGGCTTAAAGTATCGGAAATCGACGATATTATTTTAGTCGGTGGTCAAACACGCATGCCGAAAGTTCAAGAGGCGGTGAAAAATTTCTTTGGAAAAGAGGCACGAAAAGACGTAAACCCTGATGAAGCGGTTGCGATTGGTGCTGCTATTCAAGGTGCTGTGTTATCGGGCGAAGTGAAAGACGTTTTATTATTAGATGTCACACCGCTTTCACTCGGTATCGAAACCTTGGGTGACGTGATGACGAAATTAATCTACAAAAATACCGCCATTCCAACTAAAGCAAACCAGGTCTTTTCAACGGCAGAAGACAATCAAACGGCAGTGACGGTGCACGTATTGCAGGGTGAGCGTGAAATGGCACGGGGAAATAAATCGTTGGGTCGTTTTGACTTAAGCGATATTCCACCGGCACCACGCGGTGTGCCGCAAGTCGAAGTCACGTTCGATATCGACGCCAATGGTATTTTGCATGTATCGGCGAAAGACAAGGCGACTAGAAAAGAACAATCGATTGTGATTAAGGCATCGAGTGGTCTTTCGGATGAAGAAGTCGAAAAAATGGTGAAAGACGCGGAATCCCATAAAGAATCCGATCGTAAATTCCACGAATTAGTGGATACACGTAACCAAGCTGATGCGATGATTCATGCCACCACAAAATCGATTAAAGATTTGGGTGAGGAAGTATCTGCTGATGAGAAAAAATCGATAGAAAAAATTATCGACGAGCTCAAAGAGTTAATCAAGAAAGATGACAAAGATGCAATCGAAGCAAAAACGAAAGAGTTAACTGAGCACTCTTCTAAACTAGCCGAACGCGTTTACGCGAAAAAAGGTGGCGCTGAAGGTGCAGCCAGTGGTGCGGCAGGTGCAGCACCTGGCGGCGAATCGAAAGCGGAAGAAGGTAAATCTAAAGAAGATGTCGTTGATGCTGAGTTTGAAGAAGTTAAAGACGATAAGAAGAAAGACGACGAAAAATAACAATAATTAGCGTGAAAATGAATAACCTATGTCAAAACGTGATTACTACGAGATACTCGGTGTTTCTCGAAATGCAACAGAAGCAGAAATAAAAAAAGCTTTTCGTCGGCTTGCGATGAAATACCACCCTGATCGCAATCCCGGTGATTCTGAAGCAAAAGCAAAATTCCAAGAAGCACGTGAAGCCTACGAAATACTTGCTGACTCTCAAAAACGTGCTTCTTATGATCAATTCGGTCATGCTGGTGTCGAGCAACAATTCGGGGGTGGTCCCGGTGGTTTTGGTTTTGGGGACATCGGTGATATTTTCGGAGACATTTTTGGCGATATTTTTGGTGGCGGGCGTGGGCCCGCTCAACGTGTGCAAACCGGTGCCGATTTAGGCTACGACCTCGTGTTAAGTTTAGAAGAAGCAGTTCACGGTGTTACACAATCGATAAAAGTCCCAACATGGGTTACCTGCCAAACGTGTAGTGGCAGTGGCGCGAAAAAGGGTACATCACCAGTGACATGTCAGCGCTGTGGTGGTACAGGACAAATGCGCATGCAGCATGGTTTCTTGCAAGTGCAGCAAACGTGTTCGACTTGTCGCGGCACGGGAAAAGTTATTCAAGATCCTTGTGATAAATGTCGTGGACAGGGGCGTGTTCAACAAACGAGAACATTGTCAGTAAAAATACCCCCTGGTGTTGATACGGGCGATCGCATACGTCTTGCTGGTGAAGGTGAAGCAGGATTATACGGCGCACCGGCAGGTGATTTATACGTTCAAGTGCATGTCAAAGAACATCCCATTTTTAAACGCGATGGCAATGACCTTCATTCGGCAGTGCCGATTGACCTAGCAACAGCCGCATTGGGTGGCGAAATCCAAATCCCGACCTTACAGGGCAATGTAAAATTAACGATTCCGCCAGAAACGCAAACTGGTAAGCAATTTCGTTTGCGCGGAAAAGGTGTGAAAGCATTGAGAAGCGGTCTTGTGGGGGATTTAATTTGTCATATTCTAGTAGAAATACCCATCAAATTAAACGCAGACCACAAACAGCATTTAAAGAAATTTGACGAGCTGTTGAAAAAAGATGGCAAGGATCACAGCCCGCGTTCTAAAAGCTGGTTTGACACCGTCAAAGACTTTTTTAAGCAGTAAACAAAAGAGAGATATATCCCTCAAGAGAAAAAGGCCTTCAAGGGGCAATCTCACCTAAATTTTGATAGACTTGGTTTATACTCAGTACTAAAGGTGAGTGTCGCAAATATTCCTAGGGAGGGGTACTCTTTTGTTCCGCAAGCTGATTGCAATTATCACTTTATTCTTCAGCATTGTTTTCATGCTTGTAGCGCAAGTTGCACAGGCAGATGATCTTTTGCAAGTCTATCGTGCTGCCCTGAAAAATAATCCGGCTTTCAAAAAAGCACAAGCAGATTGGTTAGCTTTTAGTGAAGAATTACCGATTGCTTTAACAGGAACCGGGCAACCGGGCTCGGGTCTATTTACCTACGCTTCCTTTAATGCATTGGGAGGTCAGGCCTACGATAAAACAACATTTGGAAATACCGTCCTACGTAATGGCCATTTCGGGCTTGGTAATTACTTTGCTAGTATCACACAGCCTATTTTTAATTACGCCACATGGAAGTCGATCAGCCGGGCAAGTTTTACAGTAAAAGCAGCGACGGCGAGGTATTTGTTTGCTGCACAAGATCTCATGTTTACTGTAGTCAACGCCTATTTTACAGTGTTACGCGCCTATAATAATGTGCAAATTATTGTTGCTAAGCGAAGAAAGTTATTTGAGTTGCTGGGTGTTGCCAAATATCGCGTTAAAATAGGGCTGGACGACATAACCGATGTTTATGATGTGGAATCTCGTTATTATCGCGCGCTTACCCAGGAACAGGCAGCGGAGCAAGTCTTAAAAGAATCGATAGAAGCCTTAGAGGCCGTTACGGGAGTGAGATATACTATTTTAAGAGACTTTCCAAAAAGAATTCCTTTGGCAATACCCCAACCACAAAATCAAAGCGAGTGGGTGCGCATCGCGCAAGATCAAAATTATCAAATTCATGCAGATTTATATGCGATGCTTGCTGCGCGAGAAAAAATTAAAGAAACGGCTGCGGCAGGGATGCCAACGTTAAATGCGCAAATCGATTTTGAAAATCTTAATGAAGGGAGAACACGAGGTCCTGTGCCGGTTGCTCGGCGTCGTTTTGTGGCAAATGAAGTAGGCTTGGAATTAAAGTTTCCTTTTTTACAAGGTGGACACGTGCTGACGACAACGCGACAAGCGGAATATCAGTATTTATCAGCTAGTGATCAACTTGAATTTACACGTTATGAGGTGCGACGAACAACGGGCCAGGCATTTGTTCGAATTGATCAAGAGATTAAGCAAATTAAATCGGGGTACAACGCAATTCTTGCTTCGCAAGAAGCCTTGAAAGCATCAGAAATTAGCTATCTTGTCGGTAACCGTGTCATGTTAGACGTTGTCATCAATGCGGAAGAACTTTACGATACGATTTTAGTTTGGAATAACAATCGTAATGACTACATCATTAATCTCATTCAATTAAAGCAGCAGGCGGGGACGCTTTCTCCGAGAGATTTAGTAACAATAAACCGTTGGTTGTTGCCGAATGTAGTATTGCGAAGTAAATCCTCGTCACCCTCCGTCGCGAAATATTTTAAGATGAAGACGAGTAAATTAGAAAAATCACTCATGAAAATACAAGATAAAGAAGCGGTGCAATCGCGCTCTTTATCCAAGGCGAAATTATTGCCAAAAACATCACACAAGCAGAAAAAAGTTGCATTATCTAAACTGAAAAGTCACAAAATAACGAAGAAGCATTTAACATTGGCACCGAAGAAGTTAGACAAACGTAAACTTAAATTTACTAAAAAACATTAAAGAGAAGCAAGGTCCTACGGTTAAAAAAACAAAACCGATGGAAACAAAAAAGCTTGCTGTTAGGCTGCTGCCTAGCCCGTGGCATCGCTATCGCTACCAAAACCATCGATGCGCGCCATGGAGAGCGAAGCGAAGGCGCGTATTCCGCGGTAGGCTCGGATTTTTTGCCGAGCGTAAGCGACTGCAAAAAATCTTTACGAGCCGTCAAGTCATTTGAGAGCCCGTGCGTAGTCGAGCCGTGAGGTCGCGGAGCGCGGGCGACGAGGACGTCCGCGGCTATTTAAACGGGTCTGTAAATAAGATTGTGTAAATGCGATAGTCAGGGAAAGGTCGTTAAAATTATACGGAGTCTTTGACTATGGCAATGAAAACCAATAAATTAGATCCACAGGTTGTGGAATATTTTCTCAAACATACCAAGACCGCATCTGATATTTTCGGTGATACTGGTTTGTTAAAGGAGTTAAAAAAGGCACTGACGGAGCGTATTCTGGAAGGGGAGCTGACGGACGCGCTGGGTTATGCAAAACACGAAGTGTCTGGCAACAATAGTGGTAATTCCCGCAATGGGCACAGCCAAAAAACGATCAAAACAACAGATGGCGAGATGACCATTGAGGTTCCTCGTGATCGTAACAATGAGTTTGTACCGCAATTGATTCCAAAACATCAAACCCGCTTTGATGATTTGGATGACAAAATTATGAGTCTTTATGCACGGGGTATGACTACCCGTGATATTCAAGATCAGTTGAAAGATTTGTATGGCACAACTATTTGTTCGAGTCTCATTTCTACAGTAACCAACGAAGTGATTGAAGAAGTGAAGGCTTGGCAAAGTCGTCCGTTGGACAAGGTGTATCCGATTGTGTATTTGGACGCTTTAGTGATTAAAGTGCAGCAAGATAAAAAGGTTATCAATAAGGCATTGTATTTGGCTTTAGGAATTAATATCGATGGGCAAAAAGAATTGCTAGGTATTTGGATTAGCCAAAATGAGGGCGCTAAATTCTGGTTGAATGTATTAACGGAGTTAAAAAATCGAGGCCTAGAAGATATCCTGATTTGTTGCGTTGACGGGCTAACGGGCTTTCCTGATGCGATTGGCGCTGTGTATCCTAACACTCAAGTACAGCTTTGCATTGTACACATGGTGCGGAATTCATTGCGCTATGTGGGTTGGAAAAAGAAAAAAGAAGTGGCCGCTGACTTAAAAGCTATTTATTCGGCCAGTACGGTTGAAGAAGCAGAATTGGCGCTGACGAGTTTCTCTGAGAAATGGGATGCTGAATTTCCCTCGATTGCCAAAAGTTGGTTGACTCATTGGGAGCGCATTGTGCCATTTTTTGCTTATCCGGCAGAAATTCGGAGGGTGATTTATACCACTAACGCTATTGAATCACTGAACATGAGTATCCGAAAAGTTATTAAAAATAAACGAGTTTTTCCGTCGGACGATGCCGCTTTAAAACAACTCTATTTAGGGTTAAAAAATATAGCCAAAAAATGGACCATGCCGATTCGAGACTGGGGTGCCGCCATGAATCGTTTTGCCCTTATGTTTGAAGATCGCCTGGCGGATTTTGTATAAAACTTAAAATTCATAAGAGAGGAAATTAATTTGAACGCAATGTAGTTTTTGATAAAATTAAAAAATCAGTTAACACAATGGCTGATTCATAATTCTGACTGACGCGATTTACACAAACTAATAAACAGTCCCATTTAAGTTGTCGCGTATTGCGAGTCGATTATTGACAGGGATGGCAATAATCTATCACGAGCATCGCGACACGCTTGTATTATTGCAGCCTACATTGCCGCAACCACTAACAAAAAAAGTGCGTCAGAAGACAAGCCAATGAATTTAATTACCACTCGATTTTTTCGACTTGACTGAAGGACAGCTCGCTGCCGTCTGCTAACGTAATGGTGCCTGATGCATCTGCTTGATCGAATTCTATGGTGTTATGATCAGTGTCGATCGTGTAAGAATTATTTGTTTCAAGTACCCAGCTACCGGGATCATTAGCTTGTGCGGTAGGGCCTTGATTCATGCCTTCTAGTCTTACGGTATCAGTCCAGTCTCCTGTGCCACCTGTAAATGCATCTTTACCATCGCCTTCAGCAAACACAAAAGTATCGTTACCTTCTTCACCATAGACTTGGTTATCATTGCCGCTACCACTATAGAGGATATCATCACCTTCGCCACCCATTAAAATATCTTTGCCTTCACCACCATATAAAATATCGTCTCCAGCGCCACCATAGAGTTTATCGTGACCTTCGCCGCCATATAAAATATCATCACCACTTTCACCATAAATAGTATCTTTATCGCCACCGCCATAAACGATGTCATCACCTTCACCCGCGTTAATGGTGTCTTTGTCTTCTAATCCATAGATCGTGTCGCTGTATTGTGTGCCAACTAAAGTGTCTTTTCCATCAGTACCCATAATTACATCGCCACCCGCAGTGACATCGAATGTAAAACTACTAATTCCGCTGCTCTCGCTTTCGCCATTAGCAAAGCTAGTTGCGATGGCACTGAGATTATAGGTGTCAACGCCGGTCGGCGTGGAAATGGTGAGATCATTTAATTGCTCTGACGTGAGTGTCCAAGAACCATCGCCGTTATCAACACCGGCAGATAACGTCGCATCATCGGGTACGCCATTGATCGTGACGGTGATTGCTTCGTCAGGTAAATCAATACTATTTGAAATAACAGCAATGTCTAATGGGATATCGTTACCCTCGGCACCGGAAATATTAGCAACCGATAGAGTGGGTGCGAGTAGAGTTCCGCCATCATCCCCTTCGGTGACTTCAAAAATAAAGTTGGTGCTTGCACTGCTCTCGCTCTCGCCGTTAGCAAAGCTGGTTGCGATGGCACTGAGATTGTAGGTGTCAACGCCGGTCGGTGCTGTAATCGTGAGATTATTTAATTGTTCCGACGTGAGTGTCCAAGAACCATCGCCGTTATCAACACCGGCAGATAAAACGGCGTCATTGGGAATACCACTGATTGTCACAGTAATGGTTTCCTCGGGTAAATCGATGCTGTTTGAGGCTACGGTGATGTCTAAGGGAATCTCGCTACCCTCGGCACCGGAAATATTAGCAACCGATAGAGTGGGTGCGAGTAGAGTTCCACCACCACCGGCTTCATCGACGTCACTAACAACAGTATCGCTTCCTGTGTTGTTTTGTGTACTAGGAAAAAGAACAGCAGCATTCGGTTGAATGTCTTGTGTATTTTCAGCGACGTTAATGGTTGTATCACCGGTAAGAATAGCTGGGGCTGCTGCCGTGGCAGCTATCCCTAATTCACCTGCGCCCTGGTTCTCAAAACCGCTAACAGCAGTTGTTTGTTCAGCAGATTCACTTTGGATTTGATCTGCAACGTTTGAAAAAGCTAAAACTGGGCCGCCGCTTTCAGCGCCAGTTGTATTATCTCCCGCAGCGATGCTACTGATAACAGGAGCTGCAGCAGCGGCAAGTGGTGCCACAACTGCAAATGCGCCACTTGGAGCGGCAATTGTGAACGCGCCTCCTGTTGCCGTGGACCCTAAGACATTACCAATAACAGAAGAAACACTCCCCACCGTAGCTGGATTGACGAAGCCACCTTGGTGAATGTTTTCTAGGTTTCGGTTGGAGTCCAAATGCTGAGCATTACTTGACGAATGTTCTTGTGAGTCATCGACTCTTTTTGAGTCTTTAGGGGACTCTTGATTCAGGAAATCGACTATTGTTTTATCAGTAGCCATTTTTTTCACCTCATAGGAAGTCCACGACTTTTAATGAGCCATTTACACATTCATATACTTGAAATTATAGTACACATGCAAGAATTTCTCTTGCAGAAATAAGTTATAATGTAATGATTGAAAAGAGATTTTTAATATTTTTCTTGGAGGGTGACGATAATGCCTCACGCATCGCGTGAAAAACCGCCTAAGACCAACATGAAGATGTAACACAAGGCGCACATTGAGAGGGCAAAAGCGTGTAGAATTGAGTAACACAGTGCCCCGGCTATAGCACCGGCAGAAAAACCGATGATTAAAAAGCCATAGAGTCGCATTTTCCAGAACTCGACCTTACGACCCTTTATCCAATAGCTTAATAAAATACCCAGGTCTGTGGTTGTGCCAGTCATGTGGGTTGTGCGGATGAGCGCTGACCCATAATGCGTAGTCATGGCATTTTGCATACCCATTACGGCTGCGAGTAAATAGCCTGCTTGATGGAATCCCAAAAAAAGCAGGACCATTGAGGCAATCACCCCGCCTAGTTGGAGTAGCAAGCTAAAGTCGTATCGATAATCGATTTTAAAATATTGGTCTTTGATGATTAAGCCGCTAAGCATGCTGCCTAATAAAAAACAAAAAACCAGTGTAAATAAATGGAGAAATAATCCGTACTCGCCTTTTTCAAAAAGCTCTCCTGCTTGCGTTAAGTTTCCGGTCACGTAGCCCACTGGATTCTTCAAGATGCTGACCAAGCTAATGGAGCTGACATACCCTCCGTTAAAGGAGAGAATGGCAGCAGCGGAGTAGACCCATAATTTTCGTTGTTTGGTCGTGTTTTTCACGGTTCTCTCGGTAGTGTTGAGTTATTGGCTGAGCAAATACTACGAAGATGGATTTTTATACAGAAATTTTGCGCAAAAATCTAGCATTAAAACAAGCATGTCTCGAAGCTGGCTGAACAATACGTTATACTACGTATACGCATTTCGTTATCAAGGGTCATGGATGATCACTGTAAAAGAATATAAGCCTTATTTTCGTTCTCTGAGAGAAGATATCAAGCTTCTCTTGGAGGTATGGAGAAAAAAAAGTGATGTATTTTGGAGCGTTTTGCTCAGCAGCTTTGCAATCAACCTCCTGTCAATTGCGTTTCCCATTGCTTTACTACAAGTCTACGACCGCATTATTCCTAATCAATCAGTGAATACTTTGGTCTTGCTGTTACTGGGGGTATTAGTAGCGCTATTCATTGAAATGGGTTTAAAAATTTGCCGCGCCTATCTCACGAACTGGTCTGATGCCAAGTTTAAATTTTTGATGAGCAATCAACTGTTCCATCATTTGTTATTTAGTAAATTGTGGATATTTGAGCGAGAAGGCAGTGGTGTTCATATTAAACGATTAGATGCGCTTAGTTTAATCCAGAATTTTTACTCGGGACAAGCAGTGATTTCGTTAATCGATATTCCTTTTCTTTTAGTATTTTTGTTATTGATTACATATATTGGAGGTTGGTTGGTTTTTGTTCCAATACTGGTGCTTGCGTTTTTTGTTATGCGAGTAATACCTTACTTAAACCGATTACAATTGATAACACAGGCAAATCATGTCCACGAAGATCTACGCAGTAATTATATTATTGAAACATTAAGCAACATTCACACCTTAAAATCGATGGCGATGGAAGAACAAATGTTGCGTCGTTATGAACGATTACAGAAAAAATCCGCTGAATTTGATCATGATTTAAGTATTTCTAATACTAACTTAACCTCAGTTCTGGATAACTGCGTATAAATTATTCTTTATATTGTTGGTTTTTATTCCTGGTTTGTTTGGTCGCCAAGAATAGGCAATTAGCGCTGCAAGGGTATTGACTAAAAAATTAATCGGACTACGATGACGCGAATGCTCAACATGATACAAGTTTTTCAACTGATCGATAATCGTTTCTACGATGCCACGTTGTTTTAGGAAAAACTTTTCAAATGCAGAAAGCATTTTGTTCTTCATATTTTTACGGACTTTTGTCACAAATTTTAAATCGTGTTTTGCCAAATCGTCCGCAAGATCTTTTCCAAGATACCCTTTATCGCCAGCGCCCAACCCCTTTAAATTAGCCATTAATTTTCTAACAACAGCGCGATCATCCACGTTCCCTTTCGTTAAACAAAAACGGATTAATTCCCCTTGATGATTAATCACAATATGTAGTTTAAAGCCGTAAACCCAGCCCATTGTGCTTTTACTGCGTTTAGCAATGCCTTTGAAAACCTTGTTTCGATAAATTCGTTTATTGTGGCATACGCGTAGTGTAGTTGAGTCAATATAATACAATCCCGTGTGTTTGCCCTTTCTCGAAAGCAAATAGGCGGCGAGCATCATTAGCGCTGCTGATTGGCAGGCGACAAAACGTGTGTAACTCAGCGCCGTAGGAAAATACTTCTTCATGTCTTGTAAAACACATCCACAATAAAAATCCTTAAATGTGCGATAGTGACTCATTTGAAACAACACAATGATGGTGCCAATTTCAGACAAGCTCATTTGCATCGCTCGATCCGATGCGAGCCATGGAGAGGCGAAGCCGATGGCGAGTATTCCGCGGCAGCCGCCGATTTTTGACAGAGCGGAGTGCCGAAGGAACGGAGTTCCGTAGGCAGCGTAGCGAGTGGCAAAAATCTGTAGGCGGCGTCGAGTCATCTGGAGACAGTGCGCAGTCGGCCGCGAGGTCGCGGAGCGCTGTCGACGGGGACGTCCGCGGCTATTTAGGTTGTCGCGTATTGCGAGTCGATTATTGACAGGGATGCCAATAATCTATCACGAGCATCGCGACACACTTCCTCGTTTTCTGTCTGGGTTCGGTAGGAAATACTTTGATTGACCTTTCAAATAATCCTTGCAAAAATCATCCATATCACAAAAAATCTCCGTGACCGGTACCAACATGATTAACTCCTGTTACATTATTTAGCTGTAATTTTGGAGCTAAATTTTAGCGGTTCCGGTCTTTTTTTCAATTATTTCATTCACTTATTCCTTTTCTTATACAGAACTCAGGTTAACTTAGTTACACTCACCCGGAATTTATCGCAACTAATGATTGTTGCTGTCGTCGGCGTTGGTAGTTTGTTTGTGATGAATAATCAAATGACGGTGGGCGGGTTGGCTGCCTGTATGCTGCTGGCGACTCGGTGTATTCAGCCCATTAGCACGTTGTTAACCGTTTGGTCCCGTTTAAAGTTGGTCGCTATTGCAAATAAAGAAATACAATCATTATTAGAACTGCCCCTTGAGTCAAAACCAGGGTTACCTGTGTGTCCGAAACTTAAAGGTGGTATTGAGCTTCATGGAGTGAGTTTTCGGTATGAAAAAGAGTGGATATTGAAAGATGCAAATCTTGCCGTGAATCCCTACGAATGTGTTGCCATTGAGTTGGACTTTGGATAAATTTATAAAAATAATTAAAAATTGCTTGACATAGAAACCGAAAAAAAATTTTACGTTGTAAACAACGTTTGTTCGAAAAAATAAAATAAGGAACAAACGATGTTAGCGACAGAAAAACTAAAACAATTCCGTACATTCCTCTACAACATCTTCCCCGCGCGACGCGATGCCAATATGAATTTACTCGATGCCCTTTCAAGCCATGGCCATCGCTGCAAAACACCCATAGAATTATGTGAATCGCCATACTTTGAACGTGAATACAGTAGTATTACCGATGCGATTAGCGATGGTTTGTCGGTAGCAAATTGTTGGGATAGCATGATGAAAATACAATATGAACATGTGAGTCATAGCGATGACCGTGTGATCATTATTGCGGATACGACACCACAGTCGCGTCAAAGTGCACACTGTGTTGAAGATCGCCATGTGGTTTACAGCCCTAATCCAGCACCGGGTAACAAACCGATTACCATTGGACATGAATATTCAACGGTATCACTATTGCCCAATGATGGTGCAGCTCAAGAAAAGCATTGGTTAGTTCCACTGGATACGAGGCGCGTTAAAAGCGATGAAAAAGGCAATGTAGTTGGGATGCAGCAAATTAACCGTTGTATTGCAGACTTAGCGCTTACTCATAAATTGGTGGTTAGCGTGGCTGATTCAAAATATGGTACAGAAGCTTGCCGTAAACTGGTTAGCGAAAATCCCAATTGGGTACATCTTTTCCGTTTTAACAGTACCCGTAATGTTTTCGCGCCCGCATCAATAGAAGATAATACCTCAGGAAGTATAAAACGCTATGGTGATGCGATGAAACTAAACGACAGCACGACTCACCGTGAATCCGATGAGATTGTGCAGCAACCCATTACAACCCGCAGTGGCAAAACTTACCAATTGGAGATTAAAATATGGCGTGACCAATTACTGCGTGGTTCAAAGCAATTTAAAGGATATGAGCATCCTGTTACTGTTGTGCAATTGGTTGCGGTTGATGCTAACGGTAAATCTTTATATAAAAATCCACTCTGGTTAGGACTCGCTGGTGAACGACGTAATGAAATCACAGCATTAGAAGCGTATCACTATTACGATAGACGCTATGACATTGAACACTACTTTCGTTTTGATAAAGACAAACTGTTATTTGACCGATACCAAACACCGGATGTTAAGCACGAAGAAGATTGGTGGCGGATGACAGCATTAGCGTATACGCAACTTTATCTAGCGAGGAATCTTGCCCCGATTTTACCGAAAAAATGGGAGCGGTATTTGCCGAGCTTCCAAGTGGATAACGAAAAACCATCAATAACTGCGACCCCTTCACAAACGCAACGGGGTTTTTCTACGGTGCTTGATACCGTTGGCACGCCTGCTAATCTCTGCAAACCACGCGGTAATCCGCAAGGCAGAACCAAAGGTGATACGCAGGGGAAACGCACGCGACATCCTGCTATTTTCAAAAATAGCAACTCAAAAATTAAAACGATTCAGAGGACTGAAGAAAAGACGCAAAACTCAGACCCTGAAAAAATAGAGGATTTGATTGGGATAGTAAAATCATGGTTGGATAAAATAAATTTTACACCTGAGCAATTCTACGAATTGCTGCAAAAAACAGCTTAAGATTTAGAAACTCACATTTTTTGATTATTGTCCTAACTGGCAAGGGATTTTATTTATCCAAAGTCCAACATAAAAATACCCACGATATAGGCAACATGTCCACCGAGGGCAAACCAAAAAAATGACAATATATTGCCGATCAAATTCAAGGGTTTTGTGTGAATCACAGCGCTTTTAATATTCATGGCCATAAAAAACATAAATGCCACTACATAAAAAGAACCTGTTCCCGGTCCAAAAAAACCATTGTAAAAACCAATAATCGTACCAAAAATAAGGCCAAATAAGCTTAGTGACATTTTTGGTTTAACACTTTTATGCGCTAATTTAGGCGAAAAAATGGTGTATATCAAAATAATTAGCATTAAAGCGGCAATTATTTTTTTTAAATGAAGGGGATGAATGATTTGTATTAAAATAGTCCCTATCGTTGAGCCTATAGAGGCGAAGATTAATCCTAGCCATAGTTTTTTAAGTTCTAATTCACCGCCCTGAATAAATCGAATTGTCGCAGTTGACTCTCCAATGCAACTTTGCAATCGATTGGTGCCAAGAGACATTGCTGGGGAAAGTCCCGCCATTAATAATGCAGGCACAGTAATTAATCCGCCGCCACCAGCAATGGTATCAACAACACCGGCTCCACATCCGATTAATGTTAGGATGACATATGTTATCGAGGAAAGATGATGCATTTATTTTCCAAAAATTTTTAAAAATTTGATTGATTTTCTAACACTACTGGAAATACTAGCATGCGTTAAATTTTATTCAATGCGAATGATGTTAACGTGTTGATCAAACATTGTTGTGAATAAAAAAAGTATTGCGCAAGACTTAGGCTGTTTTTGATTTTTTTTATCGGTGTTGAATTAATTATGAGCAAAATAAATTTTTTTCCTAAAAAAAGTTAAAAAAAGTTGTTTACCTCTTCCATTCTGTTTCGGTTATGGTAAGATGCTTGAACGCGTTTCCGGAGTGGAGAGGATAGCAAACCACTTCCGCATAATCAGGTACATTTTGGATGTAAGAGGTTGCTTAGGTTATTTGTAAGCATTCTCTGCTTTCGCGTACAGAAAATTCAGTATATTTCTCTCTGGTATAATTCATCCCTCAATCATAACTGTATGATTTTTATCTTGTTTTTAAAATAACCAATAAAAATGCGCTCGTATGACCCTTTATTTCATCTCAAGATATATTTGTTCGAAACAACCCCGGTGCTATATTGAAGGTCCCCTTGATGGGAAACGTGAGTGTTTAGGGTAGCTGATAAAACATGGAAGTTTAGCTTGGCACTAAAATTTAGGGTCTAGCGGACAAGGAAGTCCTAAGCGAACTCTGACACAATGCCTAAAGTACCTATTCTATAGGGCTTTGGGTGATGAGGTAGTCTAAGGTCTGTGTTAGTAAGGATGCTATCCTCTTGGGCACGGAAGCCCGCTACAGACCCTCCAAGTTTGTAGTCTACAAAGGACCGCTTCGGCGGTCCTTTTCTTTTCCTTTGTGCAATGGATTGCAATTGCTTGTTAGCCGAGTTTGGGGTTACTCTTTTTCGGGAATCGCATCCCTGGCTGCTAACGTACCTTCATGCTACTTACGGCCTTCTGCTTCCTTTGCGCATCGGTGTCTATTCCTATAGAATGCGCCCAAGGCATACAACAGAGGACTCCCGATGCGTCGACCATTTGTAGCTGGAAACTGGAAAATGAACGGCTCTAAGGAAAGTACTGCCTTGCTATTAAATGAGCTTGTGCAGGGCTGTGAGCGAGTCGAGCTAGCAGAGCTTGCTGTATTTCCGCCATTTGTTTTTTTGGGGCAATGTGAACAAGTGTTGATGCGTACCCAGATCTCTTGGGGTGCTCAAAACGTCTCTAATGAACCAGACGGTGCTTTTACGGGCGAGATATCGGCATCGATGCTGCATGACTTTAATTGCCGTTATGTCATCGTTGGCCATTCTGAGCGACGAACTTTGTATGATGAGACCAATGAGCTGGTGGCTGCTAAATTTAAGGCTGCTTTGGATGCAGAGATACGGCCAGTGCTTTGTGTGGGCGAAACTGAAAAGCAACGGGATGCAGAACAAACGTTATCTGTGGTATCAGAACAACTTGCAGCGGTCCTGCATTTGCATGATAATCTGTCAGCGTTTGCTGATGCAGTGATTGCTTATGAACCTGTGTGGGCTATTGGAACAGGTAAACATGCCACACCGGAACAAGCTCAAGAAGTGCATGCAGCAATTCGAGAGCAATTGCGTCAACGGGATGAAAACTTAGCTGACAGCGTTCGAATTTTATACGGTGGCAGCGTTAAACCCGATAATGCCGAAGCTTTGTTTGCTATGCCAGACATTGATGGTGCATTAGTAGGCGGTGCTTCATTGCACGCCGAACAATTTTTAGAGATCGGAAAACTATGCAACAACTGATTTTGGTATTACATGTGTTAGTGGCTATTTGTTTGGTGACATTAGTATTGTTGCAGCATGGCAAAGGTGCTGATGTTGGTGCAGCATTTGGAAGCGGTGCTTCTAACACGATGTTTGGTAGCATCGGAGCGACGCCATTTTTGATGAAAATAACGATCCTCTTGGCTGCCATATTTTTTGCAACGAGTTTAACGTTGGGATATCTTTCAGCTCGAGAGCAAAAAGCGCTCCAGCAACAAACGATTCCCACGCAGCAGGCACCAACTCAGTCGATCCCGACGATACCTCCGAGTGGGAACTTACCGTCTAATTAAATTTTTTTGAGGTAAGGCGTTTCAGATAAGTGATTTGCCGAAGTGGTGGAATTGGTAGACACGCTGTCTTGAGGGGGCAGTGGCGAAAGCTGTGCCGGTTCGAGTCCGGCCTTCGGCATTATTTAAGGCCTGCATAATTGTGTTTATATCATATATAATGTAGCGACAAAATAAGGAACCCTATGTTAGCCAACTACTTTCCAATATTAGTATTCATCGGTGTGGGTGTTTTTATTGGTTTTGCTGCATTTGCTATGGGTTGGATGCTCGGCCCACGTCGTCCTGATAAAGCAAAACTATCTCCTTATGAATGTGGGTTTGATGCGTTTGAAGACGCGCGCTTACCCTTTGATGTTCGTTATTATTTGGTTGCTATCCTTTTCATCATTTTTGATTTAGAAACGGCGTTCTTATTTCCATGGGCAGTTGTTTTGCGTCATATTCATTGGATTGGCTTTTGGGCGATGATAATATTTCTCGGCATTTTAATTATTGGCTTTATTTATGAATGGAAGTGTGGTGCGCTAGAGTGGGAGTAGTCTTTAAGGATTAGGGATTGGATTTGTAAGGTTTATCATGAAAGACATATTAAACAAACAAGGTTTTGTGGTGACATCGGTAGACAACTTATTCCGATGGGCGCGCAGTGGATCGTTATGGCCGATGACATTTGGTTTGGCCTGTTGTGCTGTTGAAATGATGCAATGTGCAGCAGCACGCTACGATATCGACCGCTTTGGATTAATCTTTCGCCCGAGCCCTCGGCAATCAGATGTCATGATTGTAGCAGGTACACTTTGTAATAAAATGGCGCCCGCACTGCGTAAAGTCTATGACCAAATGGCTGAGCCGCGTTGGGTAATTTCCATGGGTTCTTGTGCTAACGGTGGTGGATATTACCACTATGCTTACTCTGTGGTGCGTGGTTGTGATCGCATTGTGCCTGTCGATATTTATGTTCCGGGTTGTCCACCGACGGCTGAAGCATTGCTTTACGGTATTATTCAACTACAAAATAAAGTAAAACGACGAAACATCATCGAGCGTAAATAAGGATTTCGCATGTCAGACAGTAAAATATTGGCAAACACAATTAATGATCGCTTTGCATCGTTAGTGGATGATGTTGCCATTCATCATGACATGGTGACGGTGGAACTGCCGCCAGCAAATTTATTGGAAATTTGCACCGCATTGCGCGATGAAGCGCCTTTTAAATTTGAAATTTTGCTAGATATTTGCGGTGTTGATTATATTGATTATGGAGTTAGCCACTGGAGAACGGAAGAGACGACGTTCAGTGGGTTTAGTCGCGGTTATAAAGAAGGAGCGCAGGAACAAATTATTCCGTGGAATAAGCCGCGCTTTGCATCGGTTTATCACTTATTATCGTTGAGTAATAATCAGCGTATTCGTTTAAAAGTATTTGTAGAAGGCGAACCGCCTTTAATTCCTTCTGTTGTTAATATTTGGACGTCGGCTAATTGGTACGAGCGTGAAGCGTTCGACTTGTTTGGTATTGTTTACGATGGCCATCCGGACTTGCGACGTTTGCTGACAGACTATGGTTTTGTCGGTCACCCTTTTCGCAAAGATTTTCCCTTGATTGGTGAAGTTGAGCTTCGATATGATGCGGCGCAAGAGCGTTGTGTTTACGAACCGGTGAGTATTCAACCGCGTGTATTAGTGCCGAAAGTGATTCGCCACGATAGTCGTTATTTAACGGGTGATGAACCCCAACATAAAGAACAAGAGGATTCGCATGGCTGAAGTTCGCAATTACACTTTAAACTTCGGCCCGCAGCATCCGGCGGCGCATGGTGTTTTGCGTCTTGTTATGGAAGTTGATGGTGAAGTCATTCAGCGCATCGATCCCCATATTGGATTATTGCATCGCGCTACTGAAAAACTAGCAGAAAGCAAACCCTATAATCAAAGTATTGGTTACATGGATCGGCTCGATTATGTCTCGATGATGTCTAACGAGCATGCTTATGTGATGGCCGTAGAAAAATTACTCGGGATTGAACCACCCATTCGCGCGAAATATATCCGCACGATGTTTGATGAAATCACACGCATTTTAAATCATTTACTGTGGTTGGGTGCGCATGCGCTCGATGTGGGCGCCATGACTGTTTTCCTATACTGTTTTCGTGAGCGTGAAGATTTAATGGATTGTTATGAAGCGGTTTCCGGGGCGCGTATGCATGCAACATACTATCGTCCGGGTGGTGTTTATCGTGATCTTCCCGATTCCATGCCGAAATATAAACCATCCAAATGGCACAATAAAAAAACGGTTGCCAAAATGAATGAGGCACGTGAAGGGTCATTACTGGATTTTATTTGGGATTTTACGGAGCGTTTTCCAAAATTAGTGGATGAATATGAAACACTGCTCACCGAAAATCGTATTTGGAAACAGCGCACGGTAGGTATTGGCGTTGTCTCAGCCGAGCGTGCCATGCAGCTTGGATTTACTGGTCCCATGTTAAGAGGTTCGGGTGTAGAGTGGGATCTACGCAAAAAACAGCCTTATTCGGTATATGACCAAATCGACTTTGATATTCCCGTGGGCACGAATGGTGATTGTTACGATCGCTATCTCGTGCGTGTGGAAGAAATGCGTCAGTCCAATCGCATTATTCGTCAATGTGTGGAATGGTTGCGTCACAACCCTGGCCCTGTGATAGCGGGTGACTATAAAGTTGTGCCGCCAAAGCGTACTGTGATGAAACGGGATATGGAATCCTTAATTCATCACTTCAAATTATTTACTGAAGGTTATAACGTACCCGAAGGTGAAGCTTATGCATGTGTGGAACAACCTAAAGGTGAGTTCGGCATTTATATGGTTTCTGATGGGGCAAATAAACCTTATCGCGTGAAAATACGTGCAGCGAGTTATCCGTGTCTTGCAGCACTTGACGAAATGTGTCGTGGGCATATGATTGCGGATTTGGTTGCAGTCATTTCAAGTATTGATATTGTTTTTGGTGAGATTGATCGTTAATGACAGAATTAACTGAACAAAAATTTGTGCTATCTGATGCGGTGAAAAAAGAAATAGATCACTGGATAAAAAAATATCCGCCAGATCAAAAAAAATGGGCACTGGTTAAAGCGCTACTATTGGCACAAGATCAAAACGGTGGTTGGTTGAGTGACGCTGCGATGAATGCTGTTGCTGATTACCTAGACGTGCCGCACATCGTTGCTTACGAAGCGGCTACGTTTTATGACATGTATAACCTCAAGCCAATTGGCAACAATAAAATTAGCGTTTGCACGAATGTTGCGTGCATGTTGCGTGGTAGCGAAGAAATCATCGACTGCTTAAAAAAACGCTTAAACATTAATGTGGGTGAAACGACCAAAGATGGTTTGTTTACAGTCACTGAAGTAGAATGCATGGCGGCTTGCGCGGGTGCACCGATGTGTCAAATCAACGACAAGGCATACCACGAAAACTTAACACCTGAAAAAATGTTAGCGTTAATCGATCAACTAGAGCAGGGGGCAAAAACAAATGTTGAATGAAGTTTGTTACCGCACGCTGCATCTCGATGAACCGTGGACATTGAAAACCTATGAAAGCATTGGTGGCTACAAAGTTTTACGAAAAATTTTAACCGAAAAAACATCGCCAGAAGACATTATCAATGAACTTAAAGAATCTTCGTTGCGCGGCCGAGGCGGCGCTGGATTTCCGACGGGTCTAAAATGGAGTTTTATTTCTCGCGATGTGCCGGGTCAGAAATTTGTGATTTGCAACTCTGACGAAAGTGAGCCGGGCACGTGTAAAGATCGCGATATTTTGCGCTTTAATCCACACCAATTATTAGAAGGCATTGCCATTGCCTGTTACACGTTAGGCGCAACAGTTGCTTATAACTTCTTGCGTGGTGAATTTTGGGAGCCGATGCAACGTTGTGAAGCTGCTTTGGCCGAAGCTCGAAAAGCGGGTTTAATTGGTAAAAATGCTTTGGGCTCAGGTGTTGATATTGAAATCTTCAACCACATGAGTGCGGGTGCTTATATTTGCGGTGAAGAAACTGCGTTGATGAACTCATTAGAAGGCAAACGTGGTTGGCCGCGGTTCAAACCACCTTTTCCAGCAAATTACGGTTTGTATGGTCGTCCTACAAATATTAACAACACAGAAACCTACACTTCGGTTCCCGTTATTTTAGAAAAAGGCGGAAAATGGTTTGCAGACTTAGGGCCGCCTAAAAATGGTGGTACGAAAATATTTTCGGTGAGTGGCCACGTCGCAAAACCTGGCAACTATGAAGTGCCGCTCGGCATACCCTTTGCAGAATTATTAGATTTAGCGGGTGGTATGCGAAATGGTGCAAAACTAAAAGCGGTTATTCCGGGTGGTAGCTCCATGCCGATTCTACCCGCCGACATCATGATGAAAACTAACATGGACTTTGATAGCTTAATGGCAGCAGGTTCCATGTTGGGTTCGGGTGGTGTGATGGTGATGGATGAATCAACGTGTATTGTGAAAGTGTTGGAACGAATTTCAAAATTTTATATGCATGAATCGTGTGGGCAATGTACGCCGTGTCGTGAAGGAACGGGTTGGCTTTATCGTCTAGTGCATCAAATTGAATCTGGCGAGGGCACCATGCGTGACCTTGAGCGCTTAGGTAAAGTTGCTAAAGGTATCGAAGGCCGAACAATTTGTGCCTTTGGCGAAGCAGCGGCTTGGCCTGTAGGTGGTGCACTAAAGCATTTTTATGATGAATTTGAATATCATGTAAAACATGGGAAATGTATGGTTAATTAGGGATTAAGGATTGGGGATTAGGAAAAATAAAGGTTAACAATGATTGAAATTGAGATAAATGGTAAAAAAACCATCGTCGATGATGGCACGACGATCATCGAGGCTGCCGATGCAATGGATATTTATATTCCACGGTTTTGTTACCACAAAAAACTATCGATCGCAGCGAACTGTCGCATGTGTTTAGTTGAGGTTGAAAAAGTAGGTAAGCCTTTACCCGCGTGTGCAACTCCTGTTACACCCGGCATGAAAGTATTCACCCAATCCAAAAAAGCTTTGGATGCGCAGCGTGCGGGCATGGAATTTTTACTCATTAATCATCCTTTAGACTGCCCCATCTGTGATCAAGGTGGTGAGTGTGAATTGCAAGACCTTGCTATGGGATTTGGCCGAAGTTGCTCGAATTATGATGAGCCCAAGCGCTCCGTATTTAGTGATGATATTGGCCCGCTGATCGAAACGGAAATGACGCGTTGTATTCAATGCACGCGCTGTGTGCGTTTTGGTGAGGAAATTGCTGGGTTGCGCGAACTCGGTGTGATTGGTCGCGGCGAAAAAGAAGAAATTACCACCTACGTGCAGCATTTTTTGAAATCAGAATTATCGGGCAATATCATCGATATTTGTCCGGTGGGCGCATTAACCGACAAACCTGCTCGGTATAACGGGCGGGGTTGGGAATATCGTGAACATCCTTCTGTGAGCCCACACGATTGTGTTGGCACAAACACGTTTGTTCACAATCGTTGGGAAGAATATTCACCGCAACGAAAAGTCATGCGTGCAGTGCCACGTGAAAATGACGCTATCAATGAAAACTGGATCAGTGATCGTGATCGTTATAGTCACTTTGGTTTGTATCATGAATCACGTGTTTATCGACCTCGCATGAAAAAAGGCACTCAATGGGTTGAAGTAGGTTGGGAGACAGCACTGCAAGCAGTGACAAGCTGTGTTAAAGCGGTTGTAGAAAAAGAAGGAGCTAATCAGATTGCTGCGTTAGCATCACCTAATTCTACTGTGGAAGAATTTTACTTATTACAAAAATTGCTGCGCAGCTTAGGCAGCCCGCATATCGATCACCGTTTTCGTCAGCAGGATTTTTCGGATCAACAATTAGCACCTACATTTCCGTCTACCAACATCCCCATCGCTGACATACCGAATCTAAATGCAATTTTGTTAGTAGGCTCAAATGTGCGTTTTGAGCAACCTATTCTCAGTCACCGCATGAATCAGGCTTTCTTAGAAGAAGCAAAAATCATGGCAGTGAACGCGATGGATTACGACTATATTTTTAACCTGCACCAAAAAATAATTGCGCCGTCGCAGCAAATGGTTTTGGCATTAGCCGAAATAGCCAAAGCATTGGCTGAAGAGGCTAAACAGAATATTGCTGAATTAGCAGATATTACACCGAGCGAGCATGCCAAAGAAATTGCGAGCACGCTCAAAAAAGCTGGAAAAGCAGGTATTTTTATCGGGGAGCATGCGCTTAATCATCCAAATGCATCAGAAATTCGTGCGATGGTGCAACTTATCGCAAAACTGAGTGATGCTAAAACGGCTGTACTAACAGAAGGAGCGAATGTTGCCGGTGCTTGGTTGGCGGGCGCGATTCCGCATCGCGGACCAGCGGGTGCTGAGCTCGATAAAAAAGGATTGGATGCAAAAGCACTATTAACAACCGATGCCCTTAGTGGTTATTTCTTATTAAACTTTGAACCCGAATTGGATTGTGCGTATTCGGCGGCAGCATTAAAAGCATTAAACGATGCAAGATTTGTGGTGTGCTTAACGCCGTTTGCAACTGCCGAAATGGAAAAATATGCAGATTTTATTTTACCCATCACAAACTATGTGGGTACGGCTGGAACTTATGTTAACGTTGAAGGAACCTGGCAATCATTTTCTGCAATTAGTTTGCCAGAAGAAGATTCAAAGCCCGCATGGAAAGTACTACGCGTCTTGGGTAATTTATTAGAGCTAAACGGTTTTGATTATAAAACCGTACATGAAGTCCATCATGAAATCAAAAAACAAGTGGATGAAATGTCGGCTAAGCAGCCTGGCGAACAGGTAATACCGAAGATAAAATTGCATCAAGGTGAACTGATGCGTTTGGCACCATGGCCCATGTATCGCGCTAATAGTTTGGTGCGTCGGTCTGCGCCGCTTCAGGAAACATTGGCAAGTGATATCGCGAGTATTGCTTTAAATGCAAAAACAGCGGCAGCCTTAAACTTACAAGAACATCGTAATGTCACGGCCGTTCAGGGCGACAGCCGTGTGACATTACCTTTGGTGATTAATGATAAATTGGCTGATGACACGGTCTTAATTCCTTGTGGGTTGCAAGAAACTGCAGGGTTTGGTCAAGCGGAAGCAGCGGTAATTTTGGAGCAAGCATAGTGTTTGGTGAACAAATACTCACATTAATTTGGATCATTGTTAAGATTATTTTTATCTTGATTCCACTGTTTATAATCGTAGCGTTTTTAACATTCGCTGAACGTAAAATCATCGGTTACATTCAAGGGCGTATTGGTCCAAACCGTGTGGGTCCGCGCGGCTTTGCACAACCGATTGCCGATACGCTGAAACTCATATTAAAAGAAATTATCATACCGAGCGCTTCTAACCGCTATCTGTTCATCATTGCGCCGGTCTTAGCATTAGCGCCTGCCTTGGCGGCGTGGTCAGTAATTCCTGTTAATCAAGGGTGGGTTTTGGCTAATGTAAATGCTGGATTATTATTTCTATTTGCAATGACTTCACTCGGTGTTTATGGCATTTTGGTGGCTGGGTGGGCATCAAACTCGAAATACGCGTTTTTTGGTGCACTGCGCTCAGCAGCTCAAGTGGTTTCCTATGAGATTGCGATGGGTTTTGCATTAGTCGGTGTTTTGTTGGCGGCTGGCAGCATGAACCTACAGGATATCGTCATGCGTCAAAGTGGCGGATTTTGGCATTGGTTTTGGTTACCGTTGTTGCCGTTATTTTTCGTCTATTGGGTGTCTGCTGTTGCGGAAACGAATCGATTGCCATTTGATGTGGCAGAAGGTGAGTCTGAAATCGTAGCGGGTTTTCATGTTGAATATTCGGGTATGGCATTTGCGCTATTTTTCCTCGCCGAATATGCCAACATGGTTTTAGTCTCCGCTATCGGTACGACTCTATTTTTGGGAGGATGGTTATCACCATTCCAGGGTATACCCGGTCTGCAAGAAGCGTTTGCGTGGGTGCCTGGCATTATTTGGTTTTTATTAAAGCTCTCGTTTTTTATATTTTTGTATTTTTGGATGAGAGCCACATTTCCTCGCTATCGCTACGATCAAATCATGCATTTGGGATGGAAGGTGTTAATACCGATAACCATTGTATGGATTATTGTGATTGGATTTTTTGTAGAATTTCATTTGACGCATTGGTTTTGATGATGAATAGAATAACGAAATTAATCAGAAAAATATTACTCTTAGAGATGCTAAGAGGAATGGCACTCACGCTTCGTTATTATTTTCGACGAAAAGTCACGATACAATACCCCGAAGAACAAGTGCCTAGCTCTTTCCGATTTCGAGGCATGCTGGCATTGCGTCGTTATCCCAATGGTGAAGAGCGTTGCATTGCGTGTAAACTGTGTGAAGCCGTTTGTCCGGCTTGCGCCATTACAATTGAAGCGGGCCCTCGAGAAGAAGATGGCTCTCGTCGCACAACGTTGTATGATATTGATGCGTTCAAATGCATTAACTGTGGTTTTTGTCAAGAAGCTTGCCCCGTTGATGCGATTGTCTTGACCCCTGAAATGCATTATGCGATTAAAGATCGAGGCGATAATATCTTAACAAAAGAAAAATTATTGATGATTGGTGATCTGTATGAAAAATCGATCGCTGAGGATTTGGATAAAGATAAGAAATATAGATAGGAGTTTTTAACGAGTGTTTCCAACATATCAGGTTATATTTTTTATTTTTGCGATTGTGCTCATTGCTGCGGCAGTGATGGTTATCGTGTCGCGCAATCCTGTGCATTCTATCTTGTTTTTAGTGCTAGCCTTTTTTGCGAGTGCGATATTGTGGATGATGTTGCAAGCAGAATTTTTAGCGCTGATACTCATATTTGTCTATGTTGGCGCCGTAATGACACTATTCTTGTTTGTGGTGATGATGCTGAATATCGATCTCTCCAAAATACGAGAGCAATTCGTGCGATTCCTGCCGATTGGAATTCTTATCATGTTGTTGTTAATCGCCACGATGGTTGTGGTGGTATTGCCGAAACATTTGCCGAGCGCCACATCACATTTGACACATTTGCCGGCAAATTTCAGTAATGTAAAGGCGATGGGGAACCTGCTTTATACAGATTATTTGCTGCCGTTTGAAATCGCTTCGATCATATTATTAGTCGCCATAATCGCAGCGATTACCCTGGCATTTTATGGTCGCAAACCGAACACAAAGGCGCAGAATATTGCTAAGCAACTGATGGCGTCGAAGAAAAATCGATTACGAGTTGTAAAAATGAAGGCGGAAAAGCGATGATTCCTTTAAGTTATTATTTGATAATCGGAGCGATCTTATTTGGCTTGAGTTTTGCCGGAATCGTGATTAATCGTAAGAACTTAATCGTTTTGTTAATGTGTATTGAGGTGATGTTGCTCGCAGTGAATACGAATTTTATTGCATTTGCGCAGTATCTCACAGTGGGATCTGGTGAGATTTTTGTATTTTTTATTTTGACGGTTGCAGCGGCCGAATCGGCGATTGGACTAGCTATCTTAGTGTTATTCTATCGTCGGCGTGGCAGCATTAATGTCGCCGATATGAATATTTTGAAGGGGTGAGGCACGCTGCCTGGGCTGAATGTTCGGACAGGGAGCGATGCAAGAGAGATACTTATAGGGTTTTTTTAAATGCACGAATTAATACGCAATTTGACAGTAGTTACTGTGTTTGCTCCGCTGTTGGGGAGTTTGATCGCGGGCATTGGTGGCAAGCGCGTGGGGCATCGTGGCGCGCATGGGTCCACAATTCTACTAATGCTGCTTTCACTGAGCTGTGCGGCGACTATTTTCAAACTGGTTATTTTTGATGTCGCAAGCTTCTATGGCACACTTTATACGTGGGGTGTATCCGGTAGCTTTCAGTTCGATGTCGGTTTCATGATCGATCAGTTAACCGCGTTGATGATGTTGATTGTCACGTTTGTTTCTACTTTGGTCCATATTTATAGCGTTGGTTACATGGCCGACGATCCTGGTTACGAGCGGTTTTTCAGCTATGTTTCGCTATTTACCTTTATGATGTTGATGTTGTGCAGCGCCAACAATTTCTTCCAATTGTTTTTTGGTTGGGAAGGTGTTGGCTTGGTATCTTATTTATTAATTGGTTTTTGGTTCCAAAAGGAATCGGCGGCCATTGGAAGTCTCAAGGCATTCTTGGTTAACCGTGTTGGGGACTTTGGGTTTGTTTTAGGTCTTGCGGCCATTCTCGATAATTTTGGTACGTTGGATTATCGCACCGTTTTTGCAGGGGTCGATAAACTCCTTCACGCGACTATCACGATTTTCCCGGGTACGCACTGGTCTGTTATCACTGTCATTTGTATTTTGTTGTTTATTGGTGCAATGGGCAAGTCGGCACAAATGCCGCTGCATGTGTGGTTGCCTGAATCGATGGAAGGTCCGACACCGATTTCTGCATTAATTCACGCGGCCACTATGGTAACGGCGGGTGTGTTTATGGTGGCACGCATGTCACCGCTATTTGAATTTTCGCACGTGGCGTTGAGTATGGTGTTAATTATCGGAGCAACGGGTGCGCTCTTTACCGGTTTATTAGCCTTTGTGGAATTTGATATTAAACGTGTCATTGCGTATTCCACCATGTCGCAGTTGGGCTATATGATGGCGGCCGATGGTGTTTCAGCCTATTCAGCGGGTATTTTTCATTTGCTCACGCATGCATGTTTTAAAGCCTTACTCTTCTTGTCGGCGGGTTCGGTGATCATCGCGATGCATCATGAGCAAGATCTACGAAAGATGGGTAATTTGAAAAAATATTTGCCGGTAACGTATGTGACGTTTTTAATCGGCGCGTTAGCACTTTCTGCGATTCCACCGTTTTCGGGGTTTTATTCGAAAGACTCCATCATCGATGCTGTGCATCGATCCACATTAACAGGCTCTGAGTACGGTTATATTTGTTTGCTCGTCGGGGCTTTTGTGACAGGCTATTATATTTTTCGTGCCTTTTTCATGGCTTTTCATACTAAAGAACGCATGGATGAATCCTTGCGCAAAAAACTGAAAGAAACGCATTGGTCGATGCGCTTTGCGCAGATTGGTTTGGCGATTCCCGCCGTGTTTTTAGGCATGTTTATGATCTATCCGATATTATATGCTGTACCGAGTCTTTTAGGAAACAGTGTTTTTGTATTACCAAAATATAATGTGTTGGCCGAAATGGCGAGCAGCTATAAAGGCGCCTTTCAGATGTTTTATGATTCACCCTTAACGGTCCCATTTTGGTTTTCGGTGGGCGGTGTTGTGTCTGCCTGGTTCATGGTAATTGTCGCGCCGAAGATCCCAGTATTCTTAAAACGTTATCTGCCCTTTTTGTATCGTATTCTGATCGAACAATATGGCTTTGATGCTCTTAATTCACTTGTTTTTGTTCGCGGCGGTACAAGGCTCGCTGATTTCTTTTTCAAATTTGGTGATTTGAAGCTCATCGACAACTTCATGGTTGATGGTTCGGGACGAAGTGCGAATCGAGTGGCGAGATTGATGCGACGTTTACAATCAGGGTACCTATATCATTACGTTTTTGTGATGATATTAGGCTTATTGGCATTTTTGATTTGGTTGGTTTTAGCATAAGATGTTTGGACATATCCCTATACTCAGTACATTAATTTGGTTGCCTGTTTTAGGCGCCATTCCCGTTGCCCTGCTCAATAAGCCCGAGCGTGACAATCAAGCACGTGTTTCAGCGCTTATTATTTCGATCGTTATTTTTGCGTTAAGCGTTATCATGTATTTTGCGTTTGATCGCAATACATCAGCGATGCAGTTCACTGAGCATTTCGCTTGGGTGCCTTCTTTGAAAATTGATTATGATTTAGGTGTCGATGGTATTTCGATGCCGTTGATCGTGTTAACGTGTTTTACTACGATGTTGATTGTGTTGGCATCGTGGACCATGGTAAAGAAAAAGGTAGGTCTATATTTAGCAGCATTCTTAGTGATGCAAGGTGCCGTCGTTGGCGTGTTTGCCTCTTTAGATTCGATGTTGTTTTATTTCTTTTGGGAAGCAATGCTGATTCCGATGTATTTGAGTATCGGGATCTGGGGTATGGAAAAACGTTCTTATGCTGCCATTAAGTTTTTCTTGTATACGTTTTTTGGCTCTGCTTTATTGCTAGTCGCCTTGCTCTATTTGCGCTTACATTCAGGCAGTTTTTACATTCTCGATTACTATCATTTAAAGATCACCATGCCCGTTCAAATTCTCATTTTCGTCGGCTTTTTAATTGCCTTTGCGATCAAAGTGCCGATGTGGCCGGTGCATACCTGGTTACCAGATGCGCATACGGAGGCGCCCGTCGGTGGCTCTGTTGTGTTAGCAGCCTTGATGCTGAAATTAGGTGCGTACGGTTTTCTGCGATTTAGTTTGCCAATTGTGCCTGATGCGAGCCGCCATTTAGATTGGCTCATGATTATTTTATCGTTGGTTGCTATCGTGTATATCGGTTTTATTGCGATTGCCCAAACCGACATGAAAAAGTTGATTGCCTACTCTTCGGTGGCGCACATGGGATTCGTGACCTTGGGTGCATTCATGCTGTATGTCATCGTTGAAAAAACAGGTAAAGTACAGGATGCGTATTTGTCGCTTGAAGGGGCGATGACACAAATGATATCGCACGCGTTTGGCGCAGGTGCGATGTTCTTGGCGTTCGGTGTGTTGTATGAGCAACTGCACACCCGTTACATAAAAGATTTTGGCGGTATTGCGAAGACGATGCCGCATTTCGCCGCGTTTTTCATGGTATTTGCCATGTCGAATGTCGGCTTGCCAGGCACATCTGGCTTTGTGGGTGAATTTATGGTTTTACTCAGCACGTTCAAAGCAAGTTTTTGGGTGACTTTCTTTGCTGCATCTACCTTGGTGATCGGAGCTGCTTATACATTGTGGATGTTTAAACGCGTTTTCTTTGGCGCTATTACCAACCAGCCGGTGGCACAATTAAAAGATATTGGTATGAGCGATACACTTATCTTTGTTTTATTAACGGCTGCCGTAGTGTGGATCGGTGTTTATCCGAATTCGCTACTAAATGTGTTTCATGCAACGATCGGGCACTTGTTGCAGCTTAGTTTACAGTCGAGGTTGTAGGGGTGAATAAAGATTCGCTTAATTATATTATAGGTTGTGAGTTTCATGGCCTTTATTTAGGGGGCAAGTAGTAACGAGTATGGTAGATAAATTACCTAATTTAATTCCACTCATTCCAGAAATGTTTGTTGTGGTGATGGCGTTGATTGCATTATTGACAGGCGCGTTCGCGTCTAAGCGTCAACACATCGTTTACTATTTGTCTCTAATCACTTTAGTTATCGCTGGGTGGTTGACCTGGCATGTCTATGCGCACTTTGATAATGCCCAAACGGTCTCGACATTCGGTCAAAGCTTTATTTTAGACCGACTTGCAGTGGTGTTGAAAATATTTATTTATTTGTCAGTGTTTTTAACCTTTGTTTACTCTCGTCAATACAACGACGATCGCAAAATTCCACGCAGTGAGTTCTACGTGCTGGCATTGTTGTCCATGGTTGGCATGATGGTTTTGGTTTCTTCGCATAACCTTTTAACCTTGTTTTTGGGGGTTGAATTGTTAGCACTGCCGACATATGCCATGGTTGCGATGCAGCGTGACAAAACGCGTTGTGTTGAAGCTGCAATGAAGTATTTTGTGATTGGCGCATTAGCCTCTGGCATGTTGCTTTACGGATTATCCATGATATTCGGTGCTACGAAGAGCTTAGACATGCTTACTATCGCTAAGGTGATTGCTGCTATACCCGCCAATCAACATTTAATACTCATATTTGGCTTAGTTTTCATCATCGCAGGGCTGGCTTTTAAAATAGGTGCAGCACCGTTTCATATGTGGATACCCGATGTGTATGATGGCGCGCCAACATCCGTTACGCTGTTTATTTCCACTGCCCCAAAAATTGCAGGATTTGCAATGATCATTCGATTGCTGGTCGATGCATTACCCGGATTGCATATCCAATGGCAGGAATTATTAATTGTCATTGCTATTTTATCGATGGGTATCGGAAATTTTGCAGCAATCGTACAAACAAATGTTAAACGACTGTTAGCGTATTCTTCTATTGCACACATGGGTTATATGTTATTAGGTATTCTTTGTGCGACGCAACGCGGTTATGCCGCGGCGATGTTTTACACGATCACTTATGCTATCATGACGTTAGGGTCATTTGGCATGTTGATTTTAATGAGCAAGGCAGGCTTTGAGGCCGAAGATCTAAAAGACCTTGCTGGCTTAGGTAATCGGAATCCATGGTTAGCATTTTTAATGATGTTAATGATGTTTTCATTAGCGGGTGTACCACCGTTAGTAGGATTCATTGCTAAAGTGGGCGTGTTAGAAGCGTTAATCATGGCGCACTTTGTTTGGTTGGCGGTGGTGGCTGTATTATTCGCGATTGTGGGTGCCTACTATTATATTCGTGTGGTGAAGGTGATGTTTTTCGAACGTCTGGAAAAAATCCCAGAACCCATTCATTACACGCTCGATTTAAAAATTGCCATAACGATAAATTGTCTGGCTGTTTTGGCAATTGGTATATTTCCCGGTTGGTTATTTGCGTTATCGCATCTAGCTTTTTAGTAGTTAAAATAAGGAGTACGTCAATGAAAAAAACATGGCTTATCAGCTTTGTGACTTTGGTAATTGGATTTATTATTGGTGTTGCATTAACAGTAATTTTTTATCCTTTTTTATTTCCACCTCCACAAGTGAATGAGCAAATCGTAAATATGGCGAGTAAAATGATTGTGGCCAAAGGAAGTTTTATTGGATTTGATCGAGTGCATTATGGTAAGGGAAATGTCACGATCTATAAAGATGGTTCGAAATACGAAGTCTTTCTAAATAAAAATTTTGAAGTGGGTCCGGGGCCTGCGTTTCATATTTACTTGTCTGAGTCAGCTAACATTACAACAAAACGGGCGTTTCAAACTGCTAAAAATTACGATCTTGGCATGCTGAAGAGCTTTAGTGGTAGTCAAGTCTATCAAGTGCCATCAGATATCGATTTTAGCAAGATAAAATCGGTCGTTGTGTGGTGTGTCTCTTTCCGACAGTTGATTTCGTCAGCGAATTTGAAACAGCAATAATTTTATTCTGCATATATTTTTTTTAAAGAAGGGCCCTAATGGGCCCTTCTAGCTTGAAAAGTGGTTATCTATGCTAAGATGGCTTGTGTTTTGGTCCATTTCTCTATACCATGTATCGTCGTCGATGCGGGGTGGAGCAGTCTGGCAGCTCGTCGGGCTCATAACCCGAAGGTCGTAGGTTCAAATCCTACCCCCGCTACCATAATTGTCATAACGGGGCTTTTAAGCCCTATTTTTTTTGAAGCGTGATGATTAAAACCGAGCAATTACAGCGCTTATTGGCGCCCACAGTTGAGAGTTTGGGCTACGAGTTGGTTGGATGTGAGCTGCACAGCCGACATCGCCATAGCCTATTGCGTGTTTATGTCGATCGTCCAGAGGGTGTGACCTTGGATGATTGTGCTAAAATTAGCAGGCAAATCAGTGCCATATTAGACGTAGAAGATCTGATCAGCGGTAGTTATGACCTGGAAGTTTCGTCACCAGGTATCGAGAGGCCCTTGTTTGCCTTGAATCACTACCAGCAATATATTGGACGAGGTGTTAAGCTTCGTCTGCGGATACCGCGCGAGGGGCAGCGCAATTATAAAGGGGTAATTAAGGCGGTTGAAGGTGAAAAAATCATCCTTCAACTAGATGAGGGATCGCTTGAATTGGATTTAAGCGAAATAGATAAGGCAAAACTGACTGCGGATTTCGCTAATCGCGAAAAGCGCTCCTGACTTTAGTTAAGGACCTTTGAGGTAATTGAAATGAAAAAGAGTGACATTTTATTAGTTGTGGACTCCATGTCCAATGAGCGAGGTCTTGCGAAAGAGGTGATCTTCGAAGCAATCGAGATCGCTTTGGCAACCGTTGCTGCGAAGCGCTACGAAGAAGATGTCTCTATCCGAGTCGCGATCAATCGCGATACAGGCGATTATCAGACCTTTCGTCGTTGGGTGGTTGTCGAAGACAGTGATGAGCCACTGGAATTGCCTGCGCAACAAATACTATTGAGTAAAGCTAAAGAAATTGATTCCGAGCTCAATGTCGGCGATGCCGTGGAAGAAACTATCGAATCTCCTGAATTTGGACGTATCGCAGCTCAGCAAGCTAAACAAGTCATTGTACAGAAGGTACGTGAAGCAGAGCGTGCAAAGATTGTTAAACAGTATGAAAAACACGTCGGTGAATTGATTATCGGTGTTGTCAAACGCGTAACGCGTGACAGTATTGTTTTAGACATGGGTGAGAATGCCGAAGCGCTATTGATGCGTGAAGAAATGATTCCGCGCGAAGCGTTTCGTGTGAATGATCGTCTGCGTGGTTATTTATATGAGGTGCGTGAAGAGCGTCGTGGACCACAACTATTAGTGAGCCGTACGCGCCCTGAATTTTTAATTGAATTGTTCAAGATTGAAGTGCCCGAAATTGGTGAAGAAGTCATCGAGATAAAAGGCGCTGCCCGCGATCCTGGCTCTCGCGCGAAAATTGCTGTCAAAACAAACGATGGTCGAATCGATCCGATTGGTGCATGTGTGGGTATGCGAGGTTCCCGTGTTCAGGCAGTGTCAAATGAATTAAACGGTGAGCGCATCGATATTGTATTATGGGATGATAACCCAGCACAACTAGTTATCAACGCAATGGCGCCAGCAGAAGTGGCATCGATTGTCGTAGATGAAGAAACACACACCATGGATTTGGCTGTGAATGAAGATCAATTATCACAAGCGATTGGCCGAAGTGGTCAAAATGTTCGCTTGGCCAGTGATCTTACGGGTTGGACACTTAATGTCATGACCGAGACCGATATGGCTTCTAAGCATGAAAGCGAATCGCATAAAATTAAAGCGTTATTCATGGAAAAATTGGATGTTGATGAAGACGTCGCAGAAGCGCTCATTCAAGAAGGTTTTACGAGCTTGGAAGAAATTGCCTATGTGCCAGCAGAAGAAATGCAAGCGGTCGAAGGATTTGATGAAGAAATTGCTGCTGAGTTACAACGACGTGCTAGTGATGTATTGTTAACACAAGAGATCGCAAGCGAAGAAGAGCTCGGTGATGTGAAACCAGCGGATGATTTATTAGAAGTAGAAGGTATGACACAACAGTTAGCGCGAAAATTAGCAAGCAAAGGCGTTGTGACACGTGATGACTTAGCGGAGCAATCCGTCGATGAGTTGTGTGATATCGTTGAAATGGATGAAGAGGCTGCTGCAAAATTGATTATGGCGGCTCGTGCGCATTGGTTTGCCGAAGAAGAAGAAAAATAATTAAGAGGGCATAAATGGCTGATGTCAGTATTAAACAACTCGCTAAATTGGTGCGAACGACACCTGAGCGTCTTTTAGAACAGCTAAAAGGTGCAGGTGTCGCTGTATCTGACGTGGATCAAACTATCAGCGATGAAGAAAAACGCAAGCTGTTAATGCATCTCAAACAAAGTCACGGTGTCGATGAGTCTGCTAAAAAACGCTCTAAGATTACACTCAAACGCAAAAAAACCACCGTCGTTGTTACACAAGGCAAAAAAAAGGTTAACGTTGAAGTTCGGGAAAAGCGGACCTATGTTAAGCCGCCCATTGTTGAAGAAAAACCATCTGTAGAAGAAAAAGAGCCTGAAATTACTGAAACGCCAGTTGTGGAAGAAACAGCAAAACAACCGGAGCCCACAGTAGAAACAGCAGTAGCGACAAAAGAAAAAGAAAAAGCAAAGGTAAAATCAAAAACTGCTCCGCCGCCAGCCGCCGATGATGACACCCAATCTTCTTCAAGACGGGGTCCACGTCGAGATTCTCGTACACATTCTCGAAGAGAGGAAATGCTGGAGCGCAAAGAGCTTCATATGACAAAGCACGCTGGTGATGCGCGTCGTAAAAGAAAAAAGACGACGAGGCCGGAAGCTCCCTCTGTGAGTTTAGAGCATGGTTTTGCAAAGCCGACTCAACCTGTGGTGCGTGAAGTAGCCATTCCTGAAAATATTACCGTTGCGGATTTAGCCTCAAAGATGTCGGTCAAAGCCGCCGAAGTGATTAAAATAATGATGGGTATGGGTGCTATGGTGACGATCAATCAAATGATTGATCAAGACACGGCAGCTATCGTTGTTGAGGAAATGGGCCATAAACCAAAATTGACGAAATCCGATGCTATCGAAGAAGATCTGATGATTGTTGAAGAGTCACAAGGTGAGCCAGTTTCTCGAGCTCCTGTAGTAACAATCATGGGACACGTGGATCACGGTAAAACATCCTTACTTGACTACATTCGTCGAACCAAAGTCACGAGTACGGAAGCCGGTGGTATTACGCAACATATCGGCGCATACCACGTCGATACCGATAAGGGCATGATTACTTTTCTAGATACACCGGGTCACGAAGCATTTACGGCAATGCGTGCACGTGGTGCGAAATGTACGGATATTGTTGTGTTAGTTGTCGCTGCAGATGATAGCGTCATGCCTCAAACTATTGAGGCGATTCAACATGCTCGTGCAGCGGAAGTGCCTATCGTTGTTGCCATTAATAAAATAGATAAGCCGGAGGCCGATCCTGATCGTATCAAAAACGAATTGTCAAAATACGAGGTGATTCCTGAAGATTGGGGTGGTGACACTATGTTCCAAAGTATCTCAGCGAAAACTGGTGATGGTGTCGATGATTTACTCGAAAGAATTTTGCTGCAAGCAGAAGTGTTGGAACTAAAAGCGGTTGATCAAGGTCCCGCTCAAGGCATGGTCATTGAATCGCGCCTAGATAAAGGTCGTGGCCCTGTTGCAACGATATTAGTCACATCCGGTAAGTTGCATAAAGGTGATATCTTATTGGCGGGTCGTGAATATGGTCGTGTGCGCGCCATGATCGGTGACGATGGTAACCCAACAGATGTTGCAGGCCCTTCAATTCCTGTTGAAATACTAGGATTATCGGGAACTCCGGTAGCTGGTGATAAAGCATTCGTTGTGAAAAATGAACGTAAGGCACGTGAAATTGCTCAATTCCGTCAAGGAAAATATCGTGAAGTGCGTTTAGCCAAACAACAAACGGCGAAATTGGAAAGTATTTTTGATCAAATGGGCGAAGGCCAACAAAGCGTCTTAAACATTGTGCTAAAAGCCGATGTGCAAGGTTCTGCAGAAGCGATTATGGAAGCGTTAGCAAAGCTTTCTACCGACGAAGTCAAGGTTAACATTATTGCCAGTGGTGTAGGAGGCATTACCGAGTCCGATGTCAATTTAGCGATTGCGTCTAATGCTGTTGTCATTGGATTTAACGTGCGTGCCGATGCTTCAACGCGATCATTAGTTGAAAAAGAGGGTGTGGATTTACGTTATTACAGCATTATTTACGACCTAATCGATGAAGTGAAAGCAGCGCTTAGCGGATTATTGGCACCAGAATACCAAGAAAAAATTGTGGGTCTGGCTCAGGTGCGTGAAGTATTTCGATCTTCAAAACTGGGTGCGATCGCAGGCTGTATGGTCGTTGAAGGTGTCATGCGTCGAAATCTACCTATTCGTGTATTGCGTGATAATGTGGTTATTTACGAAGGCGAATTGGAATCATTGCGTCGATTTAAAGAGGATGCGAGTGAAGTTCGAAACGGTATGGAATGTGGTATCGGCGTGAAAAATTATAATGATGTAAAAGTGGGTGACCAAATTGAAGCATATGAAAAGGTTCAAGTGAAACGGGAGCTTTGATTTGCTATGCCGAAATCAACCACACGCGCAAGACGAGTCGCTGATCTCATTCAGCATCAACTAGCTCGCATTCTGTTAAAAGAAATCAATGATCCAAGACTCAAAGATTTTTCTTTAACTGCGGTTGATGTATCACCGGACCTTCGTCAGGCAACAGTATTTTACACCGTGTTAAACACAGATAATCTCAAGGGCGTTGAAAAAGCCCTATCGAAAGCGTCAGGGTATCTGCGTCATCTTTTGGCGGATGCGACAGAACTGCGCTACGTGCCGCAGCTACGTTTTATTTACGATGAGTCTATTGAGCGTGGCTCACGAATGTCGGCTTTGATCGATAAAGCTATCGACGAAGACACGAAGCTACATCAAGACGGTGAGGAAGATGAGTCAGACCGCAAATAAAAAAGTGAAACGAAGTGTCAATGGTGTTTTGCTGCTAGATAAACCAACGGGTATTACGTCTAATAGAGCACTGCAGCTAGTAAAACGATTGTTTTATGCTAAAAAAGCAGGGCATACGGGCAGTCTAGATCCGTTAGCCAGTGGTATGTTGCCCATTTGTTTTGGCGAGGCAACAAAATTTTCGCAATATTTGTTGGATGCTGACAAAAGTTACTATGTCAAAGCAAAATTAGGTATTCGCACAGCAACAGCGGACGAGGAGGGTGACGTTATTGCGAAACGCGATGTACCCTCATTAACTCAAGCGCAAATTGACTCAGCTTTCGATGCTTTTCGTGGTGAGATTGAGCAAGTGCCATCGATGTTTTCAGCAGTTAAGCATAAAGGTCAACCCTTATATAAATTAGCGCGTCAAGGTATTGAGATTGAGCGAAAAAGTCGTCAGATTAAAATTTATGAATTAAATGTATTGGATTACAGCAATAATATTGTCACCTTTGAAGTGCGTTGTAGTAAAGGCACATACGTCCGTACTTTAGTTGATGATTTTGGTGAAAGCTTGGGATGTGGCGCGCATGTTATTCAACTGCGACGCTTAACGGTCGGTCATTTTCACATGGATCAGATGATTTCAATGGAAACGCTTGAAAAAACGGATGAGCAAACCTTAATGAATTATTTATTGCCACTTGAATCTACCGTGGCGAATTGGCCTGCGATTGAGTTAGAAAGACATACTGCCTTTTACTTGAAACAAGGCCAAGCGGTCATGGTTCCAAAAGCTCCTACACAAGGTTGGTTGCGACTCTTACAAAAAGATGGTCGATTCATTGGGGTCGGCGAAATACTGTGTGATGGTAAGGTTGCTCCCCGCCGTTTAATTACTGATTTTTGAGGTGAACGATTATGACACACAAAGTTTCCAAAATTTTATTTATTGGCTATGATCGAACACAAACAAATTTAATAGCCGAGATAGAAAACTTAGGGTATAGCGTTGATCACAGTAGTGAGAAAATTACGAATTTTAGTGAATGGGATTGTGTCATCAGCTTCGGTTATCGTCATCTAATAGAGCCGCATGAAATGGATACGGCTAAACGCCCCATCATTAATTTGCATATTGCTTACCTTCCCTACAATAGGGGCGCACATCCTAATTTTTGGGCTCTTTTTGAAAATACGCCTTCAGGTGTCACAATCCATGAAATCGATGGGGGTGTCGATACAGGGCCGATCATAGCGCAGCGCTATATTAACTTTAAAAAAGAAGAAAGCACGTTTGCATTGACGTATTCAAGATTAATGAAAGAGCTAGAATCCCTTTTCATGGAGATGGTTCCATCTATTATTTCTGGTAATTACTCGGCAAGAAAGCAGAGGGGCAAGGGTTCTTACCATGCAGCTAAAGATTTACCAAAAGAAATGAAGACGTGGGATGTCGATATAATGTTAACGATTGAAAAATTAGACGCTTCAGTTTCCTCAAAAGTAAAGAACGACCTTGCGATCATTGATGCGATCGAGCAAGCAAGACGCGGGAATAATGTTAATTGGATGGATTTATTGAGGATCGGCGTAAGGCACGCTCCTAAAGAGACTAAATCCATTTTAAGCAAAATAAACAACACCGATAACGAAATATCAAACTTTTTCTCACAGCTTTGTGAAGACGAAACGCTATATTGAAAAAGACTACTTTTTCTCTTTATCGCCAGGCTGCTTAGCGGCGGGTGCCTCCAAATCAAAATAGCGGCCGAGTCCTAACAACTGTATAAATTCCGCAACGACAAATATCGGTGCGATGAGAACTTGAGAAATATTGGCTAAGAAAGCCGGTTTTGCTTTTTCAAAGGCATGACCGATGAATTGCAACACCCATCCGCCGATAAATAAGATAAGAAATACAATTAAATTTGCGGTCGTAGGTCTGGGATAAGCGATCCAAAAGCAAATGAGGTTTAAAATCACTAACACGACGGTCATCACAACGGCTAATTTGATATCTAAAAAATAATAATAAATAAGCAGTGCGATGACTGCGAGCCAAGCAAACGTAATATTCCAATGGCCGGCAAAAGAAACCCAAACCCAGTTTAGTAATAAGGTAGTGCCTCATTTTTGTTGATGTGATATATTTTGCTATTTCAGAAAATCATTAGGATAAGGATTGCATGAATGGCAAGAATCAATGTTGCTTGCCCCTGCTGCTGTTTACATGAGGTTGTAAAATTTGGCGTCAGCAGTACAGGAAAGCAAAGGTTTCAATGTAAAAATAATGCTTGTGAGAAAAATACATTTCTTCTAGATTACACACATAATGCTCGTGCCCCTGGTGTTAAAGATAAAATAGTTGATATGGCAATGAATGGTAGTGGCGTCAGAGATACTGCAGGCGTTTTACGTATTAGCATTAACACTGTTATTGGTGAATTAAAAAAAAGGGTGAAGGTTTGGAGAGCGTCAATACACGACTTTTAAAGGAAAAAGAATCACTTGGTGCGTCTGTTACTGTTAATGTTGTACAAGTTGAAGAAGCGGAGCTGGATGAAATGTGGAGTTTTGTTCGAAATAAACAGAATCAACGTTGGCTTTGGCATGCGATTGATCACCATACACATGAGGTGTTAGCTTATCATTTTGGTCCAAGAAAAGATTCAGCATTTAAAGCACTGAAAGAAAAACTGAGCTCATTTGATATCAACTTTTACTATACAGATGATTGGGGTGCTTATGAAAGACACCTGCCTCAATCAAAACATTTGGTGGGAAAGCAAAATACCCAAGCGATTGAACGAAAGCATCTCACGTTGCGCACACGAATAAAGCGATTAGCGAGAAAGACGATTTGCTTTTCTAAACTGGATAAATTGCACGACATTGTCATCGGATTATTTATCAATAGGCACGAGTTTGGGAGGGTTATTTAGATGCCATCAACAAAAATGAGGCACCACCAGTAATAACAAAGCACCGATTACAATAGCTGGAATTCCGATATAATGAAAGAGTTTGTTGGTGGGGGTGGTGTGTTGTTGGCGATATTCAGCTAACTGTTTAGCAAGCGATTTCATGCGTAATTCTCCCTAACAGATGTGTTAACTTCAATTATAGCTTGCTTTCCTTAGGGTTCAATCTCTAAAATTAAGATCAGATATTGCTCAGCATGCGTAAGCGAGGTACCATGATGTTGCCTTGCAACAATGAAATTCTTCTAGCTTGCTGTAAAATAACGATATTTTTTAACTAAAAGAGAAAGACAATGAGAAAAATCGCAACAATAGGAGCAACCGCAGTGCTTGCCGCAGGGCTTGTGGGTTGTACTCCAGGTAACAACATTCCTGGCTCGACAATTGCGGGTACCGCGGCCGGAGGTTTACTCGGTGCGGCTCTTTTCCACGGTTCAGGTGCTTGGATTGGTATTTTAGGTGGCGCCTTGGCTGGTGGTGTTATCGGTAACTTTGTGGGTAAAAAAATGGATGCTAATGACAGGGCGCGTATGGCACAAGCAGTGACAACAACACCTGTTGGCAGTCAAGCGCAATGGACTAACAGCCATAATGTACATTACACAGTAACGCCTGTTAAAAATTACCATCATCAAGGGCGATATTGTCGTGAATATCGTACGAAAGTCCAAATTGGTGATCGTACACAAAACGCCTATGGCACTGCGTGTCGTCAACCTGATGGTAGTTGGAAAATCGTCAAGTAAAATACTTTAAACTTCTCCCCAAATAGGGGAGAAGCCATTTTGAGTAAATACAAATGATAGTTGATGACATTAGCACAATTAAAGTTCCCACTCCCAATGTTCGAATGCGACGCTTACGTCATCACCATCAATTACGTGAATTAATTACCGAACATCGTTTGTCTGTCAAAGATCTTGTGCTCCCTTTGTTTATTAAAGCAGGTAAAAATATTAAAACGCCTATTGTTTCTATGCCGGGGCATTATCAGTTGAGCGTTGATCAATTAGACGAAGAAATTAAATCGATCGAAGCGGCACGCATTCCTGCTGTTATTTTATTTGGCATTCCAACGAATAAAGATGGCTTGGGTTCTGCATCATTGACAGCCGATGGAGTAGTACAGCAAGCAATCGAGAAAATTAAATCCCTATCTTCAGATTTATTAATCATCGCCGATTTGTGTTTTTGCGAATATACCGATCATGGGCACTGTGGTGTTGTCATCGAAAAAAAGGGTAATTACTCGGTTGATAACGATCAAACCTTATCGTTATTAGTTGCACAAGCTGTGAGTTTAGCAAAAGCGGGTGCCGATGTAATTGCGCCGAGTGGCATGATGGATGGTATGGTAAAAGCGATTCGTTACGGCTTAGACCAGCACGGGTTTACAGATATTCCTATCTTAAGTTATGCCGTCAAATATGCCTCAGGATTTTATGGGCCGTTTCGCGAGGCAGCCGAAGGTGCGCCACAATTTGGTGATCGGCGATCTTACCAAATGAATCCGGCAAATGCTGCCGTGAGTTTGCGTGAAGCCGAGCTTGACGTCGCTGAAGGTGCTGACATGTTAATGGTAAAACCGGCGCATACTTATTTAGATATTATTTATCGCATCAAGCAAAAATTCCCGTCGGTGCCGTTAGGTGCCTACCACGTCAGTGGTGAATTTGCGATGATTAAAGCGGCTGCGGCTAATGGTTGGTTGGACGAAAAAACAGTGGTATTAGAGAGTTTATTAGCGATCAAACGGGCAGGTGCCGATTTTATTATTACCTATTTTGCAAAGGACGTAGCTGCATTAGGAGTTAAGGATTAGCAACATGGTTAAGACCAAAACCATTTATGCCTGCCAGCATTGCGGTTCGCAATATTCAAAATGGCAGGGACAGTGCAGCGAATGTGGAAAATGGAATACCATTGTTGAAGAAGTCGCTGTTTCCAAATCTTCCCATCGTCGATCGAGTGGTTATGCTGGTACAGAATCCGCAATGACATTACTTGCCGATGTGCAAATGCAGGCACAAGCGCGATTGGCGACAGGTTTGGCGGAATTCGATCATGTGCTGGGTGGCGGTTTAGTGTCCGATTCGGTTGTGTTAATCGGCGGCGATCCGGGCGTTGGAAAATCCACCGTTTTATTGCAAATCTTGAGCCAACTTTCCAAAAATTATCGTCCGTTGTATGTCACGGGTGAAGAATCCTTACAACAAATTGCTTTGCGTGCGGAACGATTAGGATTGGCACGCGATAAATTAACATTGTTAGCAGAAACTAATGTAGAGCGCATTATTGCGTTAGCACAACAATACAAGCCTCAAGTGATGGTGATCGATTCGGTTCAAACGGTTTATACGGAATTGGTACAGTCGGCACCCGGTGGGGTGGGGCAAGTGCGTGAAAGTGCAGCCCAATTGGTACAATATGCGAAACAAAGTGGAACGGCTTTATTTTTAGTGGGCCATGTCACCAAAGAAGGCTCCATTGCTGGGCCGCGTGTTTTAGAACACATGGTTGATGCGGTTTTGTATTTCGAAGGCAGAAATGATAGTAAATATCGGGTCATTCGTGCCGTTAAAAATCGCTTTGGCGCGATTAATGAAATCGGTGTTTTTGCGATGACCGATAAAGGATTAAAGCAAGTCAACAATCCGTCCGCGATATTTTTATCGCACTATGAGGCACCGGTTTCCGGCAGTGTCGTGATGGTGACCTGGGAAGGCAGTCGCCCTTTATTGGTTGAAGTGCAAGCGTTGGTGGACGAGAGTCATTTAGCTAATCCACGTCGTGTGACTGTAGGTTTAGATCACAATCGTTTATCCATGTTACTCGCGACCTTGCATCGGCATGGTGGTGTGGCGACTTACGATCAAGATGTTTTCGTGAATGTAGTGGGTGGTTTGCGTGTTGTTGAAACGGGTGCGGATTTAGCGATTGTTTTATCGGTACTATCTAGTTTGCGTAATAAACCGTTGCCATCAGATTTAGTGGTGTTTGGCGAAGTCGGTTTAGCTGGTGAGATTCGTCCGGTTTCGGGTGGGCAAGAACGATTAAAAGAAGCAAAAAAGCATGGTTTTAAAAGAGCCATTGTACCAAAGGCCAATGCGCCGAAGTCAATATCTACCGATATCGAAGTGATTGCTGTTGAGCGTTTGCAACAGGCATTAAGTGAATAAAGAATTTCAGTTGAAATCGATAAATGGTATCGGACTGATATCTCATGTAAAATGCGGTCTTTATGCCGGCTGAAGAGGATTTCCACTATGTTTGATCGCGATGAAAGTATTGAAAGCTTTGACCCCGAGGTTTGGGCGGCGGTTCAAGGTGAAGAGCAGCGCCAAGAGGACCATGTTGAATTAATCGCCTCTGAAAACTATGTCAGTCCACGAGTGCTCGAGCTACAAGGGTCTGTTCTGACCAATAAATACGCCGAAGGCTATCCCCGCAAACGTTACTACGGTGGTTGTGAGTTTGTGGACATTGTGGAGCAATTAGCTATCGATCGTGCGAAAGTCCTGTTCAAGGCGGATTACGCAAATGTGCAGCCCCATTCAGGCTCCCAAGCCAACGCAGCGGCTTACATGGCCATGATGCAGCCGGGTGATACATTGCTCGGTATGGATCTATCCAACGGTGGCCACTTGACTCATGGTGCTAAAGTGAATTTTTCCGGCAAACTTTACAATGCTTATCATTACGGACTTAACAACGAAGGCATCATCGATTATGATCAAGCCGCGTTGTTGGCTGAAGAACATCGGCCCAAAGTGATTTTAGCTGGATTTTCGGCGTATTCCGGTATCGTCGATTGGCAGCGATTCCGTGAAATTGCCGATGAGGTGAATGCTTATTTCATGGTCGATATGGCTCATATTGCAGGATTGGTTGCGGCGGGATTATATCCTTCTCCCGTTAATATCGCCGATGTGACGACCACCACTACGCATAAAACATTACGGGGTCCACGTGCAGGTTTGATTTTGGCGCGCTCAAACCCGGAGTTGGAAAAACGGCTCAATTCAGCCATCTTTCCAGGAACTCAAGGTGGGCCACTGATGCATGTTATTGCGGCGAAGGCCTTGGCTCTAAAAGAAGCGATGCAACCTGAATTTATCGAGTATCAAAAACAAGTGATTAAAAATGCAAAAACTATGGCGAAAGTTGTGATGGAGCGAAATTATGCTGTTGTTTCGGGTGGTACTGAAAACCACATGTTTTTAGTGAGCCTTATCGATAAAGACATTTCAGGAAAAGATGCAGAAGAGGCTTTAGGCCAGGCTAACATTACAGTGAATAAAAATACGGTTCCTGGTGAGGTGCGTTCACCTTTCGTGACGAGTGGGTTACGCATCGGCACGCCGGCTGTTACAACGCGAGGGCTTCAAGAAAGGGAAGTCACCTTATTAGCTAATTGGATTTGTGATATTTTAGATGATATACACAACGACTTGGTGATCACCGATATCAAACAAAAAACAGTTGAACTATGTCGTCGATTTCCGGTCTACACGAAAGAAGAAATTTTGAGATAGTCAATACAAGTTTTCGCCGTTTCTTTCTAAAAAGTATGGAATAAATATGTTTTGTCCATTTTGTGATGCTGAAGATACCAAAGTTATCGACTCACGTTTAAATGATGAGGGTTCTCAGGTGCGAAGGCGCCGTGAATGTCTTCAATGTGGAGAGCGCTTTACAACGTATGAAACGGCAGAGTTAAATCTCCCACGAATCATCAAAAGAGATGGTCGTCGTAGTGCATTTGATCCTGAAAAATTGCGTGCTGGCTTGCTGAAAGCGCTGGAGAAACGACCAATCGATACAGATCAAATTGAGGCAGCTATAGACAGTATTATGCATAAATTGCGTGCTACAGGTGAGCGTGAAGTCAATTCGCAATTTTTGGGTGAGTTAGTGATGGATGAATTGCGTGCGTTGGATGAAGTGGCTTATGTGCGTTTCGCTTCTGTCTATCGCAGTTTTCAAGACGTGAATGCATTTCATGAAGAAATACAGCGCTTGCAAAATCAACAAAGAAAAAACGATGACAACTAAAAATTTATCACGCCATAATGCAAGACGTTATGCCGTTCAAGCGCTTTATCAATGGTATTTCAATGAGACAAACCCCGAAGAAATAATCCGTCAATTTACCGAAGAAGCCGATCATCATGAGGTGGATATGGTTTATTTTAAAGATTTAGTAACCGGGACGATTCAACACATCGCCATGATCGATGAATTGATGATTACGCGCTTAGATCGTGGAATAAAAAACTTAAACCCGGTGGAGTTATCGATACTACGTTTGGCCGTTTATGAACTCGTGCATTGTAAAGATATTCCCTATAAAGTTGTGATTAACGAAGCATTGGAGTTAACGAAAGAGTTTGGTGCCAAAGAAGGGTATAAATACGTTAATGGCGTATTAGATGCGATTGCTCCAAAAATTCGTTCCTAAATAACATGAACAAGTCACTCTACACATATAACGTCGGATCGTTGATTCCCGCTGCTTGAAACCCTTTCATTCGTAGAACGCAGCTAGTGCATTGTCCACATGCCTCACCTTCGGATGTGGGTTTATAGCAAGTCACTGTGATGCTGTAGTCAACACCCAAACTCGTGCCAAGCTTTATGGTTTGAGCTTTATCTAACTGAATAAGAGGGGTATGAATTTTAATTGTGCCGCCTTCTATAACCTTTTTGGTGGCTAGGTCAGCCATGGCTTGAAACGCTTGCATGTATTCCGGACGGCAGTCGGGGTAATCAGGGGAGTCAACAGCGCTGACACCGATAAAAATGTGTTGGGCGTCTAAAGCCTCTGCCCATCCTAATGCGACTGCCAGAAAAATTGTATTTCGTGCGGGTACATAAGTAATCGGGATATCGTTATAGTGTGAATGATTATGATGGGGCACATCTATTTGAGTATCGGTTAATGCGGAGCCGCCAAATTGTCCAATGGGCAAATTAAAAATCCGATGCTCTTTAACGCCAATAGATTGAGCGACGTTTTCAGCGGCACGTAATTCAATGCGTTGACGTTGACCGTAATCGAACGTCAATGCATAACAGTCATAACCGTCATGTTTGGCAATGGCTAAAGATGTTGCGGAGTCAATGCCGCCCGAAACAAGAATAATTGCTTTGCTATTCATATTGTCTGATATCTTATAACAAGCAGTGTTAAAGTGAAATACAGTGTTATTCATTGCTGTTACCTGTTTTTTCATAAATGCATCTATAGATTATTGACAATAAAAAAATAGTTGAACACTCAGCCGTGTTAAATTTATGAGCGCCTTTAGAAATCCATTCTCGTATTGGCAAGCAATTGAAATCGATAAAATGTTTTATGTTTTTAAAACGATTTCTAGAGGTGCCCTTAAGTGAAATTTTCAGGGTGCAAATAAACAACTCAATGGAATCTTGAATTGTAGTAATGTCGGTGTTAGCATGATCTTGCTCCTTTTGCGTGACGTTGTTTTGCATTTGTGAGCTGCCCCTCCAGCTGCCCCTCCAGCTGCCCCTCCAGCTGCCCCTCCAGCTGCCCCTCCAGCTGCCCCTCCAGCTGCCCCTCCAGCTGCCCCTCCAGCTGCCCCTCCAGCTGCACCCTGGAGGGGCTTTTTTCTTACACATGACGCGTAAAATTACCTATATTCTCTCATCTTTTTTCTTAAGGTTCAATTAAGGATTTTTATTTTTCACTATTTTTATATGGTTTAAAGAATTTTTATACGTATAATTAGTTTTAGTATTCATCATTTCTTAGGTAATTATAATTTTATAAACCCCGGTATATTTTGTGTATTCAGAGTTGAATAAAATCATAGCCTTTTTAGGAGCATGATTACATGAGTAATGCAAACACGCATGCAAAATATCGTATTAAATCATTAAACCTAAAATCAAATTTGTTATTTGTGATTGAAGAAATTGGTAAGCCGGGTGAATTTCGAGTGACAGCAGAAACAATATTAAGTCATCCTGATATGTTGCATGAGTTTGCAGAAGGCCATGTTGAGCGGATTTTATGCGCAGCGAAGATTGAATGGGATAAAAATAAAGACTAGTAGTCAACTTTTGCTTGCGCCATTACACCGAGAAATTGATCTGCATCGTTAAATCGGGAGACCTTGATATCTTCAAAATCTGGATTGAGTGATTTTAAATAGCGATCATCCCCATCGATTAAAACTTGTTTCAAACGCGCTTCATTTTCACCGTGGAGATGTACCACGACAAAATCTCTGTCTTGTGGATTACGTTTTGGTTCCACAATGATGGTCGTACCTTCTGGAAACAGCGGTTCCATGGCACGACCCTGAATAACGAGGCTGTAAGCTAATTTGCTGACATTGGCATCTGTCGATATAAAAATAGCATCATTTGCATTTTGGTAAACAGGTTGGTTTTCAGGCCATGTGATCGCATCCTTCCAAGAAATCAGTGGTACGCGGTTCCATCCACGATGCTCGGTGCTCACACGAAGAAAGGATTGATCATTGGGCAATAATTCTTCACCAATCAACTGACTAACACTCACCATAAAGTAGTGTGCAATCGGCTTAATAGTCGCTAGCTTAGGATTGACATTTTGACCCGTCGAAAGGCGGTGGATAATAGGCTGAGCAATGCCCGTTCTCCGTGCTAACTCACTTGCATTTATCTGCGCCAGTGACATTAAAGTTTTTAAGTTGGTACTTAGCGAAGCCATATGGGATTCCTTCTTGTGGCTAGGCATCTAAATTATTATGCACAACATTACAGTAGTTCTCAATCATACTTTTACATTTTTAAATTATTTAATGTTCTCTTAAGGATTTGACACCCCAAAATCAATAGCTTAAGGTATTATTTATACTGTAAAGTATAAATTGGACATTTAGTTTCCACTTCGTAGGTTTTGTAACCATCTCAATAACGATAAGGAGTTGTCGAATGAGTTCACCACCGAATGAGAAATTACATATTTGGAAAGACATAGCCGAAGCTATTATCAATAAAGATAACCTGAGTTCTGTATAAGAAAAGGAATAAGTGAATGAAATAATTGAAAAAAAGACCGGAATCGCTAAAATTTAGCTCCAAAATTACAGCTAAATAATGTAACAGGAGTTAATCATGTTGGCACCGGTCACGGAGATTTTTTGTGATATGGATGATTTTTGCAAGGATTATTTGAAAGGTCAATCAAAGTATTTGCTACCGAACCCAGACAGAAAACGAGATCGAGCGATGCAAATGAGCTTGTCTGAAATTGGCACCATCATTGTGTTGTTTCAAATGAGTCACTATCGCACATTTAAGGATTTTTATTGTGGATGTGTTTTACAAGACATGAAGAAGTATTTTCCTACGGCGCTGAGTTACACACGTTTTGTCGCCTGCCAATCAGCAGCGCTAATGATGCTCGCCGCCTATTTGCTTTCGAGAAAGGGCAAACACACGGGATTGTATTATATTGACTCAACTACACTACGCGTATGCCACAATAAACGAATTTATCGAAACAAGGTTTTCAAAGGCATTGCTAAACGCAGTAAAAGCACAATGGGCTGGGTTTACGGCTTTAAACTACATATTGTGATTAATCATCAAGGGGAATTAATCCGTTTTTGTTTAACGAAAGGGAACGTGGATGATCGCGCTGTTGTTAGAAAATTAATGGCTAATTTAAAGGGGTTGGGCGCTGGCGATAAAGGGTATCTTGGAAAAGATCTTGCGGACGATTTGGCAAAACACGATTTAAAATTTGTGACAAAAGTCCGTAAAAATATGAAGAACAAAATGCTTTCTGCATTTGAAAAGTTTTTCCTAAAACAACGTGGCATCGTAGAAACGATTATCGATCAGTTGAAAAACTTGTATCATGTTGAGCATTCGCGTCATCGTAGTCCGACGATGCGCGCCATGGAGAGCGAAGCGAAGGCGCGTATTCCGCGGTAGGCTCGGATTTTTTGCCGAGCGTAAGCGACTGCAAAAAATCTTTACGAGCCGTCAAGTCATTTGAGAGCCCGTGCGTAGTCGAGCCGTGAGGTCGCGGAGCGCGGGCGACGAGGACGTCCGCGGCTATTTAAGTTGTCGCGTATTGCGAGTCGATTATTGACAGGGATGGCAATAATCTATCACGAGCATCGCGACACGCTTGTTAATTTTTTAGTCAATACCCTTGCAGCGCTAATTGCCTATTCTTGGCGACCAAACAAACCAGGAATAAAAACCAACAATATAAAGAATAATTTATACGCAGTTATCCAGAACTGAGGTTACATTACGCAAAGACGAAACCATTTAAGAGCAGGTTATCGATTTCAATTGCTTACTTATCGTGATGGGGGTTACTGTTTTTCGAGAATCGCTATCCCTAGCTGCTAAGTACATCCCTGGTGCTTACGCCCGCAAAACAGTAACCCCAATCCCTATGCCGCAATTGAAAGCTATTTAATTAACTAAAAATAGATTTCTAGAAATTCAGTTTCTCTTGTGCTTGTCGCAAATAATGGCCGTATTTTATTTTCAAACTTGGATCAAGCACGAATGCATATTGCAAATCTTTAACCGCCAATGCATATTGACCCAATGACGTATACACCAATCCCCGATACACATAAGCTAACGCAAATGCAGGATACTGTTGAATTGCCGCATTATAAGCAATTAATCCATTCTTTAAATCGCCTGCAATAAAGTAAATTAACCCGATCTGTAAAAATGCTACCTTACGAAAATAATTCTTTTTGGGCAAATAGCGTATTGCTTTTTTGTAAGCGCTAATAGACTGCTGATAATTCTTTTTATACATGTAATAAATTCCACCTAATTGAAAATAAGTAATACCCATGTGTGGATTAAGCACCAAGGTCTTTTTATAATTTTCAATCGCATCCTGGTATTGATTATGATCGTGATAAATTTTTGCGATGTAATAATAAATAAATGGCCTGACTTGATCTTCATCTGTAGTAAATCGCAATGCTTTTTTAAGTTCGCTCATCGCCTTGCGATCATTTTTCAAATAATACCAATTTAACCCCAATAAATAATAAGCAGCCCCAAAACGAGGATATTCTTTAACCGCTTCCGATAGCAAATTAACAGCATACCGATATTGGTTTTTTTCGGTTATAAATAATGCAACATAATAAAAAGAATATTTCCTCAGTGGGACATATTTTGGCAAATAATAAATGGCTCGTTTAAAGCTGTTGATCGCTAAGTCAGCTCTATTCATGTTTCGATAAACCATACCTAGATAATAATAAGAAAAACCATCAGTCGAGTCGAGACTGATCGCCTGTTTGAGATAGATAATCGTCTGCGGATATAATTTTTGATAAAAATTGACTAATGCCATTGAATAATAAATGCGATTTGTTAAGAAATTAGTATCCGGATTTAATTCCAGCGATTTTTTAAGATCAGAATAAGCATTTTGATATTTTTCCAGTACCATCCAAGCTTTTCCTCGCGTGTAATAGGCAGCGATAAAGCTAGGATCTATCGCAATAGCTTGCGTTAACAATTGTATACCTTCCTGATATTTTTCTTGTATAAAATAACGATTGGCGCGAAGAAACAATTGATCCGATCGATTGGGCTTGAATGGCAATAGTAACAAGTTTTTTTTAATAAACATTCGAATGTCGGATGGAATCTTTATATAGCGTAAATTAAATGCAGGTATACGATCAGTCAACACTGCTGCTGTATATTCTGCCAGCGCTTCATTTAAGTCTTTTGATGCATAGCTTGTGATTAATCCATACTTTTGAATCAGTTTCATTTCCTGGCTTTTACTAATTTTTTGACCTTCTATTGCATTTCTATAGGCTCTTATTCGCCATCCCATTAATTGATTCCAATCCTTAGATAAAGAGATTTTATCGCCCGGGTCTGCAAGGTGAGTCAGCTCATGCGCGATAGCCCAAAAGGTGAACCATCGATATTTTGAACCTGTTTTATAGTATTCAAAATATTGATCTGAAAATATCATATATCGATGCCTGGGATGAGCCAGTGCCACAATTCTAATTTGAGGTGTTCGGACCGTGTTGTTTGAAACGCGATACACTTGAATGGGGCCATAAGCAATAACACGTTGTATCAAACCAGGCCCGTATTTCTGAACCATTGTCAGTTGCTGTATGACAATGGTTTTTTCTTCCTCTGTCCATGGTTGAATGTCGTACTTAAAATATTTAGCATCCACCGGCACGGTATTCATGAAATGAAAATTAGAAAGCCAATACGATTGCGCAAGCGAATACGAAGCCGACACTAACAAAATAAAAAGGGAAACAATAATCAAAAACAATTTGAGATATTGCTTCATTTATTGTTCCCTCTTAATACGATCGCACAATGACCGGAGTTCCAATAAAGAAAAAGTTACTGTGTAACCATTTTGCTGCAGCAGGATACACCCGTATGCAACCGTGACTTATATTGGCTGCACGGACATGATAAGAGCCGTGTACCGCATAATATTTACTAAAGAACATACAGTAAGGCATGCGCGATCCACCACGTCCTACCGGATAACGAGAAGACCGACAATCAGCTCCCCCTTTGCGATTAATCCTAAAATGACCAACAGGCGTTCGGCAAGAACGTCTGATATCATGACAATAACCAGCGCCACCGGCTGCAACACCACTAGCAATTGCACGTCCGCCCGAACAGGCATACCATCGATGTCGACGCGGATCAAAAATAAAAACGCGTCCAGAATAACTCCCACATGGACCTCCATAACTCCTATTTTGATTGTAACGCTTGTTTCGCGTATAGCGATTGGCCGCTAATTGTGTGTAATTGCGTAATGATCGTTGCGTTAGTTGTGATTCGGACACAGGAACTGTGTGCGTGAAATTTTGGTTTTGACGCTGTGTGTTGTTCGTCTCTGCTCTTACATTGCCTTGTACTGCCAATAAAGTTAATAATACAATTGGGATTATCATCTTCATGGCCACCTCCCGACACCGTCCGTGACGTTTAGTAGCCTGAGAACATCCACTTACCTATTCTCAGCTTATGTACTTAATTTATATGTGTCTTACCCTACATTAAAAACCCACAGCAAATCCTTTTTGCTGTAACCCGTTAAAAATATAGTATATCTTTTATAACCCCTTGATTTAGCAGGAAGAGCGCTGAATACATTGAAGCATAGGTATTGGGCGTGTTGAGCCGGAATAGGTGTTTGTTGGAAAAATAATTTCAATTGTGGCATAGGGATTGGAGTTACTGTTTTTCGGGCGTAAGTACCATGGAGGTACTTAGCAGCCAGGGATGGTGATTCCCGAAAAACAGTAACTCCAATTGCGATGCGTATGCAATTGAAATCCCTTGCAATCAAACTTCCTAACCAGGTGGCGCACAAATCACACTAAATTTAATACCGCGCTTTTCCAAACCTTCAATAATAGCAGGAAGTGCTTTAACGGTTTGAAAACTGTTCCCACTGCCATCGTGCATTAATAAATCGTAACCAGGCTTTGCCCGCGACAAAACCCAGTGCACTAGTTTAGAGACGGGCTGGCGTTGGTAATCAAAGGAATTTAAATCCCACATGACCTGTCGCATACCGTGTGATTCAATGAATTTTTTTACTCGTGCATTGGTTAAACCAAAGGGCGGCCTTAAGCAAACAGGGGCATAACCCGTGATTTTTTCAATGATGACATTAGGTTCCACTACCTCATTATATAATTTTTTTCCATAAGCCCGAGTTAAATACGGATGTGTCATGGAATGATTAGCGATCACGTTTCCGTGCGACTGAATTTCTTTGATCAATTCTGGATAGCGTTTAGCGAAAATACCCATCACAAAAAATGTCGCTTTTATATGATAACGATCCAATATGGCTAAAATTTTGCGCGTGTATTTGGGGCTGGGACCATCATCGAATGTTAACGTCACGGTACCCGGTAGAGGATGAATTCGAACTTTACTTAAATCAACCGGCTGAGCCGCCCATGTAACAATGGGGATAAAAATAAGTGAGGCAATCATTGCCCTAATATGCTTTCCTTGCATGGCTTTGCTCCTGCGTTTTTTCCTGCGCAATCGTTGCGCCAGACTTGAAGAGATGCTTCTGCACCAAAAAATTAATGAAGAATAAAATAATATCCACCACAATTTTAGCAACAACCACACTAATGTGAAAGTGAGCTGATAGTTCAGTGATCGAGGTGTATGATAAAATAAAAATTACAACGGCTAGAGAAAGATAATAAAGTGCTTCTCGCTTAGTCAGACTCTTATTCAGCGATCGATAAACTAAGTATTTATTGAAATAAAAATTGAACGAGCCAGAAATGACTCGTCCAACCAATAACGAATAAAATTTATCATGAGTCGATAAAAAAATTAAGGCAAAAACACTGACATCAATGATAAAAGATGTAAATCCAACCACCGCATACCGAATGAATATGAAATAAAGCTTCAGCGATTGAAATAAATCCCACATCTATTATCCAACTGACCATCCTGTGGCCTCGGCAACGCCCTGGCCTATTTCTGCAGGCGATTTCACCGTAAATACACCTGCTGCCTCTAAGGCCGCAAATTTATCTTTTGCTGTGCCTTTCCCCCCTGCAATTATCGCACCTGCATGCCCCATACGCTTTCCTGCTGGAGCAGTAACGCCCGCGATATAAGAAATAACTGGCTTCGTGACATTAGCTTTAATATATTCTGCCGCTTCTTCTTCGGCGGTACCGCCAATTTCACCGACAAGCACGATGGCTTCAGTTTGCGGATCTTTTTCAAATAACGCAAGTACATCGATAAAATTAGTGCCTGGAATTGGATCACCACCAATACCCACGCATGTGCTTTGGCCAAATCCAAGTTGAGTCGTTTGGTTCACGGCTTCATAGGTTAATGTACCCGAGCGAGACACGATACCCACTTTGCCCGGTTTGTGAATGTGGCCTGGCATAATGCCAATTTTACATTCACCCGGTGTAATGACACCCGGACAGTTTGGTCCTATCAAGCGACATTGCGGATGCTGGTTCATATAAGCTTTAACTTCCAGTATATCCAGCACGGGAATGCCTTCTGTGATACAGATGACTAATTTAATACCGGCATCAACGGCTTCCACAATAGAGTCTTTACAAAATGGTGCTGGCACAAAAATCATGCTGACATCAGCACCGGTTGCTTTATACGCGTCAGAAACGCTATCGAAAACGGGTAAGTCCAAGTGTTTTTGGCCACCTTTTCCAGGAGTCACACCGCCCACTAATTTTGTGCCGTATTTTAAAGATTGCTCGGAATGGAAGGTACCGTGTTTTCCTGTGAACCCTTGGCAAATAACTTTAGTTTCTTTATCAATCAAAATACTCATTACGCGGTTACCCCCTGCTTAACTAAATCGACAATACGTTGCGCAGCATCTGAAAATCCTGTTGCTGCAACGATATTCAAACCACTTTCGGCTAGCTTTTTTGCGCCTAATTCTGCATTGTTACCTTCCAATCGCACGACCACGGGAACATTAACACCCACATCAGCGACTGCAGCAATAATACCGTCTGCGATTAAATCACAACGTACAATACCACCAAAAATATTCACCAAAATACCTTTTACGTTGGCATCAGAAATAATAATCTTAAAGGCTTCAGTAACGCGCTCTTTCGTTGCACTACCACCCACATCCAGGAAGTTAGCAGGCTCACCACCATGTAATTTAATTAAATCCATCGTAGCCATCGCAAGACCAGCACCATTAACCATACAGCCAATATTGCCATCTAGTTTAATGTAGCTAAGCTCCCATTGCTGCGCTAGGGTTTCTTGCTCATTTTCTTGTGTGGTATCACGCATTTCACGCAGTTCTGCTTGGCGATAAAGCGCATTATCATCAATATTAATTTTGGCATCCAAACAAATGAGCTCACCACCGGCCGTAACAACGAGTGGATTGATTTCTAATAAGCTAAGATCTTGCTCAACAAACAATTTATATAATCCCATCACAATGTGCGTAAATGATCGCATTTGACTGTGATCGAGGCCTAAGCCAAAAAATAATTGTCGACATTGAAAAGGCTGCATGCCAACCGTTGGATCAACCGTTACTTTAAGGATTTTTTCCGGTGATTCTTCAGCCACCTTTTCAATTTCAACGCCACCTTCAGTGGAGGCCATAAATACGATACGTTGCGAAGCACGATCAATCACAGCACCTAAATATAATTCGCGTGCGATGTCAGAAGGTTGTTCGATTAATACTTGATTGACTGGTTGACCCTGCGCATCCGTTTGGTATGTTACCAAACGCGAACCTAACATGTCTTTTACAGCAGTCTTTAGCGCATCTTTGCTGTCCACTATTTTCACGCCGCCAGCTTTACCGCGACCACCCGCGTGTACTTGTGCCTTCACTACCCAACGGTTACCACCCAGATTTGAAGCAGCATCGACAGCAGATTCAGGATTCCACACGACTTCACTGCCTGGCACAGGAATGTCATATTGCGTTAATAAGTGTTTTGCTTGATATTCATGTAAGTTCATTGTTGTTGTTTACCCCATTGTTGTTTAATTCTAGTCACCTTTTTTGGAGGCATCATCCCTACACCTCCAACAACAAGCGTGCTGGATCTTCCAAAGCTTCTTTAATCGCGACCAAAAATAACACGGCTTCACGACCATCGATCACACGGTGATCATACGATAATGCTAAGTACATCACCGGACGCACCACCACAGTGCCATTTTCAGCTACGGGGCGCTCCACAATGTTATGCATACCTAAAATAGCAGTTTGCGGTGGATTAATTATCGGAGTCGATAACATCGATCCATACGTGCCGCCGTTGGTAATGGTAAATGTGCCACCCGTCATATCTTCAATCGCGAGCTTGCCTTCTTGTGCTTTAGTTGCATAACCACGAATATTTTTTTCGATGTCTGCCATACTCATCATTTCAGCATTACGCAAAATAGGCACTACTAAACCGCGGTCACTACCAATTGCGATCCCGACGTCACAGTAATTATGATAAATAATATCATTGCCATCGATAGAGGCGTTCACTGCGGGAAATCGTTTTAACGCTTCGACCGCAGCTTTCGTAAAAAACGACATAAATCCTAGTCGTACTCCATGTGTTTTTTCAAACTGATCTTTATATTTTTTCCGTAAATCCATCACCGGTTTCATGTTCACTTCGTTAAACGTCGTGAGAATAGCCGCTTCGTGTTGCACTTGTACTAAACGCTCTGCAATACGTGCACGAAGGCGCGACATCGGCACACGTTTTTCCGTTCGTTCACCAGCGATTTCTGTGCTAACTACAGGCTCACCTGGTTTTTCACCTTCTTTTGTTGAAGTTGCTTGCTCGATATCTTGTTTTGTTAGACGACCATCTTTGCCCGTTCCTTTAATTTGACTCGTATCAACACCTTTTTCTGCAGCCGCTCGGCGCACTGCTGGGCTCAGTTCTTCTGAAGGTTTTGACTGTTTGGATTCCTGAGGTTCTTCTTTAGCAGTTGCAACTTCCTCAACTTCCCCTTCTTTTAACACCGCTAATAATTGCCCGGCCGTCACCGTTTCACCTTCTTTCACTACTATTTTTTCAATCACACCGGCGTTAGGTGCTGGCACTTCGAGCATGACTTTATCTGTTTCTAAATCCACTAGATTTTCATCGCGTCCAATCGATTCGCCTGCTTTTTTATACCACTTTGCAACCGTTGCATCGGCAACCGATTCCGGTAAGGTAGGCACTTTAATTTCAATCGACATTTTACTTTTCCTCTCTAATATCTAAGGCTTTATTGATTAAACGTGTCTGCAACTGCTGATGTAACGCAGGATAGCCACCCGATGGTGCTGCTAATGCAGGACGTGCCGCTAAATCTAATGTTTGATCTTCGCGCATACATTCCACAAGACGATGCCGTGAACAAAACCAGGCACCCTGATTTTTGGGTTCTTCTTGACACCATATTACCTGTTTAGCATTGGGATATCGTTTCAACTGTTTTTTCAACTCATCGTACGGAAACGGATATAGCTGCTCAATACGAATAATCGCGATATGGTTGAGTTTTTCTTCACGTCGTTTGGTGAGCAATTCGTAATACACCTTACCGCAACATAAAACGACACGAGTCACTTTTTTTGAATCCAGTTTATCAATTTCTGGAATCAATAATTGTAATTGTCCTTTTGCTAGTTCTTCTAACGTAGAAACCGCTAACTTATGGCGCAATAAACTTTTCGGCGTCATCACAATTAATGGATTTCGGTAAGGGCGTAGCACCTGTCGACGCAGCAAATGAAAAATCTGCCCAGGCGTGGTTGGCACACAAACTTGCATATTGTTTTGCGCACATAATTGCAAATAACGCTCTAAACGTGCAGAAGAGTGTTCCGGACCTTTACCCTCATAACCATGGGGTAAAAACAGTGTAATGCCCGATAGCCGATTCCATTTTTGCCAGCCTGAACTAATAAATTGATCAACGATCACTTGAGCGACGTTAGCAAAATCACCGAACTGCGCCTCCCAAATAACGAGAGCGTTGGGTTCGGCTGTGGAATAGCCGTATTCAAATCCCATCGAACCACACTCTGACAGCAAAGAATCATAAATATGGGGATGTGCCTGCTTTTCGCTGACATGCAGTAGCGGCATGTATTCTTCACCGGTGTTCTGATCAAACAATGCTGCATGACGATGAAAGAAAGTGCCACGACGAACATCTTCACCCACCAAACGAACTGGATGACCTTCATCGAGCAATGAAGCATAGGCCAGGGTTTCTGCATAACCCCAATCCATTTCGCGTTTGCCTTCCATCATTTCAGCGCGTGCAGTCATGATGCCAGCCACTTGACGCTGCAATTCAAAGCCCTCGGGAACACTACAAATTTTCTCACCCAGGCTTTTTAATTTTGCGAGGGGGATACTGGTATCCACAAGGGTTGTCCATTCTTGATCGAGAAACGGCGTCCAGTTCGCCGCATAATGCTCAGAAAGACCTTTCGGTAAAGTTTCCACAACCTGACGCCCTTGATCGAGATGTTGACGATAGGTTTCAATCCACGCATCGGGTTCTTCCGATTTACATATTCCTTCATCAATTAATTTTTTCGCATAGATTTCACGGGCGCTCGGATGCTCATGAATAATTTTATACATGAGTGGTTGTGTCGGCATGGGGTTATCGACTTCTTGATGCCCATGTCGTCGATAACAAACCAAATCAATAAAAATATCTTTATGGAAAGTCATTCGATAATCGAGCGCTAACTGCGTGACAGCAATCACCGCTTCCGGATCATCTGCATTCACGTGAAAAACAGGCGCATCCAACATTTTGGCAATGTCCGTACAATAAAGCGAAGAACGTGCATCTTTTGGATTGCTTGTGGTAAATCCAACTTGGTTATTTAAAATAATATGAATCGTGCCACCCACATGATAAGCGCGTGTTTGCGACATATTGAGTGTCTCCATGACGATGCCCTCACCTGCAAAGGCAGCATCACCATGCAACATGACTGGCACGGCATAATCAATTCTCTGCCCATTTTGACGCTCTTGGCGCGCACGCACCGATCCCATCGCAACAGGTGAAATAAATTCTAAGTGAGAAGGATTAAACGCTAACGATAAGTGAATGGGGCCCGCATCGGTTTTGACATCGCGAGAATAACCGCGATGGTATTTAACATCGCCCAGGGTTTTGCCGTAATCTTTTTTGCCTTCGAATTCTTGAAATAATTCTGTCGGAGCTTGTCCCATAATGTTAAGCAGCACATTCACACGTCCTCGGTGTGCCATGCAAATAACAATTTCTTCGACGTTTTGTGCTCGGGCTCGTTTGGTGAGCTCATCCAACATCGGAATTAAGCTGTCCCCACCCTCCAAAGAGTAACGAACCTGTGCTACATATTTTGCGTCTAAATATTTTTCTAAGGTTTCGGCTGAAGTAAGTTGCTGCAAAATATTTCGTTTAATTTCGGCATCGAACTTCAAGTTGGGAATACGATGTTCGACATAATCTCGCAACCAATATCGCTCGCGCTCATTTGAAATCGTGCTATATTGAATACCAATAGCGCCGCAATAAATTTCATGTAACTGTTGATAAATTTCTTTTAAGGTTGCACTCGACTTATCGAGCACACCTTTCGTGTCAAACGTTTGAGTTAAATCTGCATCTGTCAAATGGTAATGACTTAATTCTAAACGTGGGTCTATTGGTGTTTCTACACCCAGTGGATCAGTTTTTGCGTTTAAATGACCAAATCGACGATACGCTTCGATCAATGCATCGACAGCATTTTGTTTCATGCTCGCGCCAGCGCTTGGCGCCATAACTTTTGGGCGGAGCGCCATTTGCTTAAAGGTTTGGCGAATCTCCTGATGTGAAATATCGGAAGCACCGCTTCCATTTGCTAGAGATTGAAAATAGTGACGCCATTCTTCGGTGACAGCTTGCGGGTTTTCTAAATATTTATCATAAAGAGATTCTATGTAAGCAGCATTATTATCAGCTAAATAAGAATTTTGCCGAAATTGCTGCATTAAAGACTTTGTCATGGTTAACCTTTAATTGTGTTCTAAGTAATGTCATTCACTCGCATCCGATTCGCGTAACATTTCCGTTCTAATTTTTCGAATGGCTGCGGTTGGATTTAAGTTTTTAGGACAAACAGTGACACAATCCATGATCGTTCTGCAACGAAATACACTGTAAGGATCTTTCATGGCATCTAATCGACTATTTTTTTCTTCATCGCGAGTATCCGCCACAAATCGATAAGAAGCCAACAAACCTGCTGGGCCGATAAATTTATCGGGATTCCACCAGTAAGACGGACAAGAACTCGAACAACACGCGCATAAAATACACTCATAAAGACCATCCAACTTCGCACGGTCTGCCGGCGACTGTAGGCGCTCTTTTTGGGGCGGATGTTCGTGGTTAATTAAATAAGGTCTAACTTTTTTGTATTGCGTATAGAACTGTTCCATATCCACAATAAGATCACGAATCACTGGAAATCCGGGGAGTGGGCGCAACACGACATAATCCGGCAAATCGGCTAGCTGTGTAATGCACGCTAACCCATTTGATCCGTTAATATTCATGCCGTCAGAACCGCATACTCCCTCGCCGCAAGAACGACGCAGCCCTAAATCAGGGTGCGTTTCGCGCAGCTCTTCTAAAGCATGCAATAACATCGCCCCTTTGACTTTCGATAAATCTATCGTGAAGTCCTGCATGTACGGTTTTTTATCCGTTTCAGGGTTATATCGATAAATCGATAGTGTCATGATTCTCGATTTTTTACTCATTACTAATCCCTCGGCTTAGGCGGAAATGGTTCAATATCTGTAGGTTTCATGTTAACGGGGCGATATTTAATCTCACCATCCAAGTAACAAACAGTGTGTTTCAACCAATGCTCATCGTCGCGCTCTTTGTAGTCATAACGCGAGTGAGCCCCACGGCTTTCTTTGCGTTGCTCTGCACTAATGGCCGTTACCATCGCTACGTCAAATAAGTTATCCAGTTCTAATGCTTCAATACGTGCGTTATTAAATGTGTTGCTCGTATCGGTTATTTTTGCATGATGCAATCGCTCACGCAGTGCTTTTAGCGTTTTTAACCCTTCTTCCATCGGTTTTTCATCGCGGAATACACCAAAGCTGTTTTGCATCACTGCGCGTAGTTCTTTTCGAATATCCGCAGGGTTTTCAGTGTTATTTTGATTTTCCCAACGTTTAATGCGATTTAACGAAGCCTCAATGTCGGCTTCATCGGGTGCACGAAAATCCAAGTTCGCTTTTAATTCGTTCTCTAAAAATTTACCCGCGGCACGACCAAAGATAACGAGATCTAATAATGAGTTGGTTCCTAATCGATTTGCACCGTGCACAGACACACACGCACATTCCCCGGCTGCAAATAAGCCTTCGACAATTTTATCGTTGCCATCTTTATCGAGCGTTAGTACTTGGCCGTGAATATTCGTGGGGATACCACCCATCATGTAGTGTGCCGTCGGCAAAATGGGAATCGGTTCTTTAGTAACATCCACACCCGCAAACTTTTTAGCAAGCTCTGAAATACCCGGAAGACGTTCGTTTAGCACTTTTTCACCTAAGTGATCGAGCTTTAATAAGACATGATCTTTTTCAGGGCCAACACCGCGGCCTGCTAATACTTCCATTAAAATCGAACGCGAAACAACATCGCGACAATCTAAATCTTTTAAGTGCGGAGAGTAGCGCTCCATAAAACGCTCACCGTCTTTATTTAATAAGTAGCCGCCTTCACCGCGAGCACCTTCTGTAATTAAACAACCAACCCCGTAAACGCCGGTTGGGTGGAATTGGAAAAATTCCATGTCTTGCACGGGAAGCCCAGCACGCAATGCCATGCCGATACCATCGCCGGTATTGGTATACGCATTACTGGTGGTTTCATAAATACGACCCGCACCACCGGTGGCTAATATGGTAGCGCGCGATTTAAAAAAGACAATTTCGGAGGTTTCCATACACATCGCCACAACCCCAGCGATGCCGCCGTTAACCCCTTTCACTAAATCCAAGGCGTACCATTCGTAGTGAAAATGCGAATTGGCTTCCACATTTTTTTGATACAAGGTATGCAGCATGGCGTGACCAGTACGATCCGCACACGCACAAGTTCGGCGCGCTAGCTCACCACCAAAATCACGAGTGTGTCCACCAAAGGCACGCTGATAAATTCGCCCATCATCCAAACGAGAAAATGGCAAACCCATGTGCTCTAGTTCGTAAATGGATTCAGGGGCTTCTTGAGTCATGTATTCAATGGCATTTTGATCGCCCAAGTATTCGCCCCCATGAACGGTGTCATACATGTGCCACTGCCATTTGTCAGGAACCACGTTTCCTAGCGCAGCGGCAATACCTCCTTGCGCAGAAACCGTATGTGAACGCGTGGGAAATACTTTAGAAACGACAACCACTTTAAGTTGTGATTGCGCCATTTGCAGCGCGGCGCGCAAACCGGCACCCCCTGCACCTATAATTACTGCATCAAATTCTCTAACTGGAATACTACTCATTACAGCGCCACCCATAAAATCTCAGCTACCCAAGCCAAGTAAACAATTAATAACAAAGACACTAATATTTCCAATATTAGGCGAATGGGGCGATTTTTCACATAGTCTGTAAAGACCGTCCATAACCCAATCCATGCGTGCCACAAAATGCTCAGCAAAACGATGAACGTGACAATTTTCATTGCTAAGTTGCTAAATAAATTATGAAATACAGTGTAAGCAAGGGGATAGTGCGCAAGAAAATAAATGACAAGAAAGAGTGTGTAGATGCCGACTAAAATGGCCGTGACACGCTGGGCAATCCAGTCTATTAAGCCTCGACGATTAACCTGCACTACCATACCCACACTCCTACTAATACAGTGACGATGAAACCAAGTGCAAACACGGTATATGCGCTGATTCGACCTGCATGCAAACTTTCCCAAAAGCCAAGATCCATTATCATATGACGAATACCAGACATCAGATGGAACAACGTCACCGAAATACCAATCCAAACAGCAAGACGCATCCAAAAGTTCTGCATAACTTGAATCAAGGTGTTAAACGTCTGCTGCGAAGTCGCCGCCTCATGCATCATATATATAGCAAGCGGCGTGAATAAAAATAATAGTACGCCCGTGATACGGTGCGACACCGAGAGTATCGCCATCGGAGGGAACCGAAACTTTGTTAAATCGAGATTTACTGGTCTTTCTGCATTCACCGTTGTGCCCATCCTGACAAATTTATGCGAGTTTGTTCCAAGAGCCTGAAGGACAACACAAATGCTAACACATTGATTAATCGTTCTCATCTAGAGAACGCTATCAATAATGTCCATCCCATAAATTGTGTTTTAAGACAATTGGTTGTGTATGTATCCTATCAGTGCGTCGTGATTATAACTCATTATATCGCCCGACAACAGCCCCAGAAAAGGGTTGGAAAGTTGCGTATTTCGACTATAAAATGATCTTCTATTTTCTGAGCCTTTGAAAACTAATCCAGGATTGACTATAGTTTGGGGGCACTGATCAGTCTACAACCATTATGAGAAATCCCTATGAAAGATCGTAAAGCAAAGTTATCTTTTGAAAATCAAAATGTTGAATTTCCCATCTACTCAGGCACACTGGGTTCCGATGTCATCGATGTAAAAACATTAGGCGATAATGGAATATACACACTGGATGTGGGGTTTTACTCCACCGCGTCTTGTGAATCCAAAATCACTTTCATCGACGGTGGAAAAGGCATATTGCTTTATCGGGGATATCCCATCGATCAATTAGCAGCACAGTGCGATTACTTGGAAGTTTGTTATTTACTGATGCACGGCGAACTCCCAAATAAGAAGCAAAAAGATATTTTTGAAAATAGCATCAAAGATTATTCAACACTTCACCAGCAAGTCAGCAAGTTTTTTGAAGGTTTTCGACACGACGCTCACCCCATGGCTATGCTGTTGAGCACCGTAGGGGCGCTCTCTGCGTTTTATCACGATGCGTTTGATATCAATAATCCTCAAGACCGTGAAGTGTCGGCACTACGCTTGATTGCGAAAATGCCAACGATTGCTGCGATGAGTTACAAGTATTCGATCGGCGAACCTTTTGTACATCCGCAAAAAGAAATGTCTTATGCAGAAAATTTTCTACATATGCTATTTTCGACACCGTACGAAGAAAAAAAACCGGATCCTGTTCTAGTACGGGCGATGGATCGTATTTTTACTTTGCACGCCGATCACGAACAAAATGCATCGACCACTACCGTTCGTGTAGCAGGTTCCACTGGAGCCAATCCTTTTGCCTGCATTTCCGCAGGTATTGGCGCATTGTGGGGACCAGCACATGGTGGGGCCAACGAAGCGGCTTTAAATATGCTTCGAGAAATTGGTGATGAGTCGAATATCGATAAATACATTAAAAAAGCTAAAGATAAATATGATCCATTCCGATTAATGGGCTTTGGTCATCGTGTTTATAAAAACTATGATCCCCGCGCAAAAGTCATGCGTGAAACGTGTCACCAAGTGTTGGATACGGTGGGTCGTCATGATGAACCGCTATTTAAGCTCGCCATGAAATTAGAAAAAATCGCATTAGAAGACGATTATTTTGTCGAGAAAAAATTGTATCCCAATGTAGATTTTTATTCTGGACTCACGTTAAGTGCGATCGGTATTCCGAGCAACATGTTTACCGTTATTTTTGCGTTGTCTCGTACAGTCGGCTGGGTATCACATTGGATGGAAATGATGAGTGATCCGAATCATCGTTTATCAAGACCACGCCAACTCTATACGGGAAAAACACAGCGCAACGTCGTGCCTGTAAGCGATCGTAAGTAATTAAAATTATACTCATAAATGCGCGCTTCAACCATTTCCCGCGGTTGTCTCATGGACAACGTCGGACATTATCGGTAGGCTTAGTCCAATGGGGAAAATATTTAAACATATCGGCTTATGGGGCCTGACGCTGTCAGGGATCGGTACAATGATTGGTTCTGGTTGGTTATTCGGTGCCTGGAAAGCAGCCCGACTAGCCGGCCCTGCCGCAATCTTTGCCTGGCCAATCGGCGCGCTAGCCATGTTGTTGCTCGCCTTTGCCTACGCAGAGCTGGGCGCTCGCTATCCTGCCGTAGGTGGCATGGTACGCTACACACAATTATCCCATGGCTCCTTTGCAGGATTTATTGCAGGCTGGGCTAATTGGATCGCCATCGTTTCTGTGATTCCCATCGAAGCTGCCTCTTCGGTTCAATATATGAGCTCATGGTCTTGGGATTTTACCAGCCAATTGTATAACCCCTATCTTCACCAATTAACACCCTATGGCTTGATGCTTTCGGGCGTATTCATCGTTTTTTATTTTCTATTGAATTATTGGTCCGTAAAATTATTTTTACATTCGATGATGGCGTTAACCTTATTCAAAATTTTAATACCATCACTTACCTGTGTCGCTTTATTTGTCGCCTCGTTTCACCAAGGAACCTTTAATCTCGTTCATGAAAATTTCATGCCTTATGGGATGAGTGGTGTATTTACAGCCGTGGCCACGGCGGGCATTATTTTCTCATTTCATGGATTTCAAAGCCCCATTAATTTATCAGGCGAAGCAATAAACCCAAAACGTGACGTGCCACTAGCTATTATTATCTCAATCGGCATTTCTTTCGTGCTTTACTTACTGCTGCAAATTGCATTTATCGGCACAGTTAGCCCAAAAGATATTGCCTTCGGATGGCATCGCTTAAATTTCAGCTCTCCATTTGTGCATTTAGCCTTGGCATTAAATTTAAATTGGCTTGTGATTTTAATTTACCTAGATGCATTCGTTTCACCCTCAGGCACCGGGATTACTTACACCGCAACGACTTCACGGATGCTTTATGGCTTACAAAGCAATGGTTATATGCCCGAATTCATTGGACGCGTGCATCCCCTTTATCACATTTCACGTCCAGCGATGTGGATTAACCTCATTATCAGCTTTGTATTTTTATATCTCTTTAAAGGTTGGAGCACCTTGGTCGCAGTGATATCCGTTTCATCGATTATTTCTTATGTGAATGGACCTGTTTCAGCGATGACATTACGCTATCGAAAACACCGTCAGGTCTCACCGGTCAAAATAAGGGGCTTGCGCTACATTGCACCGATTGCATTTATAGTAATTTCATTTGTATTGTACTGGGCCAGATGGCCTTTAACGGGTAAAGTCATACTCATCATGCTAGCTGGATTACCCATTTATTTTTATTACCAAAACAAAAACGGTTGGAAAACTTTCAAGGAGGATTGGCGACCCGGCATCTGGTTGCCTTGTTATTTATTAACGATGGCTTTGATTTCTTTTCTAGGAAGTAAAGCATTCGGCGGCTGGGGAAAATTAAATTATGCAGAAAGCTTAATTGCTGTAGGTGTCGTGGCAGCGATTTATTATTACTGGGGATTGAAAAGCGGTCGCTCACGATTCATCAATACTAAAAAACCCAAACTAAAATCTGTAAAATTACCAGCGAAAAAAGAGCCGCCACCACGTCATCTAACATAACCCCGATACCACCGTGAATATGTCGGTCAACCCATCGAATAGGCCATGGCTTCCAAATATCAAATAGTCGAAACAAGACAAATCCTATTAAAATAAAATACCATGTTTTAGGGACTGCAATCATGACGAACAAGAAACCGACGATTTCATCCCACACTGCAGCGGGGTGATCATCTGTACCAAAGTCTCGGTTGGTGATACCGCAAATTAAAAAACCAAAGATAAGCAGGACAACCGCCACCATAATATAAGCCCATAACGGTAGCCGACTTAAAATGAGGTACAACACCACACCCCCCAACGTACCAAAGGTGCCCGGTGCTATGGGGATCGCACCAAGCCCAAAACCACAGGCAACAAAATGAATGGGATTTTCCCAAATACTTTGGAGGCTAGGTTGTGCATCTGTTTTTGATTTCATAGTGCAATAATAGCATCAAGGTGCTATGCAGTCATTTCAGATCAGAGTTACGACACCTAAAACAAATCCTCCATTGTAAAATCCAATTTGTCGAGAAAATCTGTCTTGGCAATGGCATTCATTAAATCCGCCTTGCTTTCACAGCCTGTTTTACGCCGCATATTTTTAATATAAAACTCAACGGTGCGCGACGACAAACTTAATAACTGTGCTACCTGTGTATTAGTGTATCCCTGCATGATCAGCATCATGCATTCTGCTTCACGTTTTGTAAAATACGCATCGCTAAATGGTTCACCGAGCAAATAATTTTTTACCTCGCGTTGATTAGGCTGATACATTAATTCATCTCGTGATTCTGTATCACTAGAAGATAACGGTGATTCGATGCCTCCAATAAAAATACGACGATATCGTTGGGGGTTTTTATCTTTAACCTCAGTTCTGGATAACTGCGTATAAATTATTCTTTATATTGTTGGTTTTTATTCCTGGTTTGTTTGGTCGCCAAGAATAGGCAATTAGCGCTGCAAGGGTATTGACTAAAAAATTAATCGGACTACGATGACGCGAATGCTCAACATGATACAAGTTTTTCAACTGATCGATAATCGTTTCTACGATGCCACGTTGTTTTAGGAAAAACTTTTCAAATGCAGAAAGCATTTTGTTCTTCATATTTTTACGGACTTTTGTCACAAATTTTAAATCGTGTTTTGCCAAATCGTCCGCAAGATCTTTTCCAAGATACCCTTTATCGCCAGCGCCCAACCCCTTTAAATTAGCCATTAATTTTCTAACAACAGCGCGATCATCCACGTTCCCTTTCGTTAAACAAAAACGGATTAATTCCCCTTGATGATTAATCACAATATGTAGTTTAAAGCCGTAAACCCAGCCCATTGTGCTTTTACTGCGTTTAGCAATGCCTTTGAAAACCTTGTTTCGATAAATTCGTTTATTGTGGCATACGCGTAGTGTAGTTGAGTCAATATAATACAATCCCGTGTGTTTGCCCTTTCTCGAAAGCAAATAGGCGGCGAGCATCATTAGCGCTGCTGATTGGCAGGCGACAAAACGTGTGTAACTCAGCGCCGTAGGAAAATACTTCTTCATGTCTTGTAAAACACATCCACAATAAAAATCCTTAAATGTGCGATAGTGACTCATTTGAAACAACACAATGATGGTGCCAATTTCAGACAAGCTCATTTGCATCGCTCGATCTCGTTTTCTGTCTGGGTTCGGTAGCAAATACTTTGATTGACCTTTCAAATAATCCTTGCAAAAATCATCCATATCACAAAAAATCTCCGTGACCGGTGCCAACATGATTAACTCCTGTTACATTATTTAGCTGTAATTTTGGAGCTAAATTTTAGCGGTTCCGGTCTTTTTTTCAATTATTTCATTCACTCGATGCGCGCCATGGAGAGCGAAGCGAAGGCGCGTATTCCGCGGTAGGCTCGGATTTTTTGCCGAGCGTAAGCGACTGCAAAAAATCTTTACGAGCCGTCAAGTCATTTGAGAGCCCGTGCGTAGTCGAGCCGTGAGGTCGCGGAGCGCGGGCGACGAGGACGTCCGCGGCTATTTAAGTTGTCGCGTATTGCGAGTCGATTATTGACAGGGATGGCAATAATCTATCACGAGCATCGCGACACGCTTGTATTCCTTTTCTTATACAGAACTCAGGTTAATGTAAACACTTCATAACCATCTTCTGTGACAGCGAGCGTATGTTCCCACTGTGCAGACAAACGACGATCTTTTGTGATCACAGTCCATCCGTCTGACAATAATTTGACGTGACGTTTGCCGGCGTTGATCATCGGTTCGATTGTGAAGGTCATGCCAGGGCGCAAAATAATCCCGGTATCTGGCTTACCGTAATGCAAAATTTGCAATTCCGGTTCATGAAAAATACTGCCAATCCCATGGCCGCAGTACTCTCTCACCACTGAAAAATGATTTTTTTCGGCATGCTCTTGAATGATGGCACCGATATCGCCCAGGCGAGTGCCGGGCTTTACAATTTTAATAGCTTTATACATGCATTCTTGGGTCACGCGAATCAAACGTTCTGCATGTGTGGATACTTTACCGACGGTGAACATTTTACTGGTATCGCCGTGGTAACCCTCTTTAAGCACGGTCACATCGATATTAATGATGTCACCGTCTTTCAATTTTTTATCATTAGGTATGCCATGACAGACAACATGATTAACAGAGGTGCAAATGGACTTTGGGAAACCATGGTAATTCAAGGGGGCAGGAATAGCGTGCTGTTTCTGGGTGATGTAGTCATGACAGATGCTATTTAGCTCATCGGTAGTTATCCCAGCTTTTACATAAGGCTCGATCATGTCTAGCACATCAGCAGCTAGCTTTCCGGCTATGCGCATCTTTTCGAGTTCTTCAGGTGTTTTTATAGATATTGCCATTTGTTGATCTCTTGCCTTTTGACTTAAAGCTGCTTAGTGCCACCCTGGTACTAACGCCCGAAACTTCTCTTTTAATCCCTAACTTGTCCCTAATGGCTGTCTATGGTATAAAGGCCAGCTAGAATAAGCAACTAGATGCTTATTTTGGTACAAAAATTCACACACCTATCGGTACCGTTGCTTGGGGTGCCCGTTAAAGCGGGTCAGGTAATGGGGTAGGTGGAGGTTTAACCCTGGAGAACGACATGACTGACGTAACTATGCGCCAAATGCTTGAGGCTGGAGTTCATTTTGGCCACCAGACTCGCTATTGGAATCCTAAGATGGCACCCTATATCTACGGGACCCGCCACAAGATTCATATCATAAATTTAGAAGAAACATTACCTATGTTTCGTGATGCCGTAAAGGTAGCCGCGGACATCGCCACTAAACGTGGTAAGATATTGTTTGTAGCAACAAAATTTGCAGCCCGTGAGATTGTGCGGGAAGAAGCAACCCGCTGTGGCATGCCCTATGTCGACTACCGTTGGTTGGGTGGCATGCTGACTAACTACAAAACGATTCGTCAATCGATCAAGCGTCTAAAAGAGCTCGAAGAGCAGATTGCCGATGAAGGAAATCTGGTTGGAATGACTAAGAAGGAAGTCCTGAATTTGATGCGTGAAAAAGAAAAATTATCGGCTAGCCTATCAGGCATTAAGAACATGGGTGGATTACCGGACGCATTGTTTGTCATTGACGTCATGCACGAAAAGATCGCCATTCAAGAGGCGCGTCGCCTAGGTATCCCTGTGATCGGCATAGTAGATACTAATTCATGTCCCGACAATATCGATTATGTTATTCCAGGCAATGATGATGCATGGCGAGCGATTCGACTCTATTGTAAAACGATCGCCGATGCCATCATTGAAGCACGTGGTGCGTTGGAATTAGTAGAAGCGAAGGAAGCTAAAGAAAAGGCAAAGGCAGAGCCAGCCAAGCGCATTGTGACTAAAAAAGCAAAAATAGCCGAAAAAGCAAAAGCTGAAAAAGGTGAGGAAAAATCGCAAAAAGCCGCTGAAAAGAAACCGGCTGAAAAGAAAAAAACTACCGCAAAAAAAGCAGCTCCTAAAAAGAAAGCTGAAACAAAAGAGACAACAAACGAAAAATCTGCGGCTACGAAATAATTAAAGAGGTTAGTAATGGCAATAACTGCAGCATTAGTAAAAGAGTTAAGAGAGCGCACGGGTGCAGCCATGATGGCTTGTAAGAAAGCATTGGTAGAAACTGACGGAAATTTGGAAGCTGCCATTGATGTATTGCGAAAAGCAGGCGAAGCAAAAGCAGAAAAGCGTGCCGGGAAAACGGCCGCCGAAGGAAAAATTGTTATTGCAATCACTGCAGACAACAAGAAAGCCTTTATGGTTGAGGTTAACAGTGAAACTGACTTTGTTGCTCGCGACACTCATTTTGCGGAATTTGCCCAACACGTTGCTGAGCAAGGTTTGGCAGAAAACATTCGAAATGTTGATTCATTGGCAAAAGTTACTATTACTCAAGGTGGCAATGAAACAATTGAACAAGCACGCATGTCATTAATTAATAAGCTCGGCGAAAATATCCAAATTCGTCGTGTAGCATTGATTGAATCAAGTGGTATCGTGGGTCATTACTGTCACGGAGATCGGATTGGTGTCGTTGTTGCTCTTGATAAAGATAATTTAGACTTAGCGAAAGATCTCGCGATGCATATTGCTGCGTTAAAACCACAAGCCGTAAAACCGGATGACGTGCCAGCGGAAGTTATTGAAAAAGAGCGTGAAATTTTCATTGAGCAAGCTAAAGAATCGGGTAAGCCGCAGGACATCATTGAGAAAATGGTCCTCGGTCGAATCAATAAATTCTTGAAAGAGATCACGTTGGTTGGACAGCCCTTTGTTAAAGATCCTAATCAACTGATTGCTGATTTATTGAAATCGCAGGGTGCAACCGTCTCTACCTTTGCTCGATTCGAAGTGGGTGAGGGCATTGAAAAAGAATCTAAAAATTTTGCCGATGAGGTTATGGCGCAAGTACAAGGAAACGACTAAATGACGAATGGACCACAACCGCTTTATCGCCGTGTGCTATTGAAAATGAGCGGCGAGGCATTAATGGGAAAAGGTCCACATCCAATCGATCCGACAGTATTGGATCGTATGGCAAAAGAAATCACTCAGATATACCAACACGGCGTTCAGATAGCTATTGTGGTTGGTGGCGGCAATTTTTTTCGAGGCCCGGCACTATCACAGGCTGGTATTAATCGCATCACTGGCGATTATATGGGTATGTTAGCAACACTAATGAATGGACTCGCTTTACGCGATTCCTTTGAGCGATCGGGATTGCCGGTGCGAATTTTATCCGCGATTGCGATGAGCGGTGTTGCCGATATATTTCATCGACGTAAAGCGATACACCATTTAACGCAGGGTCGCATTGTGATTTTCGTGGCGGGTACAGGCAACCCATTAGTGACCACTGACTCTGCTGCAAGTTTGCGTGGGATCGAAATTGGTGCGGATATAGTATTGAAAGCAACTAATGTGGATGGGATTTATTCCGCAGATCCGGCAAAAGATCCTAATGCTACACGCTACAAACATTTGAGTTATCAGGAAGCCCTCGAAAAAGAATTGGCTGTCATGGACTTGGCAGCTTTTTGCCAATGTCGCGATCACAACATGCCGTTGCGCGTGTTTAATATTAATAAACCCGGTGCGTTATTAAGTGTGGTCATGAGTGAAGAAGAAGGTACGTTGGTTAATTGAGAGGTGAAGCGATGATAAATGATATTTTAAACGATGCTAAAACGCGAATGAATAAAAGCATCGTTTCGTTAAAATCTGAATTGTCGAAATTAAGAACGGGCCGTGCACATCCAAGCTTGTTAGAACATATTAAAGTTAGTTATTACGATGTGGAAACACCACTCAGTCAGGTGGCGAGCATTGCGGTTGAAAATGCGCGCACACTGGCGATAACCCCGTGGGAAAAAAATATGATTGCACCTATTGAAAAGGCAATCATGACATCTGATTTAGGATTGAATCCGACAACGGCGGGGATGGTTATCCGGGTGCCCTTGCCACCCTTAACTGAGGAGCGGCGTAAGGATTTAGTACGTGTTGTGCGTGACGAAGCCGAAAAAGCTCGAGTGGCGATTCGTAATATTCGTCGCGAAGCAAACAACGACTTTAAAGAACTCCTGAAAGCGAAAGATATTAGTGAAGATGATGAGCGTAAGGCGCAAGCATCCGTACAAAAAGTCACTGATGTTCATATCGCAGAAGTTGATACTGTTGCCTCTCAAAAAGAGACGGACTTAATGGCTGTATGATAATCTTGTGGACCGATGCGTAACTTACCTCGACATGTAGCAATAGTAATGGATGGCAACGGGCGTTGGGCGTCACGTCGCAGACTTCCTCGCATTGATGGCCATAGAGCGGGTGCTAAAACGGTACGTGAAATTGTCGAACATGCTGGTAATTCGGGTATCGAAGTATTGACACTCTTTGCATTCAGTCTGGAAAATCGGGCACGTCCAAAATCCGAAGTTAATTTTCTCATGTCTTTGTTTCTAGAATCGTTGGAGCAAAATACGGGCCAACTCAATGAGAATAACGTGAAATTGCGTATCATTGGAGATCATAGTCAGTTCGATGAAAAATTGCTGAAACAAATTCAGCAATCAGAGACTACAACTAAAGACAATACCGGCATGAACTTAGTCATTGCGATTAATTATAGTGGCCGTTGGGATATCGTTCGTGCTTCGCAGACTTTAGCGAAACGAGTGGTGCAAAAAGAACTGTTGCCGCAAGACATCACGCCGGAACTATTCCAGCAACATCTGTGTCTCGCTGATTTACCTGCGCCCGATTTGTTTATTCGTACCAGCGGCGAACAACGAATCAGTAATTTCATGTTATGGCAATTTGCCTATACTGAAATTTATTTTAATCCTGTTTTTTGGCCTGATTTTCATAAAAAAGATTTTGATGACGCTATCGAATTTTATCGTACCCGAGAGCGTCGTTTTGGGCTGACTCCCGAACAAATTAAGGAACAACATGCTTAAAAAACGCATTATCACTGCGGTTATTCTGATTCCTCTGTTAATTCTTGTTATTTTATTTTTACCGATGCCTTCGTTTTCCATATTAATTGGGGCGGTAATTGCTTGGGCTGGTTGGGAATGGTCTGGATTAATAGGGTGGAAAGATAGCTCTTGGCGGACGGTGTATACAGCGGTGGTTGTTGTCGCGCTAATCATTACTTATTTTTTACCGATCAATTGGGTATTGGCGATTGCCTTTTTCGCTTGGATTTGGGCATCGGTGGGTATGTTAAATTATGCAATGGGGCGTAGTTCTCTCGGCTTACAATATCCTATTTTAAAAGCATTGATGGGTTTATTGGCATTGGTACCTTGTTGGTTAGCTGTTGGTGTGATTCGTGAGACGATCGGTGGTCCCGTTTGGTTACTGATTGGATTGTTATTAATTTGGGGTGGTATGGATACGGGTGCCTATATAGCGGGTCGGTTATGGGGTCGACGTCAATTAGCCCCACGTGTGAGCCCGAATAAAACCTGGGAAGGTTTTCTTGGCGGTATTATTCTAACGTTGATACTTGCAATTATCGTTAGCTTGTTGCTTCAAGAAGCTCCCCATCGTTTCTTAATGATTTGTATCTTAGCTGTAATCACCGGTATTTTTTCAGTGCTGGGTGATTTAGTGGAAAGCATGCTCAAACGTCAAGTTGGCATGAAAGATAGCGGTTCCGGATTGCCGGGCCATGGTGGTATTTTAGATCGTATTGATAGTGTAACTGCAGCACTGCCTGTTTTTGCGTTGTTGTCGCTTATTTTATTAGGTAGTTAGAGATTCATTGAATCAAGAGACTCTAGTGCAATATCCAATGCCTGCTTAAACCATGGCGTGAATTTTTCAGGGTATTTTTCTAAGTCTTCCAATAAATCTGGGATGGAAGTCCAACGAGTGGCAAAGACTTCCGTCTTATTAAAATCGACAGACTTTGAATCCGCCACGCCCACCAATACATGATCGTACTCATGTTCGATTAAGCCGTTTTCAAATTCAGCTCTATATTGAAAATGTCCAGCTTGAGTTAATGTGATAGTGATTCCCATTTCTTCTTTAAGGCGGCGCTCACCCCCTTTAAGCACAGCTTCTTCAGGACGTGGGTGGCTGCAACAGGTGTTAGTCCATAAACCACCACTGTGATATTTATCAGGATGACGTTGTTGCAGGAGTAATTTTAATTCACCTTTGTCTTTATAAAAAATGAAAACAGAAAAAGCGCGGTGCAATTTGCCGAGTTCGTGTGCTTTTAATTTAGTTTCTGTGCCGAGTGGCTCATCCTGTTGATTCACTAGCACCACTTTATCTTCTGTCATTATGATCACTCATTAGGGTCAAAAGGTTTAATAAGCTCCATTGTGGGAAAATTCGTTTGTATTTCTTTTAAATTAGACTCTAGAAATAGTAATTTCAAATTAGGGCCCGCATCTTGTGTAAAATACACCGACATCCCTCCTTGTCTCAATGCCCAAACCTGCTGCATCAGCGTAATTGTTTCAGCTTGTGAATACAGCAGTGGTGGCCATGCTGCGAGCATGGTGGCATGCATTGCCATTGCGTTAGACTCTGCGATTCGCCCCAGCAAGTCGAAATCTTTTTTTTCGATAGCTATTTTTAATCGTACCAAATCCTTTTCTGCTTTTTCAGGCCAGGCGCAGTAAAGATCGGAAGTTTTAACGGTGCGTTGCATGCCCTCCCGTGAGCTTACTGCCTTTTTAGTTTTGCTGATAATACACAATCCCAAGCATAATGAGGGCCATTTTTCGTTAATAAGCGTGGCGTAACTGTCCATGCCATCGGGACGTTCGCCGTGATGCCATTCGACAAAACCATTATAGACAGAGCGGGAGGCACTGCCACTCCCCAAACGGGCCAATAGTGATAATGATTTTCCATCGAACTCCCATTCGTAGAGGTCATCCATCGCTTTGACGAGGGATGCAAAGCAACAGGCTGATGAAGCAAGTCCCGAGGCAACGGGAATATTGAAATTAAGCTCAAGTTTAAAAGATTGATCGTTAAATCCAAATAAATCTAAATACGAAGATAATTTCTCTGCGTAATGATATTCATGCGGAAGTTTTTCGTTATCGATGAATACTTCATGTTTCTCTGCATCGATGGGCGTGACTTTAGCATGAGAACCTTTGTGAGCTAATGAAACTGATAAGCTAGAAGTGATAGGCAAATTTAATTCTAAATTTCGCTTGCCCCAATACTTGCATAATGCAATGTTGGACGGAGCGAACGCTTTGCCAGACTCTTTTTTGGGTGTAGTACGACGCGATTTTATGATTTGTTGTACAATCGCTTTTCTAGTGTTCACTGGCAATGACTCCCTTGGTCGATAAAACGATTGGTATCTGTTTTACGCCTAATTTTTTTTGTTCATCGTCTGTTGGAAAAATACCATCATCAACTTGGCCTAAACCAATGGCACAATCGCCTAATCCGGATCCAGAAATTTTAGCACCTAAAACATGCGGCTGTTGTCGCAATGTTTGTATAATGTCTTTTAATATAGCATTATTCACGCCCAGTTGGTCCATGAGAGTTTGTGCTTCGTTGAATAAATGGCCGAGTGACTCCCAGTCTTTGTGATTAATAGCATCGACAGCCTGATGCGAAAGGTAGTCAACCGTATCGAATAACTCTTCAAATTGTTGCGGATTCTTTCCATAGCGTTCCTTAACGATTTCGATGGCCTTCATCGTCGTCGTTTTTTTTCCGGAATAAACGGCACAAATGGGTGGCAACTGTTTTAGTGGTGTTACAAATAATGGATTGTGTCGAAATGCAATCACACCGCCATAAATGCTGGCAGCAATATCAGCACCCGAGCCTTTGCCTTGTGTTTTAAGGATGACAGCTTTGACATCTTGCCAGAGTTGTTCTTTAGTTAAATGTGTTTGGCCTAACCATTGATTTAAAACTGTGACGAGAGCAACGCTGACAGCAGCCGAGCTGCCTAACCCAATATCACTTGAAAATTCAGCATGGATAGTGATGTCACAACCGCTTGGTAATTTTTTTGCTTTTAACGCATTCAAGACAAATTCAAAGGGTTTCTCCGTGACCACAGCGTTAATGGAAGTGCAGTAATGGCCTAAAGATGAATTAATATTGATGTGTTCGTCCTTGCGGGGTGAGAGGGTGACTTCGATACGTTTGTCGATCGCACAAACGATAGCAGTTTTGTCGTGTAAAACGGCATATTCACCGAGCAACATTAAAGAGCCGGGGGCTGAAGCTTTATATAACACAAGTACCCCGTGTATCCATTTCGATAGGCATAACATTATAGCCAAAACGCTCTGCGACAGCAGAAATATCATTGTCGCAGACAACCAAAACAACGCCGGCTTGATCACCTTTGACGCTACCTGCGCCACAAATTTTAGCAGCACCACCGAGTTTTTCGATGTCTAGAATAAAAGCATTCACTTTCTCGGGTACGACACCAATTTCATCTAATAAATTGTGATTTAAACGAATACACTCTTGTATTTCAATAAGATCACTTTCTTGAAAAGCATGATCCAATTGATGAGTGATTGCCGCGAAATCATCGCCGATGTGGCTGTTTTTAAAAAAAGGTATTGTGTGTTGAACGCACTCACCTGTAGTGCTGTGAGGGCGGCCTGTTTGTATGATGGTCATCGGAAAATCAGGCAGAACGCGCGATTGAAATTCATTATTTTCATAGAGAATAGCACCGCCGTGATAAACCGTACGAACGTCTAGGCCGCTTGAGTTGCCGTGTTGTAGATTTTCGGATTCAATGCCGAGCCTGATATATTCATCAATATCTAAATCGATATCCAAAAATTTTGCGAGAGTATAGACGATACTCACCACGCTCGCGGCAGAGGAACCCATACCGCAGCCGATAGGAATATTAGAATCGGTGGCGATATCCACACCCATGGGTAGTTTATCTTTTAACTTATCGATGACGTTGATAACGGTGAATAAAGATAGCTCAAAAGGTTTTTGCAGCACTTCGCGAATAGTGACATGGCCGAGACTATATTTATGGTATTTTTCTTTGATTTTGTGTTTTAATTTTCGTAAGGTGTGTAGGGTAACTTGACGTCGAAAATCGATGCCCATTAAATTAAATGAAAAGTGTAGGGGCGATGTCCAGCGAGCAGTGGCTTCTGTGTAGCGATTAATCGCCATGGCTAAGGCGGGATGACCATGAACCACCGCATGTTCACCGGATAAAATTAATTTGGCTGGGGTCCTGACCTTCAAGAATTTCTTATTCATCACGCCAATCGCTTATGTTAACTCAACTCCTTTGCGTGATTTCTCCGTGCTTCGTTCAAACTTCTCATGAGCGCGCATGAGCTCCCCGGGATTGGTCTGAGCTGCTAATAAAGACAGCTCCCCGCACAATACCGTTGCAGCTACCACAATCGCAAGTCGTCTGGCATTCTGACCGGGTTCGCGAGGTTCGAGGCAGCCTAGCATAGCGAGATGCTCATGTACGAAATCAAATTCTTTTCCGTTACCGACGGTACCCACAATGATATTGGGTAATGTTGTAGAGAAGTAGAGATCTTCACCGCGCATTTCTGCGTGCACGATGCCTTGAGAGCCCTCGACAATGTTAGCCACATCCTGACCTGTGGCTAGGTAGACAGCATAAATCAAATTTGCAAAGTGCGCGTTTGCTGTTCGAATACCGCCCGCAATATTGCTACCAATCAAATTCTTTTTGATATGAAGATTGACGATTTTTTCGGGAGTAGTTTTAAGGCATTCCTCGCAAATATTGCGAGGAATGAGCATCTCAGCGACCACGTATTTCCCTCTGCCCAGTAACCCATTGATCGCAGAAACTTTTTTGTCAGTGCAGATATTGCCCGAAATGGAGACGTATTTTAATGCTGGGTACTCATGCAGCAGCCAGGCTATGACCGCATCGGCTGCCTTTGTTAGCATGTTATGGCCTGATGCATCGCCAGTTTGAGCCTCTAACCGGAGATAGAACAGGTTGCCCACGATTTGAACATGCCAGTCGATTAGCTTGCAGAAGCGGCTTGTCGTGCTCACGATGGCCTTAAGGTCTGAATGACGTCCTCGGAGGTCTTCCACGATTTGCTTTAGTGTGTGTGCATCTTTGCCCTCTAAGAGGATAGAACGGGTCATTCGATCGTCAAGAATGGTACAATGTACCCCTCCACAACGGCGAGTCACACTGGCACCGCGATTGGTCGAAGGCCACATAGGTGTTTCAAAGGTGGCTAATGGAACCTGGATTTCAGCATTCACTTCCGGCCCTACTATCGTGATCGGGCCGATTGTTTTTACGGGTATTGAAATTGTCTCTTGCATAGATTTTCAACTGCTTTGATTAGAAAGGGATAATACACCCCTCGCGTAAATTATGCCAATTTTTTGGGATATATCGTCGTTTTACCCTGGATAAAACAAAAATGAATGTTATAATGCCTCTTACTTTTAGGGTCCGCATACTTCATTATAAATGGATTTACATTGAGGCTAAGGAAAGGTAACAAAACCTATCAAAGGAAAAAGGTAGCGTCATTTTATGTCTCTCATCAAACGGTTTACAAGTATATTCCTTTTTATTTTTTTTATTATTTCTCCAGCTCTTGCAGAAAATGGATTTGTAATTAGACATATTCAGATTGAAGGACTGCAACGAATTTCTGTCAGTACGGTGCGCAGCTATATGCCTATCCATGAAGGTCAGCGTCTTACTGCAAACAGAAGCAACGCGATCATCACATCTCTCTACAAGACAGGGTTTTTCTACGATGTCCAATTAGCGCGTCGAGGTGGTGAGCTGATCGTTCGTGTAAAAGAGCGTCCAACTATTGGTTTAATACAGATTAATGGTAATAAAGCCATTTCAACGAAAAAATTGAAGCCTATTTTGAAATCATTAGATATTGTCGAGGGTGAGGTTTACGATCCAACCGCAGTCAATGAAATCTCACAAGGGCTTCAACAGCAGTATGGAAAGATGGGCTATCATGCAGCAACGGTGACGACGCGTGTGGTAAAAGAACCGCGTAATCGTGTGGCACTTTATATTAACGTCAATGAGGGTACGATTGCGAAAGTACACTCGATTCGCTTTGTAGGCAATCATGCGTTTAGTCAGCATAAATTAAGAGAGCAGTTTAAGCTCACTACGCCGGGCCTATTCACCTGGATTAACCATCGCGATCGGTATTCAAAAGAAAAGCTGGATGCTGATCTTCAATCGTTAACTAATTTTTATTCAGATCACGGTTATTTGCGCTTTCGTATATTATCGCAACAAGTCACCATGACACCTGATCGTAGAGGTGTGAATATTCTTATTCACATTAGTGAAGGCCCTTTATACCGAATCGGTCATTATCAAATTGTCGGTGAAACATTTGGTAAAAAGCAGGATCTCTATAAATTAATTCCCTTTAAATCGGGTGACGTTTTTTCGCGTCAAGAAGTCATCGATACGAATAAGGCGCTCGGAAATTACCTCGCGAACTTCGGTTATGCATTTGCTGATGTGAGTGCAATCCCGAATGTGGATGATCAGCGTCATGTAGTGGACCTTACGTTTCGAGTAGTTCCGGGCACGCGAGTTTACGTTCGACGCATTAATTTCTTTGGTAATGATCACACGAACCAGGAGGTGTTGCGTCGTGAAATGCGTCAATTTGAAGGTTCTTCATATTCTTTATCAAAGATTCAAGAATCCAAACGACGCCTACAATTATTGCCCTTTTTGTCGAAAATTGAAGTGACGCCACAGCCTGTTCCAGGAACAACAAATGAGGTGGACTTGAATGTTCATGCTAAAGAGGTGGCAGCGGGTCGTGCAAGTATTCAAGGTGGTTACTCGGATTATTACGGTTTCTTATATGGTGCCAGTATTAGTGAACCTAACTTTTTGGGGACAGGTAAGTATGTTTCATTAGGATTTCAAAATAGTGAATACTACAATAACTACAGTTTTACTTATAACAATCCCTACTACACAGCTAGTGGTGTGAGTCGTGGTTTTACGATTTATTATTCACACGTTAAACCAAACCCCAGATATAATTTGCAGTCCTATTTTTTAGATGGTTATGGTATTGATTTAACATATGGTTTTCCTATCTCAGAACGTAATACCCTTTCATTAGGTTACGGTTTTGAGCACGTAGCAATTAGTAGACTTAACCCAATTATTGCAGCACCCAGTACGCTAGCTTTTTTGAATATTCAGCCGGTTAATAGTGGAACGTGCCCAAGTTCGACTTGCTCACTCGGCGGACACAATTACAATCAATTTAAGCTGACAGGTGGTTGGAGCTATAACGGGTTGGATCGTTATATTTTCCCAACAAAAGGTTTTTACAATGGGATAGGTGCTGAAATAGGTGCTCCCATTGTTAAGTCGAGTATTGGTTATTATACAGTAAGCGACACTGCGCGATTTTATCAGCCTCTCGGCGCTGGCTTTATTATTAATTTGTTGGGAACGGTTGCGTATGGAAATGGTCTTGGTAAAAATCCACTACCGTTTTACAAGAATTTCTATGCCGGTGGTATCAACTCTGTTCCTGCGTTTGCGCCAAACTCTTTAGGCCCTATCAATCGCTATAACCAGAATGCGGCGATTGGTGGTAATTTGGAGATGGTGTTTGGATTCCATGTGATATTCCCTAACTTTATTAGCGATCGACTGCGAACTGCGATCGTTTTTGATGCGGGTAATGTATTCCAAACCCCGATATTTCAACCCGATGTGGCGGTTCCGGCTAGAAATACGGGTGACTCTTTACGTCAAACAACCCCCCAAATCATCCAAGATGATAAGGTGGCCCTGAAGAATTTACGTCCTTCGCTTGGGCTCGCTATCTCCTGGTATTCGCCGTTAGGCCCAATTGACCTGAGTGTGGCATTCCCGCTCAACAAGCGGATGGGCGACGATCCTCAGGCATTCCAGTTTACTTTTGGAACCAGCTTATAACCTAGGAATGGCCTTTTATGGCGCTCATTTCGGTGGTTTTCGAGATTGGTCTAGATTATAATGAGTCTACTTTAACTAAGGAGAAGATATAATGAAACGTTTGCTTTTAACCTTGTGCCTTTCGCTAGGCGTTATTTGGTCAGCTTGTGCCATGGCTGAAAATATAGGTATCGTGGATATGCGCCAAATTTTCCAATCGTCGCCGCAGGTCAAACGCATTAACTCACAATTGAATAAGCAATTTTCACCCCAACGAGATAAAATTGTTGCTATGGGCAAAAAGCTGGAAGCGGATGTTAAAAAATTGCAACGCGATCAATCTGTACTGGATAAAAAAGGATTAGACAATTTAAGAAATTCAATTACTGCACAAGAAGAGCAACTTCGTGCAGCGCAAGCAAAATTCCAACAAACTTTATTTGCTGCCCAAAACAATGCGATGAGTGGATTTATGACAAAAATCACTGGCATTGTTAAAGGGATCGCTATGAAGAAAAAGCTGGATGTTGTTTTACCCAAAAATACTGTCTTATATGCTAAAGACGGTACGGACATCACATCGGACGTTATTTCAGCACTTAAATAAATTGACATCATTATTGCAAGGCTGCTTAGGTATTATTTATCGATGCAGCCTTGAGTTATATAAATGAGCGAACAAATCTATACATTAGCCGAACTGGCAAAAACTATTGGCGCAGAAGTGCGCGGGGATGCTCAATGCAAAATAAAGGGAGTTGCTTCAATCGCCCATGCACAACCCGGTGATATTTGTTATTTAGTCAATTCGCAATACCGTCCTCATTTATTGAACACCAAAGCATCAGCCGTTTTACTATCCAAGAAATTTATCTCAGATTGTCCAACCAATGCTTTAGTCATGGCAAATCCGCAATTAGGTTTTGCTAAATTACTTGAAGTGCTATACCCCAAAAATCATGTTAGGTCGGGCATCCATCCAACGGCTGTTATTGGTGAAGGTTGTGAAATCGATTCAAGTGTTACGATTGCTCCTCATGTAGTGATCGAGGATAACGTGACAATTGGTTCGGGCACCATCATCGGTTCCGGTACCGTTATTGGTGAAGGCTCTTCCCTAGGTGCTCATTGCCATTTACATCCGAATGTTACACTGTACCATCATGTTGTTTGTGGTGATCGAGTGATTTTGCACAGTGGGGTTGTGATCGGTGCTGATGGTTTTGGCATGGCTCAAGATGAGCAGAAACAATGGGTTAAGATCCCTCAGATTGGTCGAGTTGTCATTGGAAACGATGTTGAGATTGGGGCTAACAGTGCCATCGATCGCGGCGCTTTGAATGATACCGTCATTGGTAATGGTGTTAAGATCGATAATCAAGTCATGATCGGGCATAATTGTCACATTGGCGACCATACGGTGATTGCTGGTTGCGCTGGGATTGCGGGTAGCACGAAAGTAGGGCGTCATTGTATGATCGGTGCATCGGCGGGTCTCAATGGCCATATCGAAATTTGTGATCATGTCATGATTACGGGGTTTGGCATGATACAAAAATCGATTACCGAGCCGGGTATTTACTCTTCAGGCACTGGAATGCAAACGAATCGTGAATGGCATAAGAGTGTCATTCGATTTTGGCAATTGGATGATATTGCAAAACGACTTAAACATTTAGAGAGATTGCACGATGACAGTGATGGAAAATAAAGATATTAAAAAATATATACCACATCGATATCCATTTTTATTCGTGGATCGCGTTTTATCTTACGAGCTGGACAAATCTTTAGTTGCTATTAAAAATGTAACCGCCAATGAACCTTATTTTCAGGGCCATTTTCCCAGAAGGCCTGTGATGCCGGGCGTATTAATTATTGAAGCATTGGCTCAAGCTTCGGGCATTTTGCAGGTCAAATCGTTGGACTTGCCTGCCGACCATGAAGATATTTATTTCTTTGCTGGGGCTGATAACATTCGATTTAAACGCGTTGTCGAGCCAGGCGATGAACTCAAATTAGAAGTCGAGGTCTTAAAAGTCCGTAGTGGTGTATGGAAATTTTTGGGCATTGCTTCAGTTGATGGTGAAATGGCTTGCACAGCAGAAATAATGACGATTAAAGGGTCAGAATAGTGATAAATGAATCAGCAATTATTCATCCCAGTGTCGAAATCGCTGAGGATGTTGAGATTGGTCCATGGGCTGCAATTGGTCCTAACGTTGTTATTGAATTGGGAACGAAAATTAATTCCCACGTTGTCATTGGTGAGAACACAATCATTGGCAAAAACAATAAAATCTTTTCCTATGCTTCTGTTGGTTCTGACCCTCAACATGTTGGTTATACAGGTGAAAAAACTCGCTTGGAGATAGGCGATAATAACGTTATCCGTGAATTTACCACAATCAATCGTGGTACCGCAGAAGGGCGCGGTGTTACAAAAATTGGTAACAAGAATTATTTTATGGCCTATACACATGTGGCTCATGACTGTGTTGTGGGTAATGGTGTTGTGTTTGCAAATACTGCCTCGATTGCTGGACACGTTCGTGTGGGCGATCATGTAATTTTAGGTGCGTTTTCTGGTGTTCATCAAAATTGTTGTATTGGCGCTTATAGCTTTTTAGGCCGTGCGGCCAAAATTTATCAGGATATTCTGCCGTTCATGTTAGTGACGGGTAATCCGGGTGCACCTATCGGCATTAACTCAGTAGGACTAAAACGTCATGGATTTAGTTGCGATACGATACGTGTGCTAAAAATGGCATTTAACTTGTTACATCGTCGCGATGTTAAATTGGATGACATTCGAACGGAGCTCGAAAAGCTTGTGTTAGAAGCATCTGAAGTTACTATGCTGGTTGACGCTATTGATAATTCAACGCGTGGTCTTGCGCGTTCTTCGCGTCATCATCAGGATCTGGAAGAGCCAGTTGAAATGTAAAATTCCTGTATTTTCTCATGAATACTCATGAGAAAATTAGTAATAATAATAGATAGCATCGCTACGATCATCCCTCCAATAATATCCGTTAAAAAATGCCACCCAGATGCAAGAGTTGCCACAATAACGAGTGAGCTAAATACTGCCACTGGATAAAAGAGATATTTCCGTGGCCAAAACATATAGGCAAGTAGGATGGCCCAGATGGTATGATAGGAAGGAAAGGCGATCAAACCTGCTTGGAAAAGATGTATTGATTCGTGCGCATGAATGCGATCGAATTGAGTGGCTAAATGGTGTTGCAATCGTGTTAATTGAGAATTATGTATGACGTCGGCAGGGGCTGATGTTGGCCAAAAATAGTAAATGGTAAAACCGATCAGGCACGTGATAATAAAATTAATTGTAAATTTATATACCTGTTTTTCTTCGCGCATCGCAGCCAAAATTAAAGGAAAAATTTTGAGTGCTGGAAATAGTAACAAATAGATTATTTCTAAAAAGTGCTTCAGTGAGGGGTGTCGGGCAACTTGATTGAGAAAAGCAGGCAGGTTAAATCCAAAAAAATTGTCTGCGGCATTAAAAAACTGATCCTTTAAGGAAAAGGGCGTTGTCATAACGGCGGTGTCTGCGCACAGCATCAATAAACTTATTATATAAATCATGCCTATCGCTTTCAAAAAAAATGCAAACTGCGGGAACTTTCTATAAAAAAGAAACCCGGTCACATAAGCGGGTAAGCACAGTAGTAGCAATTTATTTTTTAATATGATGCCAGGAAATGGAAGTGCCGCGAAGTGAAAAAAAAGGCTGTTGACCGCGAGTAAAACAGCACAAAATAAGAGGGCCGTGCCGGCTGTATAGAGAAAAAGTTGGTCATAGCGAGTCATGAGATTTTACTCTAATCAAGACGCAGCATATTTAACGCAACTCTCGCTACTTTCTCTGAGCCGCCACCACCGCCAAGCTTAAGCTTTACTTGAGCTAATTTATCTGACGTTTTTTCTCGGTGATCGGGCTCTGTGACGAGTCGGAGAATTTGTTCTGCAATGATCGTTGCATTGGCATCGTGTTGGATTAACTCTAACGCAACTTTTTCTTCAGCCACTATGTTACACAAGCCAATAAAAGGTGTTTTTATTAAGTTTTTGCCAAGCCAAAAACTTAAAGGAGCTACTTTATAGATGATCAGCAGAGGTATTTGTTGCAAGGCAATTTCTAAGGTCGCTGTGCCTGATGCACAAATTGCGGCAGTGCACAGGGGTAGTAAATTATAAGTATTGTTTTCGACCACTTGAATTTCAGGAATTAAATAATCGCGAAGATCCTCGCGAGATAAACTCGATGCCAGCGGTAATACAAATTGTGCCGCGGGTAACTGAGCCCTAATCAATTCAACTGCCGACACTATCACCGGCATTAAACGTGTAATTTCACTGTGGCGGCTCCCTGGAAATAGCGCGATAATCGGTTTTTGAGTATCTAATTGCAATTGAATTGCTACTTCGTTGGGCGTTAATGTGGGTATTGCGATATCCACCAACGGATGGCCGACGAAACTGACGGGCATATCTTCTTTTTGATACAGTTTTTCCTCAAACGCGAATAACACTGCCATACGATCGACATATTTTTTAATTTTTTTGATGCGTCCATAACGCCAAGCCCAAATTTGCGGGCTGACGTAGTAAAGCACCTTAATGTCGGCTCGTTTTGCTTGCTTTGCCATGCGTAGATTAAATCCAGGGTAATCGATGAAAATCACCAAGTCCGGTGGGTCCGTTTTAAATAACTGTTTAAGTGTGTGCATGGCAGAACGAATATCGCCTAAATGTTTTAGGATTTCCCAAACGCCAACGACCGCTAATTTATCAGCATCAATAATGATATCAACGCCCGCAGATTGCATTTGAGGACCACCCATGCCTATTAAGATTGTGTTGGGTTCCAACGCTAAAATAGCTTTAGCAAGGTGCGCACCTAACAAATCACCGGAGGCTTCACCGGCGACGATTAAAATTTTTTGATTCGAATGATTGTGCATTACGTTGTTGTTAACTCGGGAATAGGGGTTTGTTCGTTGCTACGACGCACGATTAACGTAATTTCTAAAGCTGTCGCAAGTGCGCGTTTTCCATCTTCACCGGTCACGGTTGGTGTTTTATCCTGAATAATTGCATCGAGAAAACTTTTACTCTGATCTAAAAGGGCATCGCCTTTTTCATAGTAATGCACTTCGCGCGTGATTTCTGGGATGCCGGGAAACATCTCTTGTGAACCTTTACGATGCACACGAATTTTTTTGTGATCCAAATCTAACGAAATATAATTGTCAGGCTGGAAAATATGTAGCTTGCGCTCCATCCTTAAACTTACGCGACTCGCTGTCACGTTCGCCACACAACCGTTAGCAAACTCGATGCGTGCATTGGCGATGTCAATATAGGGTGTCAGGATGGAAGCACCATTTGCGGTAATGTGGTGTATTTCTGATTTAACGATGGATTGGATAATATCGATATCGTGAATCATCAAATCCAATACCACATTGACATCCGCACCGCGCAATTTGAAGGGGGCAACCCGCAGGGATTCGATAAAGCGCGGGTTTGAGATGGAGCGTTCCACGGCCTTCACGGCGTTGTTAAAGCGTTCTAAATGGCCCACTTGCAGCTTGAGGCCGTTTTTTTTGGCGGTTGTGATGAGGTCGTCAGCCTCTTCGATGGTGGTGGCAATGGGTTTTTCAATTAGGACATGGATTCCGTTATCCAAAAAGAATCGAGCCACTTGATGGTGTAAGGGGGTGGGTACCACGATGCTGACGGCATCTACCTGACCAATCAATGACTTATAATCGACAACCGCTTCAACGTTGAGTTCTTTGGCTAGCTCATAGCAACGTTCATGGTTGGTGTCGCAAACGGCAACTAGTTTCGAGTTGGGTAAATTTTTATATTTTTCAGCATGATATCTGCCTAAATAACCCACCCCAATAACAGCTGTTCTTATCATCACCATAGTGCTTTTGGGTTCCGCTATTCGATTTGTATTGGCTAAATAGTGGCATTTTTTACCAGTTGAATCAATGGGTGATGGAAGAAGTACGAGGTTACACTGAAAGTTTTCACCGATACACTTCCATCAATCGATGCGCGCCATGGAGAGCGAAGCGAAGGCGCGTATTCCGCGGTAGGCTCGGATTTTTTGCCGAGCGTAAGCGACTGCAAAAAATCTTTACGAGCCGTCAAGTCATTTGAGAGCCCGTGCGTAGTCGAGCCGTGAGGTCGCGGAGCGCGGGCGACGAGGACGTCCGCGGCTATTTAAGTTGTCGCGTATTGCGAGTCGATTATTGACAGGGATGGCAATAATCTATCACGAGCATCGCGACACGCTTGTACGTTAAATAAAATACAAACGCAATTGTAACTACAAATTTGTAGTTGTATACTGGGGGTTATTAAATGTGGTTTGAATGGGACTTAGGTAAGGATAGAGCAAATCGTCAAAAGCATGGAATCAGTTTTGAAACGGCTACACTCATTTTTGATGATCCTGGGATAATGTCCACATTGGATCGACGTTTTGAGGGTATTGAGGAACGGTGGCAAGCGATTGGAAAAGTGCATTCAGCTATTATCTACGTGGCATTTGTTTTGAAGGAAACAGTTAATGAAGAAGAAATCATTCGTATCATCTCAGCAAGAAAGGCAACGTTGCGTGAAAAAAGAAGATATTATACACACTAAGAAAACCGTGGACGAACTAAACGCTTTAAAAAAGCGAAGCGTTGACCTTACTGATCCCGATGCACCTGAAATTACAGAGTGGGATGAGCTCGCAAGGGGTAAATTTTATCGTCCTTGTAAACAACAGCTCACGCTGCGGCTAGACAAAGATGTGTTGAGTTGGTTTAAAAGCCAACCGGGTAAATACCAAACGCTCATTAATCAGGTTTGTCGTGATTATATGAATAAGCACAAGAAAAGAAAAAAATAATGTATTCAGATGATTACTGGTTGTCACACGCGTTAAAACTGGCGCATCATGCCGAGCAAAACCACGAAGTCCCAATCGGCGCCGTGCTTGTGAAAAATAATGAAATGATTGCTGAAGGTTGGAACCAGCCGATCTCTTCCAATGACCCGACTGCACATGCAGAAATCATTGCGCTGCGCAACGGTGCAAAAGTGCTTGATAACTATCGCCTTGTTAACACAACACTTTATGTCACACTCGAGCCGTGTGCGATGTGTCTCGGTGCCATGATTCAAGCGCGAGTCCAGCGTTTGGTGTTTGGTGCTTATGATGTTCGCGCCGGTGCTGTTAAAAGTGTATTTCAATTGCTCGACGAAAAGCGTTTGAATCACCGCATTGTGTGGCAGGGTGGCGTCATGGCCGATGAATGTGCGGCCATTCTAAAAGCATTTTTCAAGCAACGGCGATGATTCTACCTTGATTTATAGAGTGTTTTTCTATACTTAAATATACCTATTAAAATTAATAATTTCTTAATATAAGGAATTTACTAATAACATCACTAGAGCAGGCTGTAGAAAAGTATTTAGATAATGTTGTTGGTGGTGACATAACATCCTATGATTGGACTTTGGATAAATAAAATCCCTTGCCAGTTAGGACAATAATCAAAAAATGTGAGTTTCTAAGGGTCTGTAAATAAGATTGTGTAAATGCGATAGTCAGGGAAAGGTCGTTAAAATTATACGGAGTCTTTGACTATGGCAATGAAAACCAATAAATTAGATCCACAGGTTGTGGAATATTTTCTCAAACATACCAAGACCGCATCTGATATTTTCGGTGATACTGGTTTGTTAAAGGAGTTAAAAAAGGCACTGACGGAGCGTATTCTGGAAGGGGAGCTGACGGACGCGCTGGGTTATGCAAAACACGAAGTGTCTGGCCACAATAGTGGTAATTCCCGCAATGGGCACAGCCAAAAAACGATCAAAACAACAGATGGCGAGATGACCATTGAGGTTCCTCGTGATCGTAACAATGAGTTTGTACCGCAATTGATTCCAAAACATCAAACCCGCTTTGATGATTTGGATGACAAAATTATGAGTCTTTATGCACGGGGTATGACTACCCGTGATATTCAAGATCAGTTGAAAGATTTGTATGGCACAACTATTTGTTCGAGTCTCATTTCTACAGTAACCAACGAAGTGATTGAAGAAGTGAAGGCTTGGCAAAGTCGTCCGTTGGACAAGGTGTATCCGATTGTGTATTTGGACGCTTTAGTGATTAAAGTGCAGCAAGATAAAAAGGTTATCAATAAGGCATTGTATTTGGCTTTAGGAATTAATATCGATGGGCAAAAAGAATTGCTAGGTATTTGGATTAGCCAAAATGAGGGCGCTAAATTCTGGTTGAATGTATTAACGGAGTTAAAAAATCGAGGCCTAGAAGATATCCTGATTTGTTGCGTTGACGGGCTAACGGGCTTTCCTGATGCGATTGGCGCTGTGTATCCTAACACTCAAGTACAGCTTTGCATTGTACACATGGTGCGGAATTCATTGCGCTATGTGGGTTGGAAAAAGAAAAAAGAAGTGGCCGCTGACTTAAAAGCTATTTATTCGGCCAGTACGGTTGAAGAAGCAGAATTGGCGCTGACGAGTTTCTCTGAGAAATGGGATGCTGAATTTCCCTCGATTGCCAAAAGTTGGTTGACTCATTGGGAGCGCATTGTGCCATTTTTTGCTTATCCGGCAGAAATTCGGAGGGTGATTTATACCACTAACGCTATTGAATCACTGAACATGAGTATCCGAAAAGTTATTAAAAATAAACGAGTTTTTCCGTCGGACGATGCCGCTTTAAAACAACTCTATTTAGGGTTAAAAAATATAGCCAAAAAATGGACCATGCCGATTCGAGACTGGGGTGCCGCCATGAATCGTTTTGCCCTTATGTTTGAAGATCGCCTGGCGGATTTTGTATAAAACTTAAAATTCATAAGAGAGGAAATTAATTTGAACGCAATGTAGTTTTTGATAAAATTAAAAAATCAGTTAACACAATGGCTGATTCATAATTCTGACTGACGCGATTTACACAAACTAATAAACAGTCCCGTTTCTAAATCTTAAGCTGTTTTTTGCAGCAATTCGTAGAATTGCTCAGGTGTAAAATTTATTTTATCCAACCATGATTTTACTATCCCAATCAAATCCTCTATTTTTTCAGGGTCTGAGTTTTGCGTCTTTTCTTCAGTCCTCTGAATCGTTTTAATTTTTGAGTTGCTATTTTTGAAAATAGCAGGATGTCGCGTGCGTTTCCCCTGCGTATCACCTTTGGTTCTGCCTTGCGGATTACCGCGTGGTTTGCAGAGATTAGCAGGCGTGCCAACGGTATCAAGCACCGTAGAAAAACCCCGTTGCGTTTGTGAAGGGGTCGCAGTTATTGATGGTTTTTCGTTATCCACTTGGAAGCTCGGCAAATACCGCTCCCATTTTTTCGGTAAAATCGGGGCAAGATTCCTCGCTAGATAAAGTTGCGTATACGCTAATGCTGTCATCCGCCACCAATCTTCTTCGTGCTTAACATCCGGTGTTTGGTATCGGTCAAATAACAGTTTGTCTTTATCAAAACGAAAGTAGTGTTCAATGTCATAGCGTCTATCGTAATAGTGATACGCTTCTAATGCTGTGATTTCATTACGTCGTTCACCAGCGAGTCCTAACCAGAGTGGATTTTTATATAAAGATTTACCGTTAGCATCAACCGCAACCAATTGCACAACAGTAACAGGATGCTCATATCCTTTAAATTGCTTTGAACCACGCAGTAATTGGTCACGCCATATTTTAATCTCCAATTGGTAAGTTTTGCCACTGCGGGTTGTAATGGGTTGCTGCACAATCTCATCGGATTCACGGTGAGTCGTGCTGTCGTTTAGTTTCATCGCATCACCATAGCGTTTTATACTTCCTGAGGTATTATCTTCTATTGATGCGGGCGCGAAAACATTACGGGTACTGTTAAAACGGAAAAGATGTACCCAATTGGGATTTTCGCTAACCAGTTTACGGCAAGCTTCTGTACCATATTTTGAATCAGCCACGCTAACCACCAATTTATGAGTAAGCGCTAAGTCTGCAATACAACGGTTAATTTGCTGCATCCCAACTACATTGCCTTTTTCATCGCTTTTAACGCGCCTCGTATCCAGTGGAACTAACCAATGCTTTTCTTGAGCTGCACCATCATTGGGCAATAGTGATACCGTTGAATATTCATGTCCAATGGTAATCGGTTTGTTACCCGGTGCTGGATTAGGGCTGTAAACCACATGGCGATCTTCAACACAGTGTGCACTTTGACGCGACTGTGGTGTCGTATCCGCAATAATGATCACACGGTCATCGCTATGACTCACATGTTCATATTGTATTTTCATCATGCTATCCCAACAATTTGCTACCGACAAACCATCGCTAATCGCATCGGTAATACTACTGTATTCACGTTCAAAGTATGGCGATTCACATAATTCTATGGGTGTTTTGCAGCGATGGCCATGGCTTGAAAGGGCATCGAGTAAATTCATATTGGCATCGCGTCGCGCGGGGAAGATGTTGTAGAGGAATGTACGGAATTGTTTTAGTTTTTCTGTCGCTAACATCGTTTGTTCCTTATTTTATTTTTTCGAACAAACGTTGTTTACAACGTAAAATTTTTTTTCGGTTTCTATGTCAAGCAATTTTTAATTATTTTTATAAATTTATCCAAAGTCCAATGTATAGTAAAAGTTGATATCAAACGATGCGCGCCATGGAGAGCGAAGCGAAGGCGCGTATTCCGCGGTAGGCTCGGATTTTTTGCCGAGCGTAAGCGACTGCAAAAAATCTTTACGAGCCGTCAAGTCATTTGAGAGCCCGTGCGTAGTCGAGCCGTGAGGTCGCGGAGCGCGGGCGACGAGGACGTCCGCGGCTATTTAAGTTGTCGCGTATTGCGAGTCGATTATTGACAGGGATGGCAATAATCTATCACGAGCATCGCGACACGCTTGTTTTCTTTCAGTGCTTTAAATGCTGAATCTTTTCTTGGACCAAAATGATAAGCTAACACCTCATGTGTATGGTGATCAATCGCATGCCAAAGCCAACGTTGATTCTGTTTATTTCGAACAAAACTCCACATTTCATCCAGCTCCGCTTCTTCAACTTGTACAACATTAACAGTAACAGACGCACCAAGTGATTCTTTTTCCTTTAAAAGTCGTGTATTGACGCTCTCCAAACCTTCACCCTTTTTTTAATTCACCAATAACAGTGTTAATGCTAATACGTAAAACGCGTGCAGTATCTCTGACGCCACTACCATTCATTGCCATATCAACTATTTTATCTTTAACACCAGGGGCACGAGCATTATGTGTGTAATCTAGAAGAAATGTATTTTTCTCACAAGCATTATTTTTACATTGAAACCTTTGCTTTCCTGTACTGCTGACGCCAAATTTTACAACCTCATGTAAACAGCAGCAGGGGCAAGCAACATTGATTCTTGCCATTCATGCAATCCTTATCCTAATGATTTTCTGAAATACCAAAATATATCACATCAACAAAAATGAGGCACTACCAATCTACAAAATAACTAGGCTGTACTTTAAATGCAGAATTTAAGGATAGCCTCCCAGTGCCTTATCGATGTATCACAACAGCTAGCCAAAATCTTCAAACCCATTTTTTTCTTTATTTCTGCCAAAAAAAAGCGCAAATACTTCAGGCTCATCAGGATGTGCTTCAAGCAAGGCATCTAAATTCGAGAATGGCAAGTTAGCTTTTAAACCAATCAAACGTGATAATAGCTGTAATGAAGGGCATAGTTTCTCCAAAACAGAAGGATGCGTACAATATACCACCGGCGCTCCCAAAAACACGACTTCCTGTTTGTATTGTTGTATTGGCAAGCAATTGAGGCGTCTTTAAGCTGCCTATGCGGCAGTAAACTCAGGACAACAATTTAGTGCCTTTATGAACGATTTCTAAGCTGCCTATGCGGCAGTAAACCGAATATGATATTCATTCCTCCTTCGTGCAATTTTCTAAGCTGTAATCTTCCCCTAAATTACCGGACACTAATTTGTTAAAATCTATGAAGTAACAAAGAGGTGATCTCATGACAAAGAAGACTCGAAAATACACACCGGAATTTAAAGAAGAAGCAATCCATCTAGCACTCAGTTCTCCTTCCGTGTTAAGCGCTGCAAAAGACTTAGGCATGCCCGAAGCGACCCTCCACACCTGGGTGGATAAAGCCAGGAAGAGTGGTGAAGTGATTCATCCCAGCGCAAAGCAACCGGTCAACATAGGGGAACTCATTGAATAAAATCAACAGCTTAAGAAGCGACTGGCACGACTGGAACAGGAGAAAGCCATTCTAAAAAAGGCGGCCACGTACTTCGCGAAAGAACTCGAGTGAAGTACAGCTTTATTCAAAAGCACGCCCAACTATTTGGAATTAACTTGCTATGTGATGTACTGGGTGTCAGTCGTAGTGGTTATTATGACTGGCTATCCCGACCTATGAGCCCACGTGAGCAAGCAAACCAACAATTAGATGAAAAAATTAAGGTAATTTATATGAGAAACAAACAACGTTACGGTTCACCACGTATAACAAGCGTGTCGCGATGCTCGTGATAGATTATTGCCATCCCTGTCAATAATCGACTCGCAATACGCGACAACTTAAATAGCCGCGGACGTCCTCGTCGCCCGCGCTCCGCGACCTCACGGCTCGACTACGCACGGGCTCTCAAATGACTTGACGGCTCGTAAAGATTTTTTGCAGTCGCTTACGCTCGGCAAAAAATCCGAGCCTACCGCGGAATACGCGCCTTCGCTTCGCTCTCCATGGCGCGCATCGCTCGTGCATTGCAAGCGGAATCGATTTCCTGCAGTCACACGCGTATTGAGCGGCGTATGCGCTCCATGGGCTTAAAAGCACTTGCCAAGCGTAGATTTAAAATAACCACAGACTCGGGTCACAACAAGGCTATTTTTGAGAATATTTTAAAGAGAGATTTCACGAGAACGGCGATCAATCAAAAATGGGTGAGTGATCTGACGTACATTCCAACCCGTGAAGGTTGGTTGTATTTAGCGGTGGTTATCGATGTGCATTCACGTTCGGTTATTGGCTCGTCAATGAATAAAAGCATGAAACAAGATTTAGTGTGTGATGCGTTATTGATGGCGTTATTCAAACGAAAATATCCAAAGCAAGTGATTATACACTCTGATCGGGGCAGTCAATATTGTTCGAAAAAATATAGGGAAATCATCAAGCAAAACAAGCTGATTGGTTCAATGAGCAGAAAGGCTAATTGTTGGGATAATGCCATTGCAGAAAGTTTTTTCCATACCCTAAAAACGGAACTTGTGCATGTGAATGATTACACAAGACGCGCTGAAGCAAGGCAAAGTCTTTTTCAGTATATTGAAGGCTATTACAATCACAGAAGAATGCATTCAGCTATTGACTACAAGACCCCTGTTGCGCTTGAATGTGCTGCGTAAAATCGAAAAAAAATGTGTCCGGTAAATTGGACTTTGGATAAATAAAATCCCTTGCCAGTTAGGACAATAATCAAAAAATGTGAGTTTCTAAATCTTAAGCTGTTTTTTGCAGCAATTCGTAGAATTTCTCAGGTGTAAAATTTATTTTATCCAACCATGATTTTACTATCCCAATCAAATCCTCTATTTTTTCAGGGTCTGAGTTTTGCGTCTTTTCTTCAGTCCTCTGAATCGTTTTAATTTTTGAGTTGCTATTTTTGAAAATAGCAGGATGTCGCGTGCGTTTCCCCTGCGTATCACCTTTGGTTCTGCCTTGCGGATTACCGCGTGGTTTGCAGAGATTAGCAGGCGTGCCAACGGTATCAAGCACCGTAGAAAAACCCCGTTGCGTTTGTGAAGGGGTCGCAGTTATTGATGGTTTTTCGTTATCCACTTGGAAGCTCGGCAAATACCGCTCCCATTTTTTCGGTAAAATCGGGGCAAGATTCCTCGCTAGATAAAGTTGCGTATACGCTAATGCTGTCATCCGCCACCAATCTTCTTCGTGCTTAACATCCGGTGTTTGGTATCGGTCAAATAACAGTTTGTCTTTACCAAAACGAAAGTAGTGTTCAATGTCATAGCGTCTATCGTAATAGTGATAGGCTTCTAATGCTGTGATTTCATTACGTCGTTCACCAGCGAGTCCTAACCAGAGTGGATTTTTATATAAAGATTTACCGTTAGCATCAACCGCAACCAATTGCACAACAGTAACAGGATGCTCATATCCTTTAAATTGCTTTGAACCACGCAGTAATTGGTCACGCCATATTTTAATCTCCAATTGGTAAGTTTTGCCACTGCGGGTTGTAATGGGTTGCTGCACAATCTCATCGGATTCACGGTGAGTCGTGCTGTCGTTTAGTTTCATCGCATCACCATAGCGTTTTATACTTCCTGAGGTATTATCTTCTATTGATGCGGGCGCGAAAACATTACGGGTACTGTTAAAACGGAAAAGATGTACCCAATTGGGATTTTCGCTAACCAGTTTACGGCAAGCTTCTGTACCATATTTTGAATCAGCCACGCTAACCACCAATTTATGAGTAAGCGCTAAGTCTGCAATACAACGGTTAATTTGCTGCATCCCAACTACATTGCCTTTTTCATCGCTTTTAACGCGCCTCGTATCCAGTGGAACTAACCAATGCTTTTCTTGAGCTGCACCATCATTGGGCAATAGTGATACCGTTGAATATTCATGTCCAATGGTAATCGGTTTGTTACCCGGTGCTGGATTAGGGCTGTAAACCACATGGCGATCTTCAACACAGTGTGCACTTTGACGCGACTGTGGTGTCGTATCCGCAATAATGATCACACGGTCATCGCTATGACTCACATGTTCATATTGTATTTTCATCATGCTATCCCAACAATTTGCTACCGACAAACCATCGCTAATCGCATCGGTAATACTACTGTATTCACGTTCAAAGTATGGCGATTCACATAATTCTATGGGTGTTTTGAAGTGTGTCGCGATGCTCGTGATAGATTATTGGCATCCCTGTCAATAATCGACTCGCAATACGCGACAACCTAAATAGCCGCGGACGTCCCCGTCGACAGCGCTCCGCGACCTCGCGGCCGACTGCGCACTGTCTCCAGATGACTCGACGCCGCCTACAGATTTTTGCCACTCGCTACGCTGCCTACGGAACTCCGTTCCTTCGGCACTCCGCTCTGTCAAAAATCGGCGGCTGCCGCGGAATACTCGCCATCGGCTTCGCCTCTCCATGGCTCGCATCGGGCAGCGATGGCCATGGCTTGAAAGGGCATCGAGTAAATTCATATTGGCATCGCGTCGCGCGGGGAAGATGTTGTAGAGGAATGTACGGAATTGTTTTAGTTTTTCTGTCGCTAACATCGTTTGTTCCTTATTTTATTTTTTCGAACAAACGTTGTTTACAACGTAAAATTTTTTTTCGGTTTCTATGTCAAGCAATTTTTAATTATTTTTATAAATTTATCCAAAGTCCAAGGTAAAGTGAGGGAAGATCACTTTTTGATGGGTGACAGAATCAATACGCACCATTGGATGTGCGTGAGGAGGTTTATTTGTAAACCTTCAGACTTGATCTGACACTCCTGGTCAGTTAGAGTAAAATTTAATTGACCAACCTTAAACAACCAACACGAGGAGTGTCATTATGACCAGTGTATCCGAAAAGATTATCAAACCGATGCGAGCCATGGAGAGGCGAAGCCGATGGCGAGTATTCCGCGGCAGCCGCCGATTTTTGACAGAGCGGAGTGCCGAAGGAACGGAGTTCCGTAGGCAGCGTAGCGAGTGGCAAAAATCTGTAGGCGGCGTCGAGTCATCTGGAGACAGTGCGCAGTCGGCCGCGAGGTCGCGGAGCGCTGTCGACGGGGACGTCCGCGGCTATTTAGGTTGTCGCGTATTGCGAGTCGATTATTGACAGGGATGCCAATAATCTATCACGAGCATCGCGACACACTTCCCCAAATTAGGTTTACTAGAGCTGTCTAAACAATTGGGAAATGTTTCACAAGCCTGCAAGGTTATGGGTTATTCACGCGACAGTTTTTACCGTTTCAAAACACTTTATGAAAATGGTGGCGAAGAAGCACTCCATGATATGAGTAAGAAGAAACCGAATGAAAAAAATAGAGTGCCGTTACATGTAGAAGAAGCGGTAATTGCTTTGGCTATTGAAAACCCAGCGTTAGGTCAGGCACGTGCGGCCAATGAATTACTGGCGCGAGGCATTATCGTATCGAGCAGCGGAGTTCGTTCGGTGTGGCTACGTAATGATCTAGAGACTTTTAAGAAGCGACTAAAAGCGCTTGAAGCGAAATCGGCGCAAGACGGTATGTTATTAACGGAAGAACAATGACAAGCATTAGAAAAATCAAAACGAGAAAAAGAAGCGCACGGCGAGATTGAAACAGAACACCCAGGTTATTTAGGTTCTCAGGATACGTATTATGTTGGCACGATGAAGGGCGTTGGCCGTATTTATGAGCAGACTTTTGTCGATACCTATAGCAGAATCGCTTTTGCGAAGTTATACACGGAGAAAACAGCGATGACGGCAGCTCATTTATTAAATGAACGTGTATTGCCATGGTTTAATGAGCAAGGTATCCGATTGCTGCGTATGCTCACGGATCGCGGGACGGAATATTGTGGAAAAATTGAGAACCACGCCTATCAACTTTATTTAGCAGTTGAAGACATTGACCATTCGAAAACACGCGCACGTTCTCCGCAGACCAATGGTATTTGTGAACGTTTTCATAAAACGATTAAACAAGAATTTTATGATGTTGCTTTTCGAAAAAAAATATATCGTTCCCTAGAAGAATTACAACAAGACGTTGATGCGTGGATCAAAACATATAATGAGGTCAGGCCCCATTCCGGCGAGCGTTGTTATGGAAAAACACCCATGCAAACTTTTCTTGATGCAAAGCATTTGGCACAAGAAAAAGAATTAGATAAACTATGTAAAACTATTCCAAGCGTGTCGGCAGATGAATTGAATAAGGCGCACAGTAATCACGACACGCAACTGGTAGAGGAGTAATTAGAATCCGATCTATCGGACAGAAAATATGTCCGATAAATCTCAACTGTCAGATCAAGTCGAGAGTTCTACAATTAAAACGAAGATCCGAAAGTCTTCCTAACAAATTTCTCCTTTCTTGAATGTATTTATTTTCATTTTCAGATAAATTCTTTACTTCATCACCAAGTGGTTTTATACGCTCAATCTTCTGCAATATCTCACGATACTCTACGCCAATTTGTTTTCCCGTTTTCCCAGATACTCCGGGGATGCTATTAAATTGTGATTCTACCTTTAATTCTTCGTCTTCTATCCCTTTAACAATGCTCCCACGATGCTCATCTATAGCCTTATTAATAACTGAAAGTTCACTATTAAGTGATTTTAGCATATCTTCGACCTTTCTTTTCCAGTTAATCAAATTAGCATGTATTTGTTCAAATAAAATTTTATGTGGTAGATTTTCTAACTCTTTATCTTTAAGAAAATCGATAGAAGCAATATCATTAGTAAGTCTTGTCAATGATTGATTTGATTTTTCTAATTCTTCTCCTATTTTCCTTTCCAATGCACTGACCTTCCCCCTAAACTAGTACCAGGACACCGATGAGATATTCATGTTAAGCAGCCTGTTTCGCAAATTCAATAGGCGGCATATAATTTAATGAACTGTGTGGTCTTTTAGTATTGTAGTGCTTTCTCCATTGGTTGATTTCATGTCGGGCTTCTTCAATTGAACGAAACCAGTGTTGATTTAAACATTCGTTGCGGAACTTGCCATTTAAGCTTTCAACAAACGCATTCTGAGTTGGCTTTCCAGGTTGAATGAAAGCAAGCTTGGTTTTGTTTTCCCTGGACCAAAAGAACATTGCTTTGCTTGTAAACTCTGTACCATTATCACAAACAATTTGTTTTGGCAGCCTGCGTTGCTCACTAAGCTCTGCTAGGAAGCGTGCCACCTGACGTCCTGATATAGAAAATGCTGTTAGCTGGCCAATAAGTTCACGATTAAAATCATCGATAATGTTTAGCACACGAAAACGCCTTCCATTGGCCAGCTGATCGTAAACAAAATCCATCGACCAACGCTCATTTCTCTGAGTCGGTGATGACATCACTAATCGTAGTCGCTGTATTTTTTTACGCTTTTTTGTACGCACCTGGAGCTTTTCTTCTTTGTAAATCCGGTAGGTTTTTTTCTTATTCATGACAAGCCCCTCTGCTTTTAAGAGGCTGTGAAGCATTAAATAACCATACCGAGAATACTGAGCTGCCAATTCTTTTAATCGAGCTCTAATCAACTCGTCTCGTCGCTTTTTGGGTCCGTAACGGTAAGCCGTTCGACTTAGCCCGACTAGCTTGCAGGCCATTCGTTCACTCAGCTTAAAGGCGCTCATTAAGTGACAAACAACCTGCTTCTTGCTAGCAGGCGTTACCACTTTTTTGAAACAACATCCTTGAGCGCTTCATTTTCTAACATCTTTTGGTAATCCCCCCATTTTTAGGGGTGTAAAATAGTAGAATTTGTTATGCTGCTTGAAGCAGCTTTTGCCTTGGCGTTATTCCACCAAGCGCCCTATTAGGTCTTTCGTTATTATAATGCCAGAGCCAACGGGTGGCTTTTTGTTGAACCTCCTCTATCGTTGTAAAAATATCTTGGTTAAGCCAGTCATATCGCACTGTTCTATTAAAACGTTCAATGTACGCATTTTGTTGGGGTTTTCCAGGCTGAATATAAAAAAGCTCAATACCTTTCTTTTCTGCCCATTCCATTAGCTTACCGCTAATGTATTCAGGTCCATTATCGCAGCGCAGCGCAATCGGTTTGCCTCGCCACTCAATGATTTGATTAAGGGCTCGTATCACGCGATCAGCTGGAAGCGATAAGTCAACATCAATCCCAAGCCCTTCTCGATTGTAGTCATCAATAACATTAAACAAGCGGTAGGATCTTTGGTCGCCCAGTTGATCATGCATAAAGTCCATAGACCATACTTGGTTTACTGAGTCTGGAGTGCATAGCGCTTCTGGTTTACGTCGCATGAAGCGTTTTTTAGACTTTATTCTTAGATTTAACGCTAGTTCTCGATAAATGCGGTAAACACGTTTGTGGTTCCAGGCAAAGCCTTTGACGTTACGTAAGTATAAAAAGCAAAGTCCAAAACCCCAGTTAAGCCATGTGCTCGTTAGCCGAATAAGCCAGTCTGCAATCACTGTATTTTCATCCGATACTAGCGGCTCATAACGATAGCATGTTTCACTAATAGCAAATGCCTTGCAAGCAACTCGGATGCTTACTTTCTTATTCTTAACGCAATTCCTTGCCATCTCTCTGCGCTGAGATGGCTTTACCACTTTTTTTGCATAGCCTCCTGAATGATCTCGGCTTTTAAGCGTTCTTCAGCATACATTTTTTTCAGGCGACGATTTTCCTCTTCAAGCTCCTTTAAGCGCGTCATCATGGATGCATCCATCCCACCATACTTGGCTCGCCACTTATAGAACGTGGCATTGCTTATACCATGCTCTCGGCACAGATCGGGAACGGGTGTTCCACCTTCAGCTTGCTTCAGTATCGAAATGATTTGGCTGTCTGGGTACTTCGATTTTTTCATCTTGAATCTCCTCTGTTTAGTTTACGAGAAAATTCTACTTTTAAGTACCTCTAATTTGTGGGGGGATTACCTTTTCAGCCAGCAGCTTTTTTAACTTATTGTTCTCGGACTCCAGGTCTCGCAGGCGCTTAGCTTCGTTAACCTCTAGGCCAGCATACTTGCTACGCCAATTGTAAAAAGTACCGCCAGATATGCCTAAGCGACGGCACAGGTCTTCCACCTTAGCGCCACTTTCATGCTCTTTGATCGCTTTAATGATTTGTTCTTCTGTATAACGTTTTTTCATGAAGTGTGTCGCGATGCTCGTGATAGATTATTGGCATCCCTGTCAATAATCGACTCGCAATACGCGACAACCTAAATAGCCGCGGACGTCCCCGTCGACAGCGCTCCGCGACCTCGCGGCCGACTGCGCACTGTCTCCAGATGACTCGACGCCGCCTACAGATTTTTGCCACTCGCTACGCTGCCTACGGAACTCCGTTCCTTCGGCACTCCGCTCTGTCAAAAATCGGCGGCTGCCGCGGAATACTCGCCATCGGCTTCGCCTCTCCATGGCTCGCATCGGTTGAGATCTCCTCGGTCGTAGAATAATTGGAAATCTCATCCATGTCATGGTGTTAAGTTTGGGGGAAAGGTCAATTCGCTCCAATTCTGTAATATTTTCTCTAAGCAATTTTTGAATTTTTTTAATTTCTTCGTCGTATCGAACTTCATCCTTTGGCATGAAACGTTCAAGTACGCGCAAGATCGCAGTGTTATCTTTTGCCAATTCATAAATCTCATTTTGACCATAAATTTCTACACCAGGCAAAAGATCCTTTGGATCCATCGCTGATTCATCTCCTTGATCATCAATTACACGTGGTAACTCTCCATAACGGCGAACAACTTTATAACGTTTTCCATTCTGCTGGGCTGATGTAAGGGTAATTTCTATTCGAGCGCTTTCTTTTCCTAGATTTTCTTTAATAATTTGTGTATGTTGATTTTTTGCTTCCTTACCTTTTGGCTCTACATTTAGCACATAAAGCAAGCATTCAATAAGAGTAGACTTTCCTGTTCCACGGCCACCAATTACTGAATTTAAATGAGAGGATAATTTCAGTACTAGTAACAATAATATACAATGGTAGGGTTACAATTTGCTGCGGCAACAGTACCCACATAATCTTCTGGAACATTTAATGCTTGCAAATACCAAGTATCACTTTCGAGCCGATGTGGCTTAAGGAATTTTACCGCTGCGGGCATGGGTGGCACATTCACAACAAACTCTTGCAAAGGAAAATTTAAACCATCTCCCACTGCTTTTATAAATGCTTCTTTGCGTGTCCATGTCTCAAGAAAAGCATGATGCTGCTGTTCACTAGGTAAAGCAATTAATTGATAATATTCTTCTTCTGAAAAAAAACGCTTGGCAATAGGAAGCTCCTCAAGGTTTTCGTTTCCTAAATATTCAACATCAATACCAAGTGGAGTTGTCAGCCCTACAACGATAACAGCTAGCTTGTGAGAATGGGAAAGATTAAATTTTATATTACTACCATCAATATACGGTTTATTTTTTTCAGTATAAGAAATCTGTATCGCTTCTGGCAGTTGATATAGGTAACAAGATAAAATTTTCCGTAATGCCCCATGCGCAATAACATACATATTACGATCACGAGAAAAATGAAAGCGCTGCGCACGTATTGTTTCATCAGATGACAGCAACTGCCATAAACCTTGTAGATCTTTTTTATTATGTTCAATACCAATTATCCAGATATGGATTTCATTTCGTTTGAGAGAATTTACAACATTAAAATCTATTGGCAGTTTGGTGTACTTCGATAATTTTTTAGAATATTCCATATTTACTTATATAACTCTACCTAATCCAACCGCCTCACCGACTCGGCAATAAAATCCGGTGCCAAATGCGCATACTTCATCGTTTGATCAATCTTTTTGTGTCCAAGCAACTTTTGCACAGCATAAAGACTCACTTCCTTCATGACTAGATTACTCGCAAAGTCGTGGCGCAGATCATGCCAACGCAAATTTTTAATACCTGCATCACTTACCACCTTAGCCCAGGCTTTTTTTATAGTAACCTGAGTTCTGTATAAGAAAAGGAATAAGTGAATGAAATAATTGAAAAAAAGACCGGAACCGCTAAAATTTAGCTCCAAAATTACAGCTAAATAATGTAACAGGAGTTAATCATGTTGGCACCGGTCACGGAGATTTTTTGTGATATGGATGATTTTTGCAAGGATTATTTGAAAGGTCAATCAAAGTATTTGCTACCGAACCCAGACAGAAAACGAGATCGAGCGATGCAAATGAGCTTGTCTGAAATTGGCACCATCATTGTGTTGTTTCAAATGAGTCACTATCGCACATTTAAGGATTTTTATTGTGGATGTGTTTTACAAGACATGAAGAAGTATTTTCCTACGGCGCTGAGTTACACACGTTTTGTCGCCTGCCAATCAGCAGCGCTAATGATGCTCGCCGCCTATTTGCTTTCGAGAAAGGGCAAACACACGGGATTGTATTATATTGACTCAACTACACTACGCGTATGCCACAATAAACGAATTTATCGAAACAAGGTTTTCAAAGGCATTGCTAAACGCAGTAAAAGCACAATGGGCTGGGTTTACGGCTTTAAACTACATATTGTGATTAATCATCAAGGGGAATTAATCCGTTTTTGTTTAACGAAAGGGAACGTGGATGATCGCGCTGTTGTTAGAAAATTAATGGCTAATTTAAAGGGGTTGGGCGCTGGCGATAAAGGGTATCTTGGAAAAGATCTTGCGGACGATTTGGCAAAACACGATTTAAAATTTGTGACAAAAGTCCGTAAAAATATGAAGAACAAAATGTTTTCTGCATTTGAAAAGTTTTTCCTAAAACAACGTGGCATCGTAGAAACGATTATCGATCAGTTGAAAAACTTGTATCATGTTGAGCATTCGCGTCATCGTAGTCCGATTAATTTTTTAGTCAATACCCTTGCAGCGCTAATTGCCTATTCTTGGCGACCAAACAAACCAGGAATAAAAACCAACAATATAAAGAATAATTTATACGCAGTTATCCAGAACTGAGGTTATAGTAGTAATGGGCTTACTCGGATCGCTTGGGCTTGGAAAAAGATAAGAACTATTCAAGCTCTCAGTTTGACGCATCCAAGTTTCTAACATGGTAGTCGCTTTGTTATTGAGTGGCACATATCTCGCTAAATAGTTTTTCGATTTTTCTACAAACAAAGTACTCTGCTTTAAATTAATATGACTGCGTTTCAGCGATCGTAGCTCACCTTTTCTAACACCAGTATTTAAAGCCAAAATTACCATTGGCAGTAAATGATCGGCAAACTCAAAGTCTTTGATCTCAGGATATAAGTCATATCCTCGTGACTTACGCCATTCATTCGCGCTTATGCGGCCCACCTTAAGTTTATGCTCGCGTTCATTCAATGCGGCAAAAAGCTTCTCCTTTTCTTCTTCATCTAAATATCGAATGCGAGTATCGTCATATTTAAGTACTTTCAATCCAGCTAAACCATGCTGCTCGATAATACCCCATTCAACTGCTTTCGTAATAGCCGATCGCAAAGGCGTGACTGTCCTATTGATGGTGTTTACCTTCATTGATTTCAATTCTAATTTTTTGGTACGCCATTTATCGATATCTTGCGCTTTGATCTGATCAATCGGAGTATCCATCAAGTGAGAGAAATGCCGCTTGATTGTTTTAATCGCTTCCTCACCAGAAATATTATGCATTTTTACCCAGGGTTCATACTCCTCTGTTAAAAATGTCTTTAGTGTCGGTATACCCTTTCTTTTTGCTTCAGCTTGTTTTGGATCTAAGCCATCAGCATAATCACCGATAATCTTTTTCGCTTTGTCGCGAGCCTTTCCAAGCTTCAAGGCAGGGTGCTGACCTAAAGTAACTCGACCACTTCTCTTATACTGAACAGCATAAGTTTTAACACCGCTCGGCGAAACACGAACCATGAAGCCTTTAAGCTCGGTATCGCGCACCTCATACCGCTTATCTTTGGGCTGCAATTTATTAACCAAACTGACTGTAATTAAAGCTGCTGTCATGAGTCATTTCCCTCCTATTCTCGGGGTGCACAGGGGGTGCCCCACGCATGAATAACTGTACAAAATTGTGCAAAATTTAACAAGTTGATGCAAAAGAAAGGAGGATTGACATAAGGAGGATTTTCAATTTAATCGTTGTTTTATATGATATTTTATCTATTTTTCAAGGGGTTAAATTGGTAGGCACGAGTGGACTCGAACCACCGACCCCCACCATGTCAAGGTGGTGCTCTAACCAACTGAGCTACGCGCCTAAGGATATGAGGCGGTAACATATCATTCCCGCCTCTAAAACGCAATAATTGCCAATGCCTTGAATTGATGATCATTAGTTATATACTATAAGGACAATGAAAAGGATTATTTTTTACCTAGTCATACTCATTTTAGGAATAACCATGGGCTGTTCCTCCAAGCAAGCTCCACCTTCCACAGCTAAGCAGGTAGATCTCCATAGATACATGGGAAAGTGGTACGAAATCGCTTCGTTTCCCAATCGCTTTCAAAAGGGCTGTCGCTGTACAAGCGCACAATATATCCTGCAAGGAGATAAAGTATTAGTCCTGAATCGTTGCATCAAGTACAACAATAATTATTTTAGTGAAGCTAAAGGCAAAGCCTGGGTAACCAATAAAAATGACTACAGCAAGTTAAAAGTTCGTTTTTTTTGGCCTTTTACTGGCGATTATTGGATTCTGTATTTAGACTGACCTTCCCCCTAAACTAGTACCAGGACACCGATGAGATATTCATGTTAAGCAGCCTGTTTCGCAAATTCAATAGGCGGCATATAATTTAATGAACTGTGTGGTCTTTTAGTATTGTAGTGCTTTCTCCATTGGTTGATTTCATGTCGGGCTTCTTCAATTGAACGAAACCAGTGTTGATTTAAACATTCGTTGCGGAACTTGCCATTTAAGCTTTCAACAAACGCATTCTGAGTTGGCTTTCCAGGTTGAATGAAAGCAAGCTTGGTTTTGTTTTCCCTGGACCAAAAGAACATTGCTTTGCTTGTAAACTCTGTACCATTATCACAAACAATTTGTTTTGGCAGCCTGCGTTGCTCACTAAGCTCTGCTAGGAAGCGTGCCACCTGACGTCCTGATATAGAAAATGCTGTTAGCTGGCCAATAAGTTCACGATTAAAATCATCGATAATGTTTAGCACACGAAAACGCCTTCCATTGGCCAGCTGATCGTAAACAAAATCCATCGACCAACGCTCATTTCTCTGAGTCGGTGATGACATCACTAATCGTAGTCGCTGTATTTTTTTACGCTTTTTTGTACGCACCTGGAGCTTTTCTTCTTTGTAAATCCGGTAGGTTTTTTTCTTATTCATGACAAGCCCCTCTGCTTTTAAGAGGCTGTGAAGCATTAAATAACCATACCGAGAATACTGAGCTGCCAATTCTTTTAATCGAGCTCTAATCAACTCGTCTCGTCGCTTTTTGGGTCCGTAACGGTAAGCCGTTCGACTTAGCCCGACTAGCTTGCAGGCCATTCGTTCACTCAGCTTAAAGGCGCTCATTAAGTGACAAACAACCTGCTTCTTGCTAGCAGGCGTTACCACTTTTTTGAAACAACATCCTTGAGCGCTTCATTTTCTAACATCTTTTCAGCCAGCAGCTTTTTTAACTTATTGTTCTCGGACTCCAGCTCTCGCAGGCGCTTAGCTTCGTTAACCTCTAGGCCAGCATACTTGCTACGCCAATTGTAAAAAGTACCGCCAGATATGCCTAAGCGACGGCACAGGTCTTCCACCTTAGCGCCACTTTCATGCTCTTTGATCGCTTTAATGATTTGTTCTTCTGTATAACGTTTTTTCATGTTGAGATCTCCTCGGTCGTAGAATAATTGGAAATCTCATCCATGTCATGGTGTTAATTTTGGGGAAAGGTCACCATCTAGCACTCAGTTCTCCTTCCGTGTTAAGCGCTGCAAAAGACTTAGGCATGCCCGAAGCGACCCTCCACACCTGGGTGGATAAAGCCAGGAAGAGTGGTGAAGTGATTCATCCCAGCGCAAAGCAACCGGTCAACATAGGGGAACTCATTGAATAAAATCAACAGCTTAAGAAGCGACTGGCACGAGTGGAACAGGAGAAAGCCATTCTAAAAAAGGCGGCCACGTACTTCGCGAAAGAACTCGAGTAAAGTACAGCTTTATTCAAAAGCACGCCCAACTATTTGGAATTAACTTGCTATGTGATGTACTGGGTGTCAGTCGTAGTGGTTATTATGACTGGCTATCGCGACCTATGAGCCCACGTGAGCAAGCAAACCAACAATTAGATGAAAAAATTAAGGTAATTTATATGAGAAACAAACAACGTTACGGTTCACCACGTATAACTCGTGCATTGCAAGCGGAATCGATTTCCTGCAGTCACACGCGTATTGAGCGGCGTATGCGCTCCATGGGCTTAAAAGCACTTGCCAAGCGTAGATTTAAAATAACCACAGACTCGGGTCACAACAAGGCTATTTTTGAGAATATTTTAAAGAGAGATTTCACGAGAACGGCGATCAATCAAAAATGGGTGAGTGATCTGACGTACATTCCAACCCGTGAAGGTTGGTTGTATTTAGCGGTGGTTATCGATGTGCATTCACGTTCGGTTATTGGCTCGTCAATGAATAAAAACATGAAACAAGATTTAGTGTGTGATGCGTTATTGATGGCGTTATTCAAACGAAAATATCCAAAGCAAGTGATTATACACTCTGATCGGGGCAGTCAATATTGTTCGAAAAAATATAGGGAAATCATCAAGCAAAACAAGCTGATTGGTTCAATGAGCAGAAAGGCTAATTGTTGGGATAATGCCATTGCAGAAAGTTTTTTCCATACCCTAAAAACGGAACTTGTGCATGTGAATGATTACACAACACGCGCTGAAGCAAGGCAAAGTCTTTTTCAGTATATTGAAGGCTATTACAATCACAGAAGAATGCATTCAGCTATTGACTACAAGACCCCTGTTGCGCTTGAATGTGCTGCGTAAAATCGAAAAAAAATGTGTCCGGTAAAGTGAGGGAAGATCAATATGTTTAATTCTAAATTTAATATGAGCGAGCTATCCCAACAAGTTCTATTGTTATATGAAGCTGCGAAAACAGTGAAAGAAGTAATTTATTACTTACAAGAAATGAGTGACACTTCTTCACATGAAGTACTTATGAAAGAACTCGTAAATCAACGGAATCTGCTTAATCTAATAGCATCAGGCATAAATTTTTGTGAATCGGAGTTCAAAACATCTGTAAGTGTGTCAAGTCAAGAACGGGCAGCACAATCGCAACTTTTTCGCCAAGCTCAGGCTCCAGGAAAGGAAGAATTGTCACGGGGATCTCAGTTGCATGCATCGTGCGTAGGAGGCATGGGTCCTAGAAGCTAAACATAAAAAACAGGTTTTAAAAATTTTTACTGATGAACTTAAAGATGTTTTTGTTGTTGTTGCTTAGGTGAGCGACTTTTCGTTGATACTCAACAAAATCATTGCTCGTGTATTTTTTTATAATGGATTTCCAAAAATGGTATGCGCCGGTGTTGCCGGGAATGACCATCACTTCCCAGATTCCTTGGAAGCGATTGAAACATTGAAAGGCAACATGGCGTCCAATACCTTTGCCTTTGAACTTTCGCAGAATAAAAAATTGTGCCATATTAAAATCAATTTTTGGTTCACTACCCTTGTTATCAACAATGACAAATCCTGCTAACTCATTTTCATGTTTAATTAAAAAAGGAAATGTATTGTCTGTTTCCCAGTATTTCCTAAAGTTAATACATTCATAGAGGCCATCTTCTGGAATTTCCCAGCCTTCTTCATTCCCTAAATATTCGCTCATGTCATATACATAAAAGCGAGCCATATTTTGAATGATGGGATAATCTTTTAGCGAAGCTGGGATTAGCTTAACTTTGGTGTAATTAATTTTAGCCTCGCTTTTACTCATCTGAGATACCCTTCCAGCGCTTCAAGCAGCCCGACTTGCTCGCTGTCGAGACCACCTTCGTTTTTCAAAAATGCAATTTCTTGCAATGCTTGTGTGCGAGTCAAGCGTTGTCGGCCGCGGTAATCGATCGGGATCGTTTGCAAATATTCTAAAAACTGCTGGTTTGATGAATCGGATAACGTCTCGGCAAAATGACGCCCAAGAATGCGCAGAGCTTGTTCTTGTCGGATGGTGTTGGGGAATTGTTTGATGAGGTCTTCTTTGTCTTCGGGCTTGGCGAGGTGAAAGCGTTGGAATAAAAACTCTTCGCGCGAGGTTGGAAAATCGAGCTCGTACAAAGCCGCATCGGGATCAACGTTGTCGACTTTTGGATAGCAGTATTGTTGATGATAATCGCATATCAACTGCAACAGATCAGGATGATCGTGCAGCCATGTTTTATTCGCGTTTGCTAAGTGTTGGCGCTCTGGTGTTAAGTGAATCAGGAATCGTTCGAGTGGCGGCAATAAAATGGGTTGTTCGCCAGCACGTTTGCGGATAACCGATGTTGTTTCGGCGATGCTATCGGGTGTGGTCGTTTGTAATGTTTCAGAATCGAGTCGCAACCATAGCGACTGATTTTTATAATGTTGATGCTGCCCCAAACTTAACACGGGTGCTTGATAGCACAACGTTGCGCCTAAATTTCCGTTAATGAGCAACGCTTCACGAAACGTCATGTGTTCCGACTCAAAGCTAATCGGTAATTGCTGGGAGCGCCGAATATCTTCGTTTTTATCGAAATAACCGATTGCATAATCCCACATGTTTTTATGTGCCATAAATTTTTTTGCAAGCGATAATGTCGCTTCGACATCGACCATGGCGTTGTGGGCCTGACCTTGTGCCAATTGGTTGGCGGCACTTAAATGTTCGAGCTTCATCGTAATTTTGCCATCGACGTTTGGCCATTGGATGGCGTCGCGTTTAAATAAATAAAACATAACGGCGATGGGATAAAGATCCATGCGTCGACATTGATTTGCAAATTGGTGTGTATAAGGCGGCAATAAATTTCGATAAAACGAAAAACGCAGAAATTCATCGTCGAAACCGAGAGTGTTGTAACCCAGGCTGATCGTGCCGGGTGTGTTCATTAAGCGATGGATTTCGTGGATCGCATCAATTTCCGGTTTGCCCGATTGAATTTCTTCTAGCGTGATGCGATGCGTGGTGATAGCCGATGGCGAAGGCACAACGTCGCAATTGAGGCGAATATGAATGAAATGACGCTCTAATTCGTTGAGCGTTAAGTCTGTGCGGATCGCCGCAAATTGAAGAACCTGATCGAAACATTTATTCAGACCGGTTGTCTCGATGTCGTAAAATAGGTAAGTGTTGTTTGATTTATCCATTAGTATTGCCTTCAAAATAGAGGGATATTTTAGCAATATCGGTAATATCTTTCGCTGCTGCTTGATAATCTTTTTGCAATTGTTGTTGGTTTGTTGTCGCTTGAATAACAGTTAAAGGCATGTAAACTTCGACATACAGTTTACCGTTTAAATAATGCAACAAGATGCGATTTATTTTATTGTAACCAGGAAGCCATTCCCAGCGTGTTTTTAACAGGCGATTGATTTTTTCACGATCGGGTAAGTTTAATGAGGGGATACTGGTTTCATCATTTTCGGGGTCGATGTGGACTGTCACATCATCAATTTCTTGAAAATTTTTAATTAGATAGATATGGACTTTCTCGCTAATAAAATGGCCTTCTGAGACACTAATATTCGGGCTTACCTGAATGTGCACGTCTGCAAAAATAGTGCCACCGTGTGAGCGCGTGCGCAATTGATGAATGGCTCTGACACCGGGAATGCTGAGAATGGCTTGCGTAATGTTGTGAAGCATTTCTTCATCCACACCCGTGTCGATTAATTCTTTGGTGCCTTGCCAGATAAGTTTAATGCCCATTTTCAAAATCAACACGGCAATGACGAGCGCACCGATAGAGTCTAAATACGTTATTCCAAACATCGTGCCGACGACACTGACCAACACGATGATAGAGACTAATACGTCGCTGCGGTTATGCCAGGCGTTTGTGCGTAATAAATCAGAGTTAATTTTATTGCCTTCATATAATGTATATCGAAAGAGCCCTTCGTTGGCGAGGATTGATATGACCGCGACGATCACGACGTAGATGTCAGGTTTTAATAAGTGTTTTTTAGCAAGAATATGATGGATCGTGTCATAAGCAATGCCGGCTGCAACGCCAATTAAAACGATGGAGATAATAATTGCGGCGATTGTTTCAACGCGGCGATGACCATAAGGGTGTTCTTTGTCGGGCATTTGATCGCCAATGCGAGCGGCAAATAGCACGAGTGCATCGGTGATGAGGTCTGAGAAGGAGTGGATGCCATCGGCGATGAGGGCTTGAGAGTGTCCGAAGTAACCCACGATGATTTTGAATATTGCAAGCAGCGTGTGGGTGCTCGAGTTTACAATGGTAGCGCGAAGTGCTGCTTTGTAACGTGCTTGTTTTGGCATGAGTGATTCCATAGTTGCTCAGCAGGTCACAGTTTAACTCAATTTCCGCTTTAAAAAACAGTTTGAGGGCTTTCCAATGGGAAGAAGGGATTTCAATTGCGGCAAAGAGAAGGGGTTCCTGAAAGTTGGACTTTGGATAAATAAAATCCCTTGCCAGTTAGGACAATAATCAAAAAATGTGAGTTTCTAAATCTTAAGCTGTTTTTTGCAGCAATTCGTAGAATTTCTCAGGTGTAAAATTTATTTTATCCAACCATGATTTTACTATCCCAATCAAATCCTCTATTTTTTCAGGGTCTGAGTTTTGCGTCTTTTCTTCAGTCCTCTGAATCGTTTTAATTTTTGAGTTGCTATTTTTGAAAATAGCAGGATGTCGCGTGCGTTTCCCCTGCGTATCACCTTTGGTTCTGCCTTGCGGATTACCGCGTGGTTTGCAGAGATTAGCAGGCGTGCCAACGGTATCAAGCACCGTAGAAAAACCCCGTTGCGTTTGTGAAGGGGTCGCAGTTATTGATGGTTTTTCGTTATCCACTTGGAAGCTCGGCAAATACCGCTCCCATTTTTTCGGTAAAATCGGGGCAAGATTCCTCGCTAGATAAAGTTGCGTATACGCTAATGCTGTCATCCGCCACCAATCTTCTTCGTGCTTAACATCCGGTGTTTGGTATCGGTCAAATAACAGTTTGTCTTTACCAAAACGAAAGTAGTGTTCAATGTCATAGCGTCTATCGTAATAGTGATACGCTTCTAATGCTGTGATTTCATTACGTCGTTCACCAGCGAGTCCTAACCAGAGTGGATTTTTATATAAAGATTTACCGTTAGCATCAACCGCAACCAATTGCACAACAGTAACAGGATGCTCATATCCTTTAAATTGCTTTGAACCACGCAGTAATTGGTCACGCCATATTTTAATCTCCAATTGGTAAGTTTTGCCACTGCGGGTTGTAATGGGTTGCTGCACAATCTCATCGGATTCACGGTGAGTCGTGCTGTCGTTTAGTTTCATCGCATCACCATAGCGTTTTATACTTCCTGAGGTATTATCTTCTATTGATGCGGGCGCGAAAACATTACGGGTACTGTTAAAACGGAAAAGATGTACCCAATTGGGATTTTCGCTAACCAGTTTACGGCAAGCTTCTGTACCATATTTTGAATCAGCCACGCTAACCACCAATTTATGAGTAAGCGCTAAGTCTGCAATACAACGGTTAATTTGCTGCATCCCAACTACATTGCCTTTTTCATCGCTTTTAACGCGCCTCGTATCCAGTGGAACTAACCAATGCTTTTCTTGAGCTGCACCATCATTGGGCAATAGTGATACCGTTGAATATTCATGTCCAATGGTAATCGGTTTGTTACCCGGTGCTGGATTAGGGCTGTAAACCACATGGCGATCTTCAACACAGTGTGCACTTTGACGCGACTGTGGTGTCGTATCCGCAATAATGATCACACGGTCATCGCTATGACTCACATGTTCATATTGTAACCTCAGTTCTGGATAACTGCGTATAAATTATTCTTTATATTGTTGGTTTTTATTCCTGGCAAGCGTGTCGCGATGCTCGTGATAGATTATTGCCATCCCTGTCAATAATCGACTCGCAATACGCGACAACTTAAATAACCGCGGACGTCCTCCTCACCCGCGCTCCGCGACCTCACGGCTCGACTACCCACGGGCTCTAAACTGACTCGACGGCTCGTAAAGATTTTTTGCAGTCGCTTACGCTCGGCAAAAAATCCCAGCCTGCCGCGGAATACGCCCCTTCGCTTCGCTCTCCATGGCGCGCATCGAGGGTGTTGGCCGTATTTATGAGCAGACTTTTGTCGATACCTATAGCAGAATCGCTTTTGCCAAGTTATACACGGAGAAAACAGCGATGACGGCAGCTCATTTATTAAATGAACGTGTATTGCCATGGTTTAATGAGCAAGGTATCCGATTGCTGCGTATGCTCACGGATCGCGGGGCGGAATATTGTGGAAAAATTGAGAACCACGCCTATCAACTTTATTTAGCAGTTGAAGACATTGACCATTCGAAAACACGCGCACGTTCTCCGCAGACCAATGGTATTTGTGAACGTTTTCATAAAACGATTAAACAAGAATTTCAAGCGTGTCGCGATGCTCGTGATAGATTATTGCCATCCCTGTCAATAATCGACTCGCAATACGCGACAACTTAAATAGCCGCGGACGTCCTCGTCGCCCGCGCTCCGCGACCTCACGGCTCGACTACGCACGGGCTCTCAAATGACTTGACGGCTCGTAAAGATTTTTTGCAGTCGCTTACGCTCGGCAAAAAATCCGAGCCTACCGCGGAATACGCGCCTTCGCTTCGCTCTCCATGGCGCGCATCGTATGATGTTGCTTTTCGAAAAAAAATATATCGTTCCCTAGAGGAATTACAACAAGACGTTGATGCGTGGATCAAAACATATAATGAGGTCAGGCCCCATTCCGGCGAGCGTTGTTATGGAAAAACACCCATGCAAACTTTTCTTGATGCAAAGCATTTGGCACAAGAAAAAGAATTAGATAAACTAACCTGAGTTCTGTATAAGAAAAGGAATAAGTGAATGAAATAATTGAAAAAAAGACCGGAACCGCTAAAATTTAGCTCCAAAATTACAGCTAAATAATGTAACAGGAGTTAATCATGTTGGCACCGGTCACGGAGATTTTTTGTGATATGGATGATTTTTGCAAGGATTATTTGAAAGGTCAATCAAAGTATTTGCTACCGAACCCAGACAGAAAACGAGATCGAGCGATGCAAATGAGCTTGTCTGAAATTGGCACCATCATTGTGTTGTTTCAAATGAGTCACTATCGCACATTTAAGGATTTTTATTGTGGATGTGTTTTACAAGACATGAAGAAGTATTTTCCTACGGCGCTGAGTTACACACGTTTTGTCGCCTGCCAATCAGCAGCGCTAATGATGCTCGCCGCCTATTTGCTTTCGAGAAAGGGCAAACACACGGGATTGTATTATATTGACTCAACTACACTACGCGTATGCCACAATAAACGAATTTATCGAAACAAGGTTTTCAAAGGCATTGCTAAACGCAGTAAAAGCACAATGGGCTGGGTTTACGGCTTTAAACTACATATTGTGATTAATCATCAAGGGGAATTAATCCGTTTTTGTTTAACGAAAGGGAACGTGGATGATCGCGCTGTTGTTAGAAAATTAATGGCTAATTTAAAGGGGTTGGGCGCTGGCGATAAAGGGTATCTTGGAAAAGATCTTGCGGACGATTTGGCAAAACACGATTTAAAATTTGTGACAAAAGTCCGTAAAAATATGAAGAACAAAATGCTTTCTGCATTTGAAAAGTTTTTCCTAAAACAACGTGGCATCGTAGAAACGATTATCGATCAGTTGAAAAACTTGTATCATGTTGAGCATTCGCGTCATCGTAGTCCGATTAATTTTTTAGTCAATACCCTTGCAGCGCTAATTGCCTATTCTTGGCGACCAAACAAACCAGGAATAAAAACCAACAATATAAAGAATAATTTATACGCAGTTATCCAGAACTGAGGTTATTGTATTTTCATCATGCTATCCCAACAATTTGCTACCGACAAACCATCGCTAATCGCATCGGTAATACTACTGTATTCACGTTCAAAGTATGGCGATTCACATAATTCTATGGGTGTTTTGCAGCGATGGCCATGGCTTGAAAGGGCATCGAGTAAATTCATATTGGCATCGCGTCGCGCGGGGAAGATGTTGTAGAGGAATGTACGGAATTGTTTTAGTTTTTCTGTCGCTAACATCGTTTGTTCCTTATTTTATTTTTTCGAACAAACGTTGTTTACAACGTAAAATTTTTTTTCGGTTTCTATGTCAAGCAATTTTTAATTATTTTTATAAATTTATCCAAAGTCCAATGAAAGACAAACCCCTTCTCGTATTAGCAAGCAATTGAAGGGAAGAGGGGGCGTTGCGATATAGTACAACTGTGGTACTATATTATTCCTATAAGCATTCGCGCTCTGTGTTACGAGGTAAAATATGCTTAAAATCAGTAGATTAGCGGACTATGCGACGGTCATCATGAGTTTTTTGGCGTCAAAATCTAGGGGACATTTCAGTGCTACTCAGATTGCCGCTGAAACACGCATTTCAGCGCCGACTGTCAGTAAAATCCTCAAACTTCTCAACGAATCGAGCTTGGTCAACTCGGTGCGAGGTGTGAATGGCGGTTATCAACTGTTGAATCATCCTGAAGCGATTAGTTTGGCGGAAATCATCACGGCTATCGATGGTCGACCGGCAATGACTGAATGCAGTAAAGAAGAAGACTGTTGTACGCGGGGTGATGTGTGTGAGTTGCGCGGGAATTGGCAGGTGATTAATCGCGTTGTATTTAACGCTCTAGATAGTCTGAGTTTAGCAGACATGAATCGCCCATTAGCGGAGCCGCTACGATTTCGTGAATTAAAGGAAACAAAGAAAGTGAGGACAGAATAACATGCAGCGTCAGGATAAATATTTAGATAAAATCGTCAACAAAACGTACGAACATGGTTTTGTGACCGACATTGAATCTGATGTACTGCCACCAGGTTTAAATGAAGACGTGATTCGCCACATTTCTGCGAAAAAAAATGAGCCACAATTTATGTTAGATTGGCGATTGCGTGCGTATCGTCATTGGTTAACGATGGCAGCCCCGCGTTGGGCACACGTTAATTGCGCGCCGATCGACTATCAAGTAATTAGTTATTATGCAGCACCTAAATCGAAAAAAGATGCGCCAAAAAGTTTAGACGAAGTCGATCCAAAGTTACTCGAAACCTACGATAAACTCGGTATTCCGTTGCACGAGCGTGAACGTTTAGCCGGTGTTGCGGTGGATGCGGTGTTTGATAGCGTTTCGGTCGCAACTACATTTAAAGAAAAACTATCTGAGGCGGGCGTTATCTTTTGTTCGTTTTCAGAAGCGGTGCAAAAGCACCCTGAATTAGTCGAAAAATATTTAGGAAGTGTTGTTCCGTATCGCGATAATTTTTTTGCGACATTAAACTCAGCAGTGTTTAGCGATGGTTCGTTTGTCTATATTCCAAAAGGTGTACGTTGCCCGATGGAATTATCGACTTATTTTAGAATTAATGCGGCAAACACGGGTCAATTTGAACGAACGTTAATTATCGCAGATGAAGGCAGTTATGTGAGTTATTTGGAAGGTTGTACTGCACCCATGCGCGATGAAAATCAGTTACACGCGGCAGTTGTCGAATTGGTTGCGCTCAATAATGCTCAAATTAAATATTCGACGGTGCAAAATTGGTATCCGGGCGATGAAAAGGGTAAAGGTGGTATTTATAATTTTGTGACAAAGCGCGGTGCTTGTCGCGGCGTTAATTCTAAAATATCATGGACGCAAATTGAAACAGGATCAGCGATAACGTGGAAATATCCAAGCGTTATTTTACAGGGTGATAACTCCGTTGGAGAGTTTTATTCGGTAGCGCTAACGAATAATTTTCAGCAGGCCGATACCGGCACGAAAATGATTCACATCGGAAAAAATACGAAGAGCACGATTATTTCAAAAGGTATTTCAGCAGGGCAAGGTCAAAATAGCTATCGTGGTTTGGTGCGAGTGGCGCCCGGTGCTGAAAATGCGCGTAATTACAGTCAGTGTGATTCGTTATTATTAAGCAATCGTTGTGGTGCTCATACATTTCCTTACATTGAGGCGAGCAATCCCACGGCGCGTATTGAGCACGAAGCCACGACATCAAAAATTGGGGAAGACCAGTTATTTTATTGTCGTCAGCGCGGTATTTCTGAAGAAGATGCGGTGTCGATGATTGTGAATGGTTTTTGTAAACAAGTTTTTCAAGAATTGCCGATGGAATTTGCGGTTGAAGCACAAAAATTAATGGAAGTGAGCTTGGAAGGAAGCGTAGGGTAAGGTCCTTTGGAGAAGAAACAATGTTAACGATTAAAAATTTACATGCACGTGTTGAAAATAATGAAATTCTTCGTGGTTTGAATATTTCAGTCAATCCAGGTGAAGTGCATGCCATCATGGGGCCAAATGGTTCGGGTAAAAGTACGTTCGCTTCTATTTTAACGGGTCGAGACGGCTATGAAGTGACGGAAGGGCATGTGGACTTTGATGGAAACGATTTATTATCGCTAGCACCAGAAGATCGTGCGGCGAAAGGCTTGTTTTTAGCATTTCAATATCCTGTCGAAATTCCCGGCGTTAATAATTTATATTTTTTGAAAACGGCGTTCAACAGCATCAGAAAAAAACGTGGTGAGTCGGAACTGGACGCACTAGATTTTATGGCGCTCGTCAAAGAAAAATTGGGATCAGTCGGCATGGATGAAAAATTTTTAAAACGCTCGGTCAATGAAGGATTTTCAGGCGGTGAAAAAAAGCGTAATGAAATTTTACAGATGTTATTGTTAGAGCCGAAGCTTGCTATTTTAGATGAAACAGATTCTGGATTGGATATCGACGCGCTGCAAACAGTTGCCAATGGTGTCAATCAATTGCGCGATGAAAAGCGAGCAATCATTGTGATTACCCACTATCAACGCTTGTTGAATTATATTCAACCTGATTTTGTGCATGTATTGGTGAATGGTCAAATCGTAAAATCAGGCGATAAATCGTTAGCCTTAGAATTAGAAAAACAAGGTTATGGTTGGTTGATGGATGAAGTCACCTTGGAGGTGCAATGAGAGAATCTATCGTCAATCAAGCGTGGGAATTCGCTACTTTGCAAGCGATGCAAGCTGCAAATAGCGCTAATCGTCACGTTGAATTTACCGATTGGCAACATGCGCAATTACAAGAGTTTATAAAGCAAGGGTTTCCGAATCGCAAAGTAGAGGATTGGAAATATACCGATGTTTCTGCCATTGCAAAACAAGCCTTCACGTTATCACACGAAGTTTCTAGTGATGTGGATATTCGTCCTCTAAAAATCGAATCACCTCATATTATTGTGTTTGTGAACGGGCGTTATGCGCCAGTGCTTTCAACAGTAAACAATTTGCCAACCGCGGTCACTGTAAGCACGGTTAATCAAGCGTTGCAGATTCCTGCGCAGTATCAAACACCGTTTTCGGCTTTAAATGCGGCGTTGATGACCGATGGATTATATCTATCGATCCCGAAAAATAATTATATCGAACATCCTATTCATTTAATCTATTTGCAAACGGATGATCGACAACTCATGAATCATCCGCGTCATTTTATCGATGTGGGCGAAAATAGTGAGGTTACTTTTTTTGAAGAATATGTTGGCCAGACAAGTGCCGCTTATTTTAATAATGTGGTGACGCAGATATCTGCTGCGCAAAATGCGCGAGTGCAACATTTTAAGCTGCAAAATGAGGCAAAACAGGCTTTTCACATTGCCAATACGATTATTTGCCAGCAAAAAGATAGTGTTGTTTCAACAACAACGATTGCAACCGGTGCGTCTTTGAGTCGCGATGATTTAAATTATTCGCTGAACGAAGCAGGCTCGCAATGCCGTTTGTTGGGGTTGTATCATTTGGATAATGAGCGCCATATCGATAATCACAGCCGCATTGATCATCGTGTGCCGCACTGTTCAAGTGAGCAAAATTATAAAGGCATTATCGATGGTAAATCTCGCGCGGTGTTTAATGGCCGTGTTATCGTGCATGAAGATGCGATAAAAACTAAAGCACTACAATCCAATCAAAATTTATTATTATCTGCCCACGCTGAAATTGATGCCAAGCCTGAGTTGGAGATTTATGCTGATGATGTGCAATGCGCCCATGGAGCAACGGTAGGTCGGCTTGATGAGCAGGCATTATTTTATTTGCGCAGCCGTGGTATTGACGATGATATGGCGCATCATTTATTGACGTGTGCATTTGCTAACGAAATACTAGAACAAATTCGACAACCCGCGATTGCTGAAAAACTCAATCGCCACGTTGTGAATCAATTGGCGGTAAAACAGTGTTGTGGAGATTGTCATCATGAAAAAATTTGATGTCTCAATCATTAGAAAAGATTTCCCGCTTTTAAAACAAAAAGTGCATGGTAAGCCGCTGGCTTATTTGGATAGTGGTGCGACTTCGCAAAAACCACAGGCAGTGATTGATGTCGTCGAGCATTATTACAAGTATGATAATGCGAATGTGCACCGTGGTGTTTATTCATTAAGTGAAAGAGCAACGGCAGCTTATGAGGCCGTGCGTCAAAAGGTTAAAGACTTTATTAATGCGCCACATTTACATGAAATTATATTTACGCGTGGCACGACCGATGCGATTAATTTAGTAGCGTCTAGTTTTGGTTTGTTAAAGATAAAAGCGGGCGATGAAATTATTATTTCGGCGATGGAGCATCATTCAAACATTGTGCCATGGCAAATATTATGTGAGCGAACGGGCGCTACGTTGAAAGTCATACCCGTGAATGATGATGGTTCGTTAGATCTTGAGCATTATGAATCACTCATGAGTGATAAAACTCAGTTAGTAAGTTTGGCACATATGTCAAATGTGCTGGGAACGATTAACCCTGTTAAACAAATGATTAAAATAGCGCATCAACACGATATTCCCGTTTTATTAGATGGCGCACAGGCTGTATCACACATGCATGTTGATGTGCAGGACTTGGATTGTGATTTTTATGCTTTTTCAAGTCACAAACTCTATGGTCCTACAGGGGTAGGTGTTTTGTATGGCAAATCAAAATGGCTTAATCAAATGCCACCTTATCAAAGCGGTGGTGCCATGATTAGTCGGGTGAGTTTTTCAAAAACAGAATATACGGTGCTGCCGCAAAAATTCGAAGCGGGCACACCGAACATGGCGGGTATTATTGGTATGGGCGCCGCGATCGACTACGTGAATAATATTGGTTTTGAGGCTATTGCTGCGCATGAATCTGCTTTGACACACTATGCAAGTGAATTACTGCAACAAATTCCAGGGTTGCGTATTATTGGCAACGTGCCGAATAAGGCAGCCGTTATTTCGTTTGTTATGGAGCAAGCGCATTCGCATGATATCGCGACCATTTTAGATCACGAAGGCATCGCGATACGTGCAGGACATCATTGTGCCATGCCCTTAATGGAGCGATTTAATGTGGCAGCAACAGCACGCGCGTCATTTGGTGTTTATAACAATAAGCAAGAAGTTGATCGGCTTGTTGCTGGTTTACATAAAGTCATCGCATTATTCCGGAAAAAATAACATGTCAGATTTAAACGATTTATACCAGCAAGTTATTATCGATCACGGTCGTAACCCTCGTAATTTTGGACGACTGGATCAGGCTAATCACATAAAAGAAGGTTTTAATCCGTTGTGCGGTGATCGTTTGACGCTTTATTTATTGGAAAAAAATGGTCTCGTGGAAGATGTGAGTTTTGAAGGTAGTGGATGTGCTATTTCCATGGCATCGGCTTCTTTGATGACAGAGGCATTGAAGGGAAAAACTATCGCGCAAGCCAAAGAGTGCTTTGATAATTTTCACGACTTGCTTACCAATAAAAATCATTCTGTCGCAGAAAAACTTGGAAAATTAGCGGTGTTAGCAGGGGTTTCGGAATATCCTATGCGTGTTAAGTGTGCGACATTGTGTTGGCATACGATGCGTGAAGGATTGGGAATTGGAGATTAGATGGTGAATAGGGTTGATGAGAAAACAATTATAACATTGACTGATGCGGCTGTTGCGCATATTCATAAAATTATCGAGCAACGCGGTAGTGGCATCGGATTTCGTTTATCAGTGAAAATTACCGGATGTTCGGGTTTTATGTACAATCCGGAAATTGTTGATGACATAAAATCGGGCGACATAAAAATTACAACGCCACAAGGGTTACAGGTTTTTATTGATCCAGCGTGTGTCGATATCATCAAAGGCACCACATTGGATTTTGTCAAAAAAGAATTCGGTCAACATCAATTGCAGTTTAATAATCCCAACGTGGCGAGTGAGTGCGGTTGTGGAGAAAGTTTTAATTTAAAAGAAGACGCTGACGATGACTAACGAAATAGTGGTTTTAAATCGCGATACGATGGCTTTGTTGGTGCCGGCCGGTGCACCGATGATGCTGCCCAAAGGCACGGAAGTGAAGATTACACAATCGTTGGGAAGTTCATTCACCGTTAATGTCTATGGTAATTTAGCGCGTATCGATGCGAAGGATGCCGATGCACTCGGTCGCGAAATTCATAATCCGCTGGATGATTTGCCCGAAGCTGCAAGCGTTAAAGATAAAGTGTGGGCACAGTTGCATTCGGTTTATGACCCTGAAATTCCCGTGAATATTGTGGATTTGGGGCTGGTTTATGATTGCGAAATCGAAAAATTAAATGATGATACGCATCGTGTGAATGTTGTGATGACATTGACCGCGCCAGGCTGTGGTATGGGCCCTGTGATTGCAGAGGACGCAAAGATAAAGCTTTTGGATGTGCCTGAAGTGAGTGATGCTCACATCGATATTGTTTTTGATCCACCTTGGGATCGTAGCATGATGTCAGATGTTGCTAAGTTACAGCTTGGCATGATGTGATTATCGATGTGAATTTCAATTGCTTGCTAGTTGAGGTTGGACGCTCTAACAATTCTCAACACACCGAAGACTCCCGTGTGAATTTTTATAAATTTTATAACCATCATTTTTATTGGGAACATATTTAACGAGACACTGCTTACTTGAATTTGCACTACTGATGACAAGCTCATCTCGGTCATCGGCAATCTGTAAATTGCCGTTATAAAACTGTTTCATGCCATCCATAAATTCATCCTTTGCTTCTTGAGTATTGGGAATGGCAGGAACTAAATGGGTGAGAAAAACATATTTTACATCGATGCGCGCCATGGAGAGCGAAGCGAAGGCGCGTATTCCGCGGTAGGCTCGGATTTTTTGCCGAGCGTAAGCGACTGCAAAAAATCTTTACGAGCCGTCAAGTCATTTGAGAGCCCGTGCGTAGTCGAGCCGTGAGGTCGCGGAGCGCGGGCGACGAGGACGTCCGCGGCTATTTAAGTTGTCGCGTATTGCGAGTCGATTATTGACAGGGATGGCAATAATCTATCACGAGCATCGCGACACGCTTGGATCTGCTTGCGCCATTTTTGCAAGCAATAGCGTATCGCTGTGATATTGCTTCGTTTCGTTTTCATGTAAAATGAGTTGTTTGGCATTTTTAGGATTATCTTTTTTAATCGCTTTTATTGTTTGATCGTAAAAATAGCGGCTAAATGCTTCGTTGATAAGTACAGTAGCGTTTTTAGCTTGCTCTGCGAGTGTGCCTGTAATTTTTGTGTCGCCACTGATTACAATCTTGCAGCCTTTATAATAGAGCACGTAACCCAAGGCAGGAATGGCAGGGTTGTGATCGACTCTAAAAGCATAGAGGCGGATATTTTTGGTTTGATAAACCAGTTGTGGAGTATTACGAGTGGGTATTTCTTTTGGATACACTTTCCCAAGATTTGCATTTAAAGCACCAGCTCGGTTAGCCACACGATATTGCACATCGTGTTGGTAAAGATCATTGATTGACTGAGTAGTGCGTTTAATGCCTTTGGGGCCATAAGCAATAAACGGAACTTTTCGTCCCCACATCCACGAAGCATTAACGATTTGACCGAGTCCAGCAATATGATCGGAGTGATAGTGTGTGAAAAAGACTTTATCGATACTGCCAATCGGCAAGCCCATCGCCGCTAAGGTTTGTATGCTGCCCTCACCAGAATCAATCAAAAAGAAATTATTATCGACGATGATGGCCAAGCAGGAGGGTTTTCGAATAACCTGCATATTTGCTTGGGGGTCGCCTGTGCCACAAAAAAAGATATGCAATTTCCCATCTTTCAGGGCGGTAGAGTTGGGTTTGCCGCCTCGGTAATGGAAGTAGATTTGTTGTGCGGCAAATAGTGAAAGTGGGAGCGTGATAAATAAGATCGTTAGCAAAGCGTATTTAATAAGTGTCGACATCCTATCATCCTGATAATTAATGGGTTATATGATGATTGCCATTATAAGGGTTTTTTCAACTCGGGTAATCCTGATTCTAAATGAAAAGTGTCCCTAGGTGATCGCTCTAACATTGACTTATGTTAATCATGCGTTAAGATGTGCGTATGAATTTTTTAAAACGAATCAATTGGCTCAATACGCTGTTTATAGTAATAACGCTTGTGGCGGGTGTTGCTGGGACGGCGTTGCTGTGTGTCTACGGTCTAGTTCGCTGGCCAACGTGGGTACTAGCGGGCTCATATCTATTTATATCTGGGGTATCGGTCACAGCCGGTTACCATCGTCTCTTTTCGCATAAAACGTATAAGGCTACATGGCCTATCCGATTGATTTTATTGCTATTATCAACATCGGCGTTTGAAGGCAGCGCCTTGGAGTGGTGTACCGATCATCGCAATCACCATCTCTATACCGATACTGACAAAGACCCTTACAGCATTAAAAGAGGTTTTTGGTGGGCGCATATCGGTTGGTTGTTCATGCTAGAACCTGAAAAGCGAGACTTTAGCAATGTGGAAGATTTGAGTGCTGATCCGCTCGTTAGATTCCAGCATCGATTTTTCCCCTGGCTAGGTGTCATCATGGGATTTGGCGTTCCAGCGGCGATTGCTGCTTTATGGGGCGATGCATTGGGTGGTTTGATCGTTGCGGGTGCATTGCGCATCGCCGTGAATCATCAACTCACATTCTGTATTAATTCAGTTTGTCATTTATGGGGCAAACGAAACTATTCCGATCGTCAATCTGGCGTTGATAATTGGATGACGGCGTTATTTACCTATGGTGAAGGTTTTCATAATTTTCATCATCAATTCCCGCGGGATTATCGTAATGGCGTTCGTGCCTTCCATTTTGATCCCACAAAATGGACGATTTACGGACTATCAAAACTTCGATTGGTGTCAGATCTAAATCGAATCAGCTCTGACCGCATCATCCGTTATCGACTGCAAATGGAAGAGAAAAACACGTCTTTTTCAGAGCAAATTAATAATATGATTGCGCCCGTGCGCGAAAAAATTAATAGCTTGTTAAATCGAATTGAAGGCTTAGAAAAAGAATATCGTCGATTGCGTGCATCAAAAGCGAGTTTTTCTCGACGCCGAAACTATCGTAAGCTCTTAAAATCAGCACGGCAAGAACTCAACAGTTATCTTAATATTTGGTCGCACCTAATCAGGCAGCAGCGCCGAATGGATTTGGCAGTAGAAATGTAAATGACGGACAGCAAACGGTGGCTCAAAGAGCACTTTTCAGACCAGTACGTCAAGAAAGCCAAACAGGAAGGATATCCATCCAGAGCGGCTTACAAATTACTTGAGCTGCAAGCGAAAGATCACCTCTTTAAACCCGGTATGATTGTTGTTGATTTGGGTGCAGCGCCTGGCGGATGGTCGGTTGTCGCTAAAGATTTAGTGGGGCCGAAGGGGGCAGTCATTGCAGTTGATTTGCTTCCCATGAAACCGATCGCGGGTGTGACGTTCATTCAGGGTGATTTTAATGAAGAGGCCGTGTTTGAACACCTTCAAGAGGCTGTTCAGGAGTGCTCAAAATCAGGATGGGTAGACCTTGTTATTTCAGATATGGCCCCCAACATATCAGGAGAGAAAAGCATCGATCAGCCCCGTTCTTTGCACCTCTTAGAATTAGCATGGGACTGTGCGGGTCGACTATTGAAGCCGGGAGGCAGCTTTTTGGCCAAAGTCTTCCAAGGTCCGGGGGTTGATGAGGTATTGGTGCAGTTGCGCCAACATTTCAAGCGTGTCAAACTCCGCAAGCCTAAGGCATCACGCGCAAGATCTAGCGAAGTCTATGTATGCGCAACTGAATTTTCTAGGTTATAATGACAATGGGACTCGAAAGAGGATAACAGTTTGAATAGTATGCTGAAAAATCTATTTATTTGGTTGATTATTGCCGTAGCGCTTATCACCCTTTTTAGTAACTTCGGGCCACGTAAGCCAGAATCGACTCCGTACACGTATTCGCAATTTGTGAAAGCTATCGATGCGGGCAAGATCAATAGCGTGGTCATTCAGAATCAAACCGTCACAGGTGTGACTAAAGATAACAAAAAGTTTACGACTTATTTACCAACGCCTGACTCAAACCTTCCTGCCACCTTAGTGAAGAAAGGTGTGAGCGTTAAAGGTGAACCGCCAAAACAACAAAGCGTGTTGATGCACATTTTAATTAGTTGGGCGCCGTTTCTTTTATTAATTGCGGTTTGGATATTTTTCATGCGCCAAATGCAAGGTGGTGGCAGTCGTGGTGGCCCCATGTCATTTGGTCGCAGTAAAGCGCGTCTGCTGAATCAAGATCAAGTGAAGGTTACATTTGATGATGTTGCAGGAGTGAAAGAAGCCAAAGAAGAAGTGGTTGAATTAGTCGAATTCTTGCGCGATCCCAATAAATTCCAAAAACTCGGCGGTAAAATGCCTTGCGGTGTTTTATTGGTAGGTGCGCCTGGAACGGGTAAAACATTATTAGCAAAAGCGGTTGCGGGTGAAGCGAAGGTGCCGTTCTTCACCATTTCAGGTTCTGACTTTGTGGAAATGTTTGTTGGTGTTGGTGCATCGCGTGTGCGCGATATGTTCGATCAAGCCAAAAAGCAAGCACCGTGCATTATTTTCATCGATGAAATTGATGCCGTTGGTCGTCATCGTGGTGCTGGTTTAGGCGGCGGTCACGATGAGCGCGAACAAACATTGAACCAATTATTGGTTGAGATGGATGGCTTTGAAGGTAAAGAGGGTATTATTGTTATGGCGGCGACCAACCGTCCCGATGTATTAGACCCTGCATTACTGCGCCCGGGTCGTTTTGATCGACAAGTCGTTGTGCCTTTACCCGACATCAAAGGTCGAGAAGAAATTATTAAAGTGCACCTTAGTAAAGTACCCACTGCCGATGACGTTCGCCCGGCTATGATTGCGCGCGGCACGCCAGGATTTTCGGGTGCTGATTTAGCCAACATCGTGAATGAAGCCGCATTATTTGCAGCGCGTGCTAACAAAAAAGACGTGAGCATGATCGAGCTTGAAAAAGCGAAAGATAAAATCATGATGGGTGCTGAGCGTCGTTCGATGGTGATGAGCGATGAAGAGAAAAAATTAACAGCATATCACGAAGCAGGGCACGCTATTGTCGGTTTGAACATGGAGGAACACGATCCTGTTTATAAAGTCACAATCATTCCGCGTGGGCGAGCCTTAGGTGTGACGATGTTTTTGCCTGAAACGGATCGTTATAGCGTTAGCAAAAAACGTTTGGAATGCCAATTAGCAGCCCTATTTGGTGGTCGAATTGCCGAGGAAATTATTTTTGGCCCTGAATGCGTGACAACAGGTGCGTCGAACGATATTGAAAAAGCAACTGAAATTGCACGTAACATGGTAACAAAATGGGGATTATCTGAAAAACTAGGCCCGTTAACTTATCGTGAAGATGAGGGCGAAGTTTTCTTGGGTCACTCTGTCACACAACGTAAAGATGTGTCAGATGCTACAAACAAGGAAATTGACGCAGAAGTACGCGGTATCATCGATCGTGCTTATGATAAAGCACGAAAAACGCTCGAGGCGAACACCGATAAATTACACATCATGGCGGAAGCTTTAATTAAATACGAAACGATCGATGACAAACAAATTCAGGAAATTTTGCAAGGAAAGGAACCAAGTCCTCCGGCTGATTGGGTTGAAGAGAGCACTAAGAACGCGAAGAAAGTTGAAAGCGATAAAAAAGCTGAGAAGAAGGCTCAAGCGGACGAGAAACCTCGAGTAAAAGAGCCGTTAAACGCCCATAATTTGCCGCCAGCAGAAGAAAAGAAATAACCAATTTAGAATCTCAATACAACGTCCATTTTTGGTGAATCCATAGCGAAAAATGGACGTTTCTGTCCAGGGGCTAGATAGTCAATATGGAAAACACGTTTACT